>DSAS01000170.1 GCA_011046365.1 Fidelibacterota bacterium
GCAGCGAACCGCACAGCGAGCGCTATCGCTTCGGGGATAACGAAATCAACTTCAGCGATTTTACCTGCCGCGCCGGTAACGGGCGCTTCAAACTGACCCAGAAAGAGGCGCTGTTGATGAAATATTTGATTGCCAAAAGGGGTCAGATTGTCTCGCGGCAGGAATTGCTGGAAAATGTGTGGAATATCAGCGCGGAGATCGAAACCCGGACGGTGGATATCTTTATCGCGCGCCTGCGCAAATATTTCGAGCCCGATCCGAAAAACCCGATTTATATCAAAAGTGTCCGCAGTGCCGGGTACCTGTTTTCAGACAGTTCCCACTGATTACTGCGTCACAAAACTAAAGACATACGGCGTTTTTAAATTTCTGCCGTAATAATCTTTCAGATCGGTGCTCAATGTGACAGTGTATTCTGTTTTCGTTGTTAACGCTTCGGTTACATTCAGAAAAAAATAGTTATAGCCGTTGCCATAATAAGTCCAGATTTCATAAACCGCTTCCGGAACAACCGATAAAGCCGCCTCGATCGTACTTTCATCAACGATGTTATTGAATCTTACTTTGATATCGGGTAATAAGCCAATGAAATATTGATTGTTACGCGGGTAATTTTCGATGATTTGGATCGGCTCGGTTGTAAAAGTAAAGACCGAATCCCGCCCCAGCATGACGCCGCTGGCTTCTGCAATCTCGCCGCTGATGAGAACCGTATAAGTTGTATCGGTCATCCAGGATATTTCGGGAAAAATACTGAAACGCGTCTCGCTGTTCGAGACGCTTGCCCGCGATTCAGCACGAACCTGAAGATGAACCGGCGTCGGTGGATCAATTATGATCTTGTCCAAATTTTCAGGAGCGACAGCGGCATTAAACACAATCCTCAAATCCGCATAAGAACCGCCAGTCCAGCCGATGTAGGTAACTTTAAATTTTTCCACAATAAAAGAACTGGAATATGGAAATTCAAGGTGCTTTCCATGAATGGTCTCGGCACTGGTATCAATGGTAACGGTGTATTCGGTTCCCGGTTGAAAAATACCGTATATGGAGTACTGATACCCACTGCTCCTGGCATTATAATTCGGATGGGTAAAACTGAGATTTTCGATATCGGGCGTGATTCTGAATGCCTCTTCAAGACTCTCCGGCAGTATATAGTCGTTGAAATAAAGTCGGATATAGATGTTTAAAATATTGACATCCCGGGCACCGTTGTAAGGATATACGTCCACTAAAGGTGTCGGAAACAGGGCAAGTTCGATGACTCCCGCATCATAACCTTCACTGTCTGAAACCTTTATCTTGGATATCTCAACCGAGCCGTAATTCGCCGCTTTGGCGACAAGCCGATAGGTTCCCGGATCAACATCCGCAAAAACGAATACCCCCTCGGCGTCGGTGACAGTCTCGGCTACCAGCGTTCCCTGATACAACTCAACCGTCGCTGCCACATCCGTCGGCACGACAACTCCCGATATCATTCCCGGTTCCTTGGAGATAATCACATTGATTTCCGGCTGACATGCAACCATCAGTAATAAAAAAGTGAAAATAATCGCCCTTTTCATTTTCCCTCCAACGTTTTATTGTTTGGATTTGGTGAACAAAGATACTACTTAAATAACATCTCATATTCGTCTCTGTGACTGGAGGACGGATATTTTTTTTTAATATACTACCGCAATTGAAGACAAACAAGTTTTTGATCACCAGGAGTTTACCGATTTATGTAAACTCTAAAAATTAATTTTATTGCTTGATAATTATCTTCTGTTGCCGAAATTTAGGATAAACCGATCAATTTTTACCGACGCATGAAAACAACCACAAGAATCCCAAACGAACCAGCCACCCAACAGCATTCCCGCCCGGCTACACCATTACAACACAGAGTTCTCAAATGAAAGTTAAGCATTCCAAATTAGCCGAGGTTGCCCGACTCTTTTTTAAATTAGGTTGTATCGCCTTCGGTGGTCCGGCGGCACATATCGCTATGATGGAGCACGAAGTCGTCCAGAAACGCCGCTGGATCGGTAAACAGCATTTTCTCGACCTGGTCGGCGCTACCAATCTGATTCCCGGTCCCAACTCCACCGAAATGACCATGCACTGCGGATACGAACGGGCAGGAATACCGGGTCTGTTTATCGCCGGTGCCTGTTTCATTTTTCCGGCTGTGGTGATTAGCGGGCTTTTTGCCTGGCTTTATGCGAATTACGGTCATTTGCCGTCAGTGGAACCGTTCATCTTCGGAATCAAACCGGCGGTGCTGGCGATCATTGCAGCAGCGATTCTCAAACTCGGTCGCAAAGCCCTGAAAGGCTGGGAGCTGGGCATTCTGGGAGCCCTCGTATTGACTGCCAGCCTGGCAGGTTTCAATGAAATTATCGCCCTCCTGAGCGCCGGAGTACTGGGTGCCTTTTACTTCATATTAAAGGCAAAAATCGCTGGACGCTCTTACCTCTTTGTACCGCTGTTGTCAATTCCCGTCGCGACCCAATCGGTTCTACAACTTTCTGCGCTAAAAGTATTCTGGATTTTCCTGAAAGTCGGTGTGGTACTTTACGGCAGTGGCTATGTCCTTTTTGCCTATCTCGACTCAGAATTGGTCGTCAAAGGCTTAATGAGCCGGCAGCTGCTCATTGATGCCGTCGCCGTGGGGCAATTCACGCCCGGACCGGTGCTGTCCACCGCGACATTTATCGGTTACCAACTTTACGGATTGGGGGGCGCTATCGCTGCTACGGCAGGAATTTTTCTGCCTTCTTTCCTGCTGGTTCTCTTTCTTAATCCCCTCATCCCCAAAATGCGGCGATCGAAACCGCTGGGCTATTTTCTTGATTCTGTCAATATCGCGGCGGTTGCGGTCATGCTGTCGGTGCTGTTCCAGATGAGCCGGGAAACCCTGACCGACTGGCGCAGTATCGTCATCGCCGGGATCAGTGTGACAGTCACCTTTGGATTGAAAAAGATCAATACCGTCTGGATTGTACTCGGCGGAGCCGTGATGGGATATGCTCTGAAGCTGATCTGACAATCATTGAATTACAGGAAGATTCGAAAGAATTCATGATGATTTGCGAAAAATAGTAATCATAAAGAAATGATTTTATGAACGATCTCAAATTATATGACAATTTTCCGGCATGGATTGTTTTCATCGCTAATGCCGTGACAATTCTGCTTTACGGATTGGGACTGTTTATCTGTTTTCGTCTGCACTGGATTATTGGGGTCCTCTACCTGCTTTATATCACCTCGATGGAGCTCCGGCTGGTCAGCCGGCATTGCGTCAATTGCTATTACTATGGTAAAATCTGTGGATTCGGCAAAGGCTGGTTCAGCGCCAAAATATTTCCAAAAGGTGACATCTCCCATTTCTGCACCAGAGAAATGAGCTGGAAGGATATGATCCCGGACATGCTGGTGGTTTTGATTCCGTTGATCGGAGGAATTATCCTGCTAATCCATGACTTCAATTGGCTGGTTTTAATCGGAATCTTTATCATTATCCTGCTGACCACCTTTGGAAATTCCTTTGTCCGCGGTTCTTTGAGCTGTCAATACTGTAAACAGCGGATCCTGGGGTGTCCGGCGGAGAAACTCTTTGAAAAGGAAAAGTGACGACACAATGCTGAAGGAGCGTTTATAATGTCAAAAGTGCGTACCATTCTCGCTGACATCACCACTCTTAAAGTTGACGCCATTGTCAATGCCGCCAATCGTAGCCTATTGGGCGGCAGTGGTGTAAACGGCGCGATTCACCGCGCCGCTGGTCCTGAACTTTTAGCGGAATGCAAAACCCTCAATGGCTGTGACACGGGCGCTGCGAAATTGACCAAAGGCTACAATCTTCCCGCCAAATATGTCATTCATACCGTCGGTCCGGTCTGGCGGGGTGGCAGGCACGGCGAACCCGAATTGCTGGCGAGCTGCTACCGTTCATCTTTGAAAATTGCCGCAGAACACGGTCTGAAAAGCATCGCTTTTCCATCAATCAGCACCGGTGTTTATGGTTATCCGGTTGAAAAAGCCGCCCGCATCGCCGTCGTCACCGTCCGGGACTTTCTGAATACCCACCGCTCCGACATGGAAGTGATTTTCTGCTGCTTCTCACCCGCTGATCTTGAGGTTTATCAAAATATTCTCGATATTCTCGGCAATCCCTGAAAAACATTCGCATTTGAATATCCGGACTGCGACACTGCCCATCTGTTCGTCTTAGATGTTTATATCGGGAATCCCGTTTTGCTTTCTGTCTTCTTTCCTTTAAATTTTACCATGATAAAAAAATTACCGAAGGAGAAATCATGCCCCGCGAGCTACTGTTAATCAGCAATTCCACCCTGCACGGCAGCGGTTATCTCGATCACTGCGCCGATCAAATCAAAACATTTCTGGGAAAGCGAAAAACTGTGGTGTTCGTCCCCTTTGCCCGACCCGGCGGAATCAGTCATGACGATTACACAAAAACTGCCCGGGAACGTTTTGCAAAAATGGGCTTTTCCCTGAGTGGTGTACATGAGCACGAAGATATGCAAAGCGCCATCCGCAACGCCGATGCCATTTTCATTGGCGGCGGGAATACCTTCGTGCTGCTTTCCGGCCTTTATCAAAATGATCTGATCGATACTATTCAAAAAGAAGTGGCCAATGGTAAACCCTATATCGGTACCAGCGCCGGCTCCAATGTCGCTACTATCAGTATCATGACCACCAACGATATGCCGATCATGTATCCGCCCTCTTTTAAAGCTCTGGATTTGGTACCTTTCAATATCAATCCTCATTACCTCGATCCTGACCCGGATTCAAAACATATGGGCGAAACCCGTGAAACCCGCATTAAAGAGTTTCATGTATTCAACGACGTTCCGGTAATCGGACTCCGGGAAGGCGCCATGCTGCTCATTTACAATAATAACATGACTCTAAAGGGCACAACCGGCGCCCGGCTGCTGCGTGCCGGAGTGCCAGCCATGGAATACCAACCCGGCGACAATCTGAGTTTTTTATTATAAGAAAACCACAAAATTATTCGTTATTTGAATTTTACTTCATCACGATGCAAAAATTTGCAAAATTTATCTTTACCCTTTTAATAGTCCTGGAAGGTATTGTTTTGTCCGGCGAAAACGATTTTAGTGACCTGTTGACAAAACTGGATCAAATTTCAACCCAAAATCAAAACAGTCTAATTACCCAATATTCAGGCGCGGAGCGGGAATTCCGCGAGCATTACACTCTCACCGCCAACCTGCGGCTGCTGGGTTTGCACATCGGACGGCTGCAACTGGGCGAAGTAACAATCAGCAGCCGGGATTCCTTCTCCATATCCTACGATCCACCTTTTGAAAAATGGGACACCCGCTACCTGAGCTACTGGCTGAACGACTCACTTTTTGTGGATCAAGTGTCCGGTTCGACGGCGGAACAAATGGTCTATGCCCGCCGGGACAGCCTCTGGGTATTCAAAGCATATCGGACACAGTCTCCCCGTGAAACCAAACAGAAAATCTTTCAAAACGGTTTAGCCACACCGGCTGTCAACCTGATTGAATTCACCCGACTGCTGTATCACTGTCGCTTTGACGAAATCCGCGATGTCCTGTTCATGGCAGAAAGTTATCCGATTGCCCTGGCGGAAGCACCGATTCAGACAGAGAATTATCGCATCTACGCTTTAAAATGGAATGTCGCAGAAGGCGAAGAACGGGTGCGGTTGCACGGCGTACATCTGATCGGGCTGGAAACGGCGGACCGTTTTATTCCCGTCGCCGGAATCCTGAACGTCACCTTCGTCGGTCTGCTGGATCTGAATGTAACCGGTATTATCCAGGAAAAATAATTACCTATACCGTAGCTATCTCTCACTGCTGACTCGGCGGGGTCCCGGATAAGCGTTTGGAAAACCAGCGGGAATATGTATATTTATACTAATCAGGAGAGAATATATGGTCAACAGTGCATTTCACGAACAGATCAGAGAGTTGCTGGCGGAAAAAAAACCGCTGGCGCGGCGGATCCTTGATGAGATTTACGCCAAGCGACCGGCATTAACACAAAAATATCAAAAATCGCTCCGACTGTATGCGCGAATCTTATCCTGATTTTGTTAATAAAAAGCAGACCCAAAGCAAGACAACATAAGCTGAACAGGAACGTATTATTATGACAGAAAAACAACCCGATTACGATATTGAAATCACTTTGCAAACTTTGAAGTACGCCACCCGGCAGCTGGTGGCGGAGCTGGATTTGCAACAGCTGGTGTTTCATTCGATCTGTACGATCGCCGATTTCAGCTCCAGCCAGAATCTGTCACTGCTACTTCTGAATGAAGACGGCAGCAATGCCACCCTGCTCGGCACAATGGTCAAGGGTAATTTTCAGGAAGCTGAACAGGAATTTTCGATCAAGAACACACCCTTTGCCGAAGTTTTGGAGACCAAGAATCCAGCTGTATACTATTGTCAAAGGAAATACGACTATCCGATTCCCTCTTTCAGTATTTTCGCCAAAAGCCGCAAATGCACCTGTCTGCCGCTCATCGGCACCAAAAACAGAATCATCGGATTTATTAATTATGAACATCGGGAGGATTACCCCGTATCAAGGAATCACGAAGAAATTATTACCGTCATAACAACCCTGATCGCCACGGCGATTGAGAACGCCCACCTGTTTCAAATGGCAACCATTGACGGGCTCACCGGTCTTTATGTGCGGCGCTATTTCGACATCCGTCTGCAGGAGGAAATCACCCGTCTGAGACGTGTCGAATCCGACCTCGCTTTGATTGTTTTTGATATTGATCATTTTAAAAAAATCAACGATACCTACGGGCACCAGCAGGGAGATATTATTCTTCGAGAAATTGCCGATATTATCAAATCAGCCGTGCGGAAAGATGTTGATATTCCCTGTCGCTACGGCGGCGAGGAGCTGGTGCTGATCCTGCCCGGAACCGACCTTGAGGGCGCCGTCGTTCTGGGAGAACGCATCCGCAAACGCTGCGAGGACCATCAATTTAAGTCCCTGAGCGATAAAGAGATCCGCGCCACCATCAGCGGCGGGATTGCGGCGATGAATTCTAATTCTATAACCACAAAAGATGAGTTTTTTCAACTAGCCGATAAAAAACTCTACGAAGCCAAACAGTCCAGTCGTAACCGGGTCCGGTTTTAGCCTGGGATACAAAAGGAGTTGAAACCCCTTTTTCAGGAGATTACTTCATCCCCGGAATAAATTCCAGAGCTATTTATAATCTTATCAGAAAATGGTGCCTCGATCAAAGAGTATGAATAGCCACGGCTTTCAAGCCGTGGATTATAAAATGAAACCCAACCTTACTCCAGGTTTTAACCCGGGATAACAGCGGGGTTGAAACCCCGTTTTTTAGGGGAACACTCCAACCACCGGGC
>DSAS01000073.1 GCA_011046365.1 Fidelibacterota bacterium
ATTTTCCGACAGGTAAATAAAATGCCGCCAGGAAAACAGCAACGATCCAGAGCAGCTTTTTATATTCTTCTTTCCAGTTCATAGTTTTTCCTGTATGACCTGTATGTTAAGAATTATTGTTCAGTGTCTACAGATGGTTTCCCGGCAGACGGTGGTAACTTTTGTCCGGTCCGCCTGTATAGTCCGGTTTTCAATCAACCAGTTATGCAGCAGAGGCATCAATTGTCTGATGTATTCATTATATTGCGTATTTAGCAGTTCATAATTTACCCATTTGCCCTCCTTATGGTCGGTGACAAACCCGGCTTCCCGCAGAATCGAAAGATGTTTTGAGACGGTGGATGTTGCCAGACCGAGGACTTCCCGGATCTCACAGACACAGAGTTGACGGACTTCAAGCATTTTAAGAATCCTGAGCCGGTTGCTATCTGCGAGGGCTTTAAAGACTTTGGTCAGTTGTCGCATCTTTCACTTACCTTTCTATCAATTCGACATTTGACGAAATATAAAAAGATAAAAACTGGCAGGCAAGGTAAATGATAAAAAAAATGCGAAGATCAGCTTCGCATTTTTAATTATACTGAACTGCGTCAGGGGTTATTCAAAACCGATATTGTTTTCGTCGTCAAATTCGATACCGTTTTCCTGACCACCGTTGCGCTCACGGTCTTTTTTATAATTATTAATGTTATAGGTCAGAGTAAAAAACAGCATGCGGGGCTGACGCTCAAACCGGCTGTAGGAGTAGAAATTGGGACCTTCATTTCTATGGTAATGGGAGGCAGTTCCGAACAGATCACGGATTTGTAGTGTTGCCGATAATTTCCGATCGAGAAATTCCTGCCGGAATGCCAGATTGGTAAAAAACATCTCGCCGTCCCTGCCCTGAGCACTGACTGTCGGGCTGCGATAATTGGCGCTGAACTGAATCCGACTGCTTTTACTGAGGCGGAAGGTATTATTTACCCGGAGACTCCAGTTGAAACTGCTCTCGTCAAAGGGAACATTATAGAGTAACCCCTTGACGCGATAATTGTACAGATTTCCCATGAGATTGAGGTTCCACCACTGAACCGGGATCAGGGTCAGCATTGTTTCGGTACCGAAGGCGTAATCTTTTCCGATATTATCATAGGTATGTAAAATAATGCCCTCACTGCCCGGGTAGAGGGTCTGAACCCTTTCGATTTTATTATGAGTAATACGATAATATGCTTCAACTGACAGCAGCGATTTACCAAATGTTTTCTGATATCCGGTTTCGTAAGAGTCTATATATTCAGGTTTTAGACCGGCGTTGCCACGGCGTACATTTTTTGCATCCATCCAGGTCTCAAATGGCTCCAAGTACCAGCCCCTGACCCGGTCAATCCGCCGTGTGTAGCTAGCCATCAGCTGCTGACCGTTATTGAAAAAATAGGAGGCGTGCAGGGTTGGGTAAATATCCCATTCGTCAACAGAAAAGCTGCTGTCCACACCGCTCATTTCGATGAACTGATAGGTGTATTCTCCCCGTAGTCCGCCCTGGTAGCCGAAATTGCCGGTTTTTCCGGCATAAATCAGATAAAGCGACTGAATTGCGCGCGTATAGTCGGTTTTGCGATAATAATTCAGATTCGGGACGTAGGCATTGCTGTCGGCGTTCCAGTTATTCATGGTGTTATCATCAACAGAGACGCTGTATCGTGATTGATAACCGGCTTCGATTTTATTTTCATTTTGCAGTGGCAGCATATAATCCAGTTTATAGCGGATTCGTTTACCCGGTCCTGATTCGGTGGAGCGCTGACCGAAATTAAGTGTGCCGTTTTCACTATATTCTTCGCTAAGAGCTTTTTCATCGCCACCACGCCCGCCAAGATCAATCTGATTGCTTAGTTCGTGCCCCTCTTTTTTGAATTTGTGCCGGTAATCCAGGTTAAGTGAATAAAACGCGCCGCTACGATTGAACTCACCATTGCTGATATAAACAGTGGTATCGCTGCCGGGAACCTCATAAATCAGATGTTCGGTTTCGGAATCGCGACCGCCGCTGCGGGTACCATAACGCAGACTGAGTCGCAGCAGATCGGAATCCGTAAGCTGCAAATCAATTCCGCCGCGCAGCCCTAGTGATCTGCCACTCCATTCCGATGCTCCGTCGTATAAATCATAAGTAGTCGTGTCCGCATGGTAAGTACGGGTTTCGCGCATCATATTGCCCGGGAAATTGCGATATCCGTAATCCGCGCCGATAAAGTAACCGATCTGGTTTTTTTTGATATTCAATAGAAAATCCGCGCTGTGATTGCCGAAGGATCCGATGCTGGTATTTACAAGACCGGCAATTCCGGTTTTCTCGGATTTTTTCGTGATAATGTTAATGACACCGGCGACGCCGTCGGGGTCATATTTTGCCGAGGGATTGGTAACTATTTCTATATTTTCAATGGAACTTGCCGGAATTGTCTGTAAGGCATCGTTGGCATCCAGTACCGAGGGGCGCCCATCAATTAAAAGATTAAAACTGCCGCTGCCCCGTAAACTGACGTTTCCCTCAATATCAACACTCACCGAAGGGACGTTTTCGAGGACGTCCACGGCGGTACCGGAGAGAGAGGTAAACTGCTGACTGACGTTAATGACTTTTTTATCAATTTGAAACTCGATGATCGGTTTTTCGCCGACGACCTCGACACTGCCCATGGCAAGCACATCGGGTGTAATCTCGATCCGACCTAAATCAACTTCGCTGGCGCTTGGACGGATGACGAGACTGTCCATGTGAAACGCATCGAAACCGATAAATTTAATTTCCAGGATATAAATCCCGGGACGGAGTTCATTCAGATTGAAGTACCCGTTTGCGTCAGTTATTGTACCGGTGACCTGTTCGTGGCTTCTTTGCCAGTAGAGGACGACGTTGGCATATTCCACCGGTTTATTGTTTTTTCTGTCGTAAACAAAGCCCTTGATGGAGCCGCGGGTCGCCGGACCGGGATCGGCATTGGTCATCCGGATGAACATTCCAAAGAATATCAGCAGAAATACATACATTGATAGATAACGGTTTTTCATTGATTTTCCCTGATTCGGTTACTATTCAACTGTCTCACAAAAACTGTGCTAAACTACAAAATTTTATCGGTTGACAAAGGTTTTATTCTTAAAAGCAAAACAAAACGGTTTCAAGTTCTTTAGATACAAGGAGGTCTGTAAAAGTTAAAATTATTCTAAAAAAAACCATTTTTTCAATTCAGGGAATAATTTATTAGAAAATGTGCTGAAAAATCGTTAGTTTTGCAACATTACTAATATGCTTAAATTCTGAATACAATACAAGTCAGCCGGAGTGAAAATCGAATATTTACAAAGGAGCAGTGAATGACAGAGAAGCGAAAATATGGCAGCTACAGCGTTATTCTGCATTTTAGTGAAAGGGACGCCATTGATACGAGTGGTTTTACCGCCTTGCTGGATTCGGTCATTAATCAAAAATTAAAGGTCACGAAAATCATCGTTCTGAATCACAACAAAGAAATTTTGCCGGAATTTGCTATCGAGTCGAGTGAGCTGGTGGTGCTCGGTTGCGATATTCGGCGGCTGGCAGAGGCTTTGAACCGCAGCCTGGAAGAAATTACCAGCGACTTTTGTGTCTATATTGATAATTATGATGCCGATGTGAAATTGAAATACTCCTATCTGGAAACTGTTGATATCGGTGTGTGCAAATATTCCAACCTGGGCATGTTGTATGCTGATTATAATCTGATTGAAAACGACCAGCCCAGAGAGATTCGCTTACTGAAACATCATCACGGTCGTCTGCGCGATAATCAGGATTACGGTCGGGCATTTCTCTTTTCAACCAGGGCACTGGCAAGTGTTGGTAATTTTGATCCAGCGATAAAATATCAATTAATGTACGATACCCGTCTGAAATTATCCGAAAAATTTGAAATTGTTCATATTGCCAATAAATACGCCGGGGCACTTTATGATGTTTTCGATCAGGGTAAAGACCATAACGTTTTCGATTACCTTTTAGCCGGGAAAGAGGTGCAGCGGGAAGCCGAAAAGGTCCTCACCGAACATCTGAAACGGATCGGTGCTTATCTGAAACCGGGTTTCAACTATCATCAGCGACCGGATAGCGATGCTGAATATGAGTTCATTGCTTCGGTTGTAATTCCTGTCAATAACCGCCCGGAATTTATCGTAACCGCCCTCAATTCTGTGTTTAATCAGACGATGAAAAATATTGAAGTTGTGGTTGTGGTTAATGGTGGAATGCAGGACCCGACCGTTGAAGAGGTGCATAAATATCAGCCCGGGGGGAGCAAGTATGATGCCAACAAACCGCCGGTTTCTCTGGTGGTTGCAGACATTAACAATATCGGTTTGTCGCTGAATCTGGGAATTCAGCGCGCCCGGGGGAAATATTATATCCAGCTGGACAGCGACGATCGTTTGAAGCCGAATGCTGTTGAAAAAGTGGTCCGGCTCTTTGAGTCTGATCCGCAAATCGGAATCGTCATCGGGTCCTATGAAGTCTGGCAAAAACTAGATGACGGAACATTTGTCCGGATGGAAGAAATTCCGGTGGTGACACATGACGAGTGGACCGACGATAACGGGCGGAATAACCTTTTGCATATCAACGGTGCCGGCGCACCGCGCTGCATTCCGATTGCAATTATTGAAGAGCTGAACTATTTCGGGATCAATGACGAGCCCTATGCCCGCAATTATGGGGAAGATTATGACTTAGTGATGAAAATCAGTGAGAAATATAAAGTTGGACGGATTTACGCGCCGATTTATGATGTCGTGCGGCATTCCGGCGGAACCGATCACTGCATCAATCAGGAAACCATTGATCGCAATGACGAAGCCAAGGATTATATGCGGCTCCTGGCGGTGCAGCGGAGAATTCAGCTGAATCTTCAGTAATTTCGGAAAATCTTCAAGAAAGCAATGGCCGGTCAGAATCAATTTTTCGGATACACAATCAATGACCTTCTCTGAACCTGAAAGTGGTTATTTTTGAATTATACTATTTCGAAAAAATCGTTTATATTCTAAACAATTGAAAGTAAGAGTTATGCAGGATTTTTTAATTATCGGTGTTGACGGAGGCGCTACTAAGGTAACCGCCTGGGCTGTTGAGGTTGACGATTCCGGAAAATTTTCTCTGGGTAATGTTAGCGAAAGCCGCGCTTATGCAGAGTATCCCGAATGTGATCAGGGATTTCAACCGGTGGATATGAAGACTCAGTTAGGCGAACTGACCAGCGACCGGATTCAACCGACCGCGGCAGAATTGCGCCAAGCTCTTGCCTATACCGCCGCCTGTGCCGATGCGATTATTGAAGTTGCCCGTAAAAGTGGGCAGCCCCGCCTGTTGATCGGGATCGGGATGCCCGGTCTGAAAACGAAAAATCAGCGCGGAATCGCAGTCATGGCGAACGGTCCGCGCCAGATTGATTATGCGCTGAATCTTGAAAAGCGATTGAATGCCGCCGGCGTGGAACTGATTTCGCCGATTGATCATATCGGCAGCGATGCCTACTATTGCGGATTGGGTGAAGAGTATGCTTCCGGTGGTCAGTTTCGGAATGTAACGAATTCCTACTATTTAGGTGGCGGCACTGGTGCCGCCGATGCCTTGAAACTGAATGGTCGGCTTGTTTCGCTTGACGATATTAAATCATGGTTTGTAAAAACCTGGGAAATGAAATGTCCGGAAAATCGCTCTATTGAAACCTATGTCTCGTCAAAAGGGATTCAGTCGTTATATGGCGAACTGTCCAACCGGTCGCTGGCAGAATTAAACCAGAATGAAATCTATCCGCCGCAGATACTGGCTCTTGCCCGCAACGGTGACCGGCAGGCTTGTAAAACCGTTAATAAGGTAGCCAAATATCTGGCGTTGCTGCTGTACGAACGGATAAGCACGCTGTATACCGGCTGGCAGGGTATCTTTGATTTTCTGAATCCGGACCGCCCGGAACCAAAAAACGAGCATCCCTATCTCGGTACCGTTATTGACTCAATAATTATTGGTCAGCGGCTGGGCGATATGTTGCAAAATGCGCGAGATGATGCAACTCTCTGGCAACCATTTATCCATTCGCTGGGAATGTTGATTCGTGAATCCGCTGTTCTGGATGATAAAGCTAAGGCTCATTACTGCAAAGATGGGATGTTTAATAAAGAACGGCTGGCAATCTCACAGTTGCGGGAGGCGCCGGCACTGGGAGCAGGTATTGATGCCTATTTAACCTACGGGAGGTAATATGTTAGTTCCAAATACCATTCCTTCCAAAGAACCGGTTTTAAGAGTGGGGATCGTATTGCCGGAGGATCAATTTACCGAAATCCGCATGGAGGTACCGGCATCACCCCAATACCAGCTGACCGGATCAGATCAACGGAAGTGGAAGCTGGACGGTGGAGACAGACTCCATTTCCGGCTAAGTGAGGCGGCTATTGTTGTTTCGATTAATGAAAAAGTATTTTTAAAAGCTGCGAATGAATCACTGGAAATCAGACCCCTTGCCGATGACATTATAATGACAAACCGATCGGGATTGAAAGTTTTCAACGTTGTCGCCGGGCGAGGCTTTCACTGGGTTAAAAACATTGATGTCTTTTTACCGGGCGCCATCGAACTTCGGGCTGTCGGTGAGGTACTCCTGGTCACGAATGTGTTGCCCATTGAACAGTATCTAATGTGCGTGGCTACATCTGAGATGGGCGCCGCCTGCCCGCCGGCGCTGATCGAATCCCAGACTATAGTAGCGCGTTCCTGGATGCTGGCGAATGTAGAGATGAAACACCGCAGTCTGGAACTCGATGTGTGCAATGACGATTGCTGTCAGCGCTATCAGGGTACGACCTATCTGAGCGATGAAGCCGTGCGCGGGGCGTTGAATACTTTCGGGAAGGTACTCATTTCGGAAGGGAAAATCTGTGACGCCCGCTATTTTAAAAGTTGTGGTGGTGTGACGGAATCCTTCGAACATGTATTTGGCGATCAGCCAATCGCCTATCTACAGTCGCTTGTGGATGCTCCCGTTGGTTTTACCCATGAAGCGTTGCCGCTGGATTCCGAAGAGAGGGTTCGTCGGTGGATTGAGGATGTACCGGAGACATTTTGCAGTCCGCACATAATACCTGAGAAAGATTTGATTAAATATCTTGGCAGTGTTGATGTCGAAGGAGAATATTTCCGCTGGAGTTTTCGCTATACCCAAAAAGAGATAACCGCTTTACTGAACCTGAAACTCGATCTCGGTGCGGCTGCAATTCTGGCAATCAAACCACTTAGGCGGGGCTATTCAGGTCGGATAATC
>DSAS01000050.1 GCA_011046365.1 Fidelibacterota bacterium
CTGTTTCCAATGGTAAAACCGCAATGCGGCAAAGTAGGAAATGAATATCAGATACTGGTTGGTTCCCAGGAACGGAGCAATGCTACGGACGAATAGCTCATGCCGATACGCCGGTGCCGCGATAAAAACACATTGGACATTTTTCAGTAGCTCCGGAAGCTCGGTGCCAATCCGGTTGAGTTTGATGAAACGGGTCTGTTCCTGCTCCTTTAGGAAAATCCCGCCGGCATTTTGCAGGGGAGCGATGTGCGATTCAAACCGGGGAAGGTTTCCCAAATTAACCGGGAATCCCCGCCGCGTAATGCCGGCGACGAGCGCAAGCCCGGAGTTACCCGAGCCTAAAACGGTAATTTTTAAGTGCTCGATAATAGATTCCGATTAGAGTTGCTTTAATATTCGGCTACTGACGCGTTCAAAAAGTTCCTGTCCCCGCGCATTCAGCCGTTGCCATGCGGGATCATCGGCAAATTGATCTGCGAGTTCACCGTCCGCATCCAGTGCGCTAATGTCATGATAACTGTACCATGATTCATACATTTCGTCGCCAATTACACATAAATAGTGTTTGACGGATTCGAATTTGGCACCGTGTTCTTTGAGCCACTGATCAAACTGCTTTTGCCATTCAGCTGCTTTGGGGAGGTCTTTTCGCGCTGCGTCCTTAAGTTTTTTAACCACTACATAATTTGTCATCTGATTTACTCCTTTTTGGTTATTTACTGTGTTGCTTTCTGTTAATCCGGAATTTCTCTGACTACTTTAATTGTGTGAAAATTATTACCCAACTCTTTAAAACGATCGGTCGGATAGGATTGGGCCAGAGTGCATTTTTTCAGATTTTTATCGGAAAGGATAGTCGGGAAAAGCGTATTCTTGCGCCGAACCAGGACACCTTCGCCCACCCAAAACTGAACAACCGAATTGTATGAAGAACGCAGATGCAAATAGCCGGGCATGCCCTTGCGTAAAATTACCGGGATTTCCTCGTCTGCATCTATGCATTTTAACATGGCAAAGGTTTTTAAATAAGCCCAGGCTGTCTGGGCGGATTCACGAATCTCTTTTTGGGTCGGAGTATATTGCGGGCAGTAGTAATTTTTACGGGCTTTTTTTTCGATATTGGTAATTTGTTCAGTATTCTTTGGGTCTTTCCAAAAAGTTTTAGCCGTCTGCAAATTTACCCGAAAATGAGCCATGAAATCGGCATGGTCTATGCGTTCACTGACGGTTTCAAAAGAAAATTTGATATTAGTGCCACTCAGCATTTCGTTAAGATAAGCGGTCAGTTTTTCCATTGATTGAAAATAGGTGTAAAAGTGATCCGGCGGATAATTGGTAATATTCAATCCATAGCGGATAAAGCCGGATGCCAGATAGGTTATCTGAACCCCGGGTTCATAGCAGGCGGCGATTTTTAAAGCCAGGTCTTTCATAAAAGCCAGATTGAAGAATTCCGCCCAGTCGGCTTCAGGCGCTGCGGTTAAATGACATTTTTTATAGCCGCCGATGGGAATGTTCAGCTGAACCGCCCGCTCGGAATCCACGCATTTTTGAAAATTTCGATGAAATTTTAGCCGGCTTTGGGCATCAAGCGAGCATGCCCGGTAGCGTTTTGTAATGAGCCGGCAAAAATCCGGACCGTCTGTTGAATTTTCATCAATTGCTGTTTGCCTGGGTAATTCGGTGTCCAGCAGACTGTTGAAAATTTCGTCTATCTGGGTTGCGGTTGGTTGCATTCATCCAAATGATAAGAAGTAACTTTAAATATTTCATGCAAATTATAACCATAAAGTAACATTTCTTTACTAACAACGGTATCGCTATCATTTTACGTTCCATGCCGTGCGAACAGGGGACAACTGATTCTCATTACGATGCTGTTAAAGAATAGACCTAATCAATGCTAAAAAAAATCTTGTCGAAAATAATTCTGCTGATAAATTAAGCCTTATTTGGAGGGGGTTTTTTAATGCAGAAATATTTTTTACACCACTATCCTTATGGCATCTTCAGGATTTTTTCCGGCGCCCATTTTCTGGGATTGCTTTGTATTTTCCTTGTCAATGTCATTCTAATTTATTGGGTCAGAAAATATAAAGACGAGTCGCACGACAAAATCATCCGCTGTACGCTGGCGGGTTTATTAATCCTGCAGGAAATTTCTTTAAGTCTCTGGCGGATTTATTGCGGAAGATGGCGCGCCGGGACTTCGCTGCCGCTCCATCTCTGCGGTGCCGCGGTGGTTCTCAGTGCGATAATGCTGATCAATAAAAATTACCGGCTCTACGAACTGGTCTATTTCTGGGGGCTCGGCGGAGCAATCCAGGCGCTCCTGCAGCCGGATATCGTCTATCCCTTTCCGCACTACCGTTTCTTCCAGTTTTTTGTGTCACATGGTCTGATCGTCACTGCCAGTCTCTACAGCACATTTTCTTTTTCTTACCGCCCGCAATTCAAATCGATTTTTCGGGTATTTGTGATAACCAATATCTATTTGGTTTTCATTGCAATTTTTAACTTCCTGACCGATGGGAATTATCTGTTTATCTGCCACAAACCGGAGACAGCCTCGATTATGGACTACTTCAGACCCTGGCCATGGTATATTCTGATATTGGAAGTCGTCGGTCTGGTGTCGTTTTTTATCTATTACTCTCCCTTCGCCATAAAGGATAGTCTGGTGCGGATTCGCAGTAACCGGCAACCATACCGGCTGGCGAAAAGTGGGTGAGTAATATTCTGTGAAAACAGGATCTCAGCAGAACCGTATTAACAAAAACATATTATAGATTTCAGGGTGACGTGTGTGAAAAATTTTTACTGTTGTAGTATCAGCAATACTGCAATTCACATACTTTCTTTGTATTTTACAGCCATGAAAAAGTGGCAGAATAGATATTAACCGTCAGGAAAATCAACCGGGTTAACTTCGGGAACTTCTAATGTCGAGGTCAGAGGTGATTATTCTATTGAGTTTGGTGAAAGCAGGATACGAATTATCTAAGTGGTAGTAGTGGTAGTAAATGGTGAATCCGCTGTACATTTTCATCATCGTTTTCGGAGCAGGATTATTTCTGTTTCTCGTTGACCGGTATAACCGGGCAGGTACAATGGGGCTGTTTTATGCGGCATTGACTGGTATCTTGCTCATCGCCGGTCAGTGGCTGGTTGCAATTTTGCAGGGCACAGACACGGTTGTGGATCAGCTGAACGGTTCCCCGCTGGCGGTTTTGGTTTATCTGAGATTGGGAGCCGAAGAGGTAATGGGAACGTTTCTGGTGAATCTGGCTGGTCTTCTCAGCGCTGTGTCTCTATTTTCAAAATTTAAACAATCCAAAGTTACCGGGATGCTATTTTTTCTGCTGATGATAGTGAGTCTCAATGGAATAATCCTGACCCGCAACCTATTCGTTCTGTTTGTTTTTATACAAATCGGATTCATTGCGACTGTAGCAGTCCTGGGATACCGGTGGAATCCGGTATCAGTAAGCGCGGTATTTAAACACTTCAGGGTTTATGGAATTTCATCGGTATTGCTGCTGCTCGGTTTAATCTGCCTTTATTGGCTAACCGGCACACTGAATCTGGACAACATGGTTACAGTGAAGGAACTGCTTGCCGGCAGGGCGGGATTTGTGGCTTTGTTTCTGGTAGTTGTTGCGATTGTAATCCAGCTGGCACCCTTTCCGGTGAACGGCTGGGCTCTGGACATATATAAGACGGCCAATAGTGGAGTCGGGGCGATGATTGCTTCAGCCGGTTCGGCGGCTCTGCTCTTTGTAATCTACAAATTGACGCCGCTGTTTGACGTAAGAATCTTTGGTTTACTGGCGGGAATCGGCGGTGTGACCTTTGTCTTTTCTAATCTGCTTGGGCTAAAGCAGAACGACTCCAAAAGGCTACTGGGGTACTCGTCAATTGCCTGGACGGGGCTTTTACTGTTGGTGATAAGTCTCTTATATAGAAGTACTTACGGAGAATTGACAAAGGACTTGTTGATCATAATAATCAGTGGTCTCTTTCTGAATCATTTTCTGGCGAAGGCGGGACTGTTTTGGTTGGCGGGGTTGTTCAAGAATAAAAATACCAGGCGCTTGTCGGCGATCCGACAGAATCCGCTGCTGCTGTTTGTCTTTGGCAGCTTTATTTTTGCGCTAATCGGATTACCGCCGTTTCCGGGATTCTGGGCGAGATGGGAGCTGATTGTATTCCTGGTGAAAGGCGGTCGGCATTTCTGGATTTATTTGATATTAGTTGGTTCATTTTTAGAAGCGGTATATCTGATCCGCTGGTTTATTTCCGTCGTGAAGGAGCCCGTCAGGCAGGCAGCCGCACTCAATTTCAGGACGCTGGTGCCGCCGGTGCTTTTTGTAATCGGACTGTTTAATGCCGGTTTTTTAATGATTATATACTATTATTCATTCAGTCCGCTGTTTTATACACCCCTGATGGGGGCTGCCCTGTTCTTTGCTATTGATTGGCTGCCAACGAAAGTCAAAGGGATTTTCTGTATTATGTTCGCCGGAGCCTTTGCTCATCATGTCATTGCGCAGCTTGAGGGAATATTGCAGCTGTTTGCCGCCCTGTTTCTGGTCGGCGGACTGGTTCAATTGATCACGACACTCCACGCGACAGGTCGGAGAAACGGGCTCTATCCGCTGTTGACAATGCTTATATTATCCCTGGGATTGTTGGTAAAATCCACTACAACGGTGCAATTTCTCTATGCCTGGGTGCTGGTAATGATCAGCTCCTTTTGCCTGATTCTCAGAGGGAAAAGTGCGCAGGACCCCAGTTTCCATTACATTCTATTCGCGCTGGCAGGCTCGTATTGCATTCTGCTCGGATTTGCGCATGGTTGTGCAGTCACGGGCAATCTCAATATTTTTGCTCTGGCGGACATAACCGCCGATGTCACAGTAAGCTACGGATATCTATTAATCGGCTTTTTAATTAGTGTTGGTGTGCTGGGGCTGCATATCTGGTTGCCCGGGTCCTATGCCGAATCGGAGCATGATGTTTCACCGCTAATTGTCTCTGTTGTAAGCAAGGCGGGAATTTTTGGAATACTGCTCATCGCCGGATATCTGGTACAGTCGTTGGTCGGCAACATTGCTATCAATCTGTTACTGGGTTGGCTGGGCGCTGCAACAGCACTGGTCGGAACACTGTTGGCGGTTTCTCAGCAGGATATTAAAATATCACTGGCTTATGCAAGTATGGGGCAGCTGGGCTTCATAATTTTATCGGTAGCGATAATGTCACATTTGAGCTGGCTTGCGGCGCTGTATTTAACGTTTCACCATCTGCTGTACATGGCGCTGCTGTTCCTGGCGACTGCCGGTCTGATTTCCCGGACAGGCACTGGCGCTCTAAAAAAGATGGGCGGATTATTACGGCGGATGCCGTTTACTTTTATTGCAGTACTGGTCGGACTCATTTCGCTTTCCGGCATACCACCGCTGTCGGGATTTGGGTCAAAATGGTTACTTTTTACCGCCGGAGTTGAGCGGAGTTGGTATTTTCAGACAGCATTAGTATTCATTGCGAGTATAATTGCACTCCTATACTGTTTGAGATTAATGCGAGCTATCTTTTTCGGACGATCCCGACGAAAATTCAAGCAAATTAAGGAAGCCTCTCTCTGGTATCTGCTTCCGCAATATCTATTGCTCACGGCGATTATCGTGATTTCAGTATTTCCAAGCCTGATGCTTGAAGCGCTGATTGCTGCGGTTGAGAGCTATTTTCCCGCGACTGTTGACTGGAACAGCCAGGCGGTCCTCAGCCGTCTGGGCTATTGGAACGGCAATGCAGCTCTGGTGTTGACGACAGCCGTGTTTGTTTTGCCATTGCTGATATTTATTCTGCATGAATGGAAGCCGCAATTGGTTAGGAAATTTACGGGTGTTTTTAAATCAAGACACCCGGATCGCCCGGAATGGACTCGTAGAGCCGATCAATTTTTGGTACTTTTCCAAAAAGTACCGGTCTTTTTAAAACGATCTTACGTAACCCGGTTTTGGCTGACCATCGCCGGGTGGACGCAATCGCTGGCAACATCAATAAGCCGGATTTACTCCGGTAACGGGCAGACCAATGCACGGCACATTGTTCTTTTTGGAGTTGTGCTTTATTTCGCATCTTGTTGGCAATGCAATTAGAGATTTGACAAATTAACTTTTAAATGGGGGATCTATTATGAATTCAACAGCCGAAACCATTCGTGATCAGAACCGTATGATGCTGCGGCAATCCGGCAAACTACGCATGATGCTCTGGATTCTACTAATTGTAATCGTGGGCGCCATAATGGTCATTATGTTCCTTCTAAGGGACGATCGGGGAAATCCGATACCAGTTAGCAGCCGGCAGCTGATCATCGTCAGAACGCCCTCCTGGACCGCTTCAAAGGGAATCATGCAATGTTTTGAACATAGAGATAACAATACCGGTTGGGTCCCGGTTGGTCAGAAGGTGAATATTATTCTCGGTCGCAATGGCATGGGCTGGGGCGAAGGATTGCATCGGATTCCCGGCAGCAGTGTTCCCATCAAGCGGGAAGGTGACGGAAAAAGTCCAGCGGGTGTATTTCGTTTGGGTGCGGCGTTTGGATTTCCCGCAATCGAAGATATTGGTAATTTAAAAATTCCCTATAGGTCGGTGAATGAGTTTTTGGAATGTGTTGATGACGTGGAATCCCGGTATTATAATCAATTGGTTGCAAAGGATCGGATAGAGTCGGTTGACTGGAATTCATCAGAGCGTATTCACCGCGCGCCCAATGCTTATCATTACAGTGTCGTAGTGGAACATAATACTGTTGATACTCAGAAGGGCGCCGGTTCGTGTATCTTTCTGCATTGTGTTTCGGTGCGGGGTGATTCGACGGCAGGTTGCACCACGCTGTCCCGGGCGGAGATGGGCAATATTCTCAGATGGCTGGACAGTGACGACGACCCGATTCTTGTTCAATTACCGGAGACAGAATATATACGGTTGAAAGATAAGTGGGGATTGCCAGAATTTTAGAATTGCTAGATTGATGCACTATTTGGTTCTGCCACTGACCGGACGAAGACGCCTGGAACGAGTATCCCGAAAAGAGGGGGGTACCCCAGAAAAAATAATCGGCTTAACCCTGTGAATTATTCCTTACGGAATTCCGCAGGTCAGGAAACCCGGGAGTATGTTTTGACTAGTGCCCGGACAGAGAAAACGCCCAAACTCTGATTTACCAGAGAATTCTTTGCGCATTTCTGGTGTCTTTACGGTTAGTCCTGTTTGTCCGTTGACTCAGATTTCGAAGAAGTAATCAGGCGAAAGTC
>DSAS01000115.1 GCA_011046365.1 Fidelibacterota bacterium
AAACTCTTATAAAGTACCCCCAATTTTTTCCTAAAATCTAACATTTCCACTTACTAATTGTATTATGTCCTTATTTATTAATTACTTAACAGCAAATTATATTAATTTTTGGGGGAAGTCCTGGCTAAAAAAATCTTGATTATAAGACTGTCGGATTGTAAGTTTACCCGCTGTTTTAACTGTAGGTATGAGAGAAGGAATGTACAAGACATATTATCCGAAACTTAATGAAATTAATCAGAAATGGTACGTCGTTGATGCTGAGGGCAAAGTGCTGGGTCGTCTCGCCAGCCAGGTGGCGTCAATTCTGCGTGGGAAAAACAAACCTTACTATACACCTCACATGGATACTGGCGATTTTGTGGTAATCGTGAACGCCGACAAGGTCCGGTTATCCGGACGCAAAGCCGAGTCGAAAAAATATTTTACTCACTCCGGATATATGGGTGGTGGTCGCTTTGAGAGCTATTGGGAAGCCATGGAGAAGCACCCCGAGCAGATTATCAGTCGGGCGGTCAAGGGCATGCTGCCCCGGAATACACTCGGACGGAAACTATTTAAGAAGCTGAAGGTCTATGCCGGTCCCGAGCATCCGCATGAGGCTCAACAACCCGAGAAAATCGTATTGGAAGGATAACCAAGATATGCCGAAATTAGAATATGTCTCTCTTGGTCGCCGGAAACGTGCCGTAGCTCGTCTGCGGATGAGCGCCGGTGAAGGTAAGATGATGATCAACAAACGCGATTTGGATGATTATTTTGGTCGTGATAATCTGAAGCAGATCATCAAGCAGCCACTGGAGCTTTGTGAATTAACCGGACAGTTTGATATTCAGGTTAATGTCAAAGGTGGCGGACTTTCGGGACAAGCCGGAGCCATCCGTCTGGCGATTGCCCGGGCTCTGGAAAAATATGAACCGGAATTGCGAAAAAAATTAAAACCAGCCGGTTTCCTGACCAGAGACGCCCGGGTGGTGGAACGGAAAAAGTACGGTTTGGCTGGCGCTCGTCGGGCATACCAGTTCTCCAAACGTTAATAGAAGAAAGATTGATTGTATGACAAATGTAACATTCGAGCAGCTTTGGAAATCAGGTGCTCATTTTGGTCATCTGACCCGCAAATGGAATCCCCGAATGAAGGATTACATCTTTATGGCTAAGAACGGAATCCATATTATTGACTTGCACAAGACCCTCGAATGCCTGGATGAAGCATCCCGCTTTATCCGTGAAACGGTTCGCAAGGGCGGCGATGTGCTGTTTGTCGGTACGAAAAAGCAGGCGAAAGACATCATCCAGCGCGAAGCCGACCGGGCTGGCATGTATTACGTGGTTGAACGCTGGCTGGGTGGTACGCTGACCAACTTTTCGACCATTAAAAAGAGCATTCGCCATTTACAGAAGCTCGAAAAAGATAAATCCTCAGGGTATGATGAAAATCTGACAAAAAAGGAGAAACTCTCCCTTGAGCGGGAACGGGTCAAATTAGCCGATCTGCACCGCGGGATCAAAGATATGAAGAAAACTCCCGACGTGCTGGTTGTGGTGGATATTCTGCACGATGACATCGCCGTCAAAGAGGCAAAGCGTCTGGATATTCCCATCGTGGCGATTCTGGATACCAACGCCGACCCGATGGAAGTGGATTTTCCCATCCCGGCGAACGACGACTCGATTCAGACGATTCAACTGATTATCACCGAATTGACCAATGCGATTCTGGAGGCAAAGAACTCCCGCCTGGTGGATGTGCCGGCGACCGCTGCAGAGGAAGTTCAGGAACAGGCAAATTAATTTCGAAAGGATGTTACAGAATGGAGATTACCGCCACTCAGGTAAAAGAGCTTAGAGACCGAACCGGTATCGGGATGATGGATTGCAAAGCCGCTCTGGTTGAGGCTGAAGGCAATATTGATAAAGCCATTGAAATTCTCCGGAAAAAGGGCAAAGCCAAAGCCGAGAAAAAAGCCGACCGGACCGCTAAAGAGGGCGTTATCTGGTCCTATATCCATCCCGGCAATAAGATCGGTGTCATGGTGGAGGTCAATTGTGAAACCGATTTTGTCGCCAAAAACGAAGATTTTCAGGAGTTTGTAAAAAATATAGCGATGCATATTGCCGCTACCAATCCGGCAGCCATCTGCCGCGAGGAAATTGATCCGGAAATAGTCCGCAAGGAACGGGAAATTTACCTGGAGCAGGCACGCGGACAAAACAAACCCGACAACATCCTGGAGCGGATTGTTGACGGAAAATTGGATAAATTTTATCAGGAAAATTGTCTGCTGGAACAGGCATTCGTCAAAGATCCACAGAAGACAATCAAAGATTATCTCACGGAAACCGTTGCCCGAATGGGTGAAAATATCAATATTTCACGCTTTGTCCGTTATCAACTGGGCGAAAATCAGTAGGCTATCAATTTACTAACCATCCAATGACTCAAGCGAAATACCAGCGTGTGCTTCTGAAGTTTTCAGGGGAAGCGCTTGCCGGTAGCAAGGGTTTTGGTATTGATCCGACAATTCTTGAAAACGTCTGTCGGGAGATTCAATCTGCTGCGGCGTTGGGCATTGAGCTGGGTATAGTGATCGGCGGCGGGAATATTTTCCGCGGCTTGGCAGCCAGCGAACGGGGCATGAACCGGGTAAAAGCCGATTATATGGGCATGCTGGCAACGGTTATCAATGCCCTGGCTGTGCAAGATACGCTGGAATCAATGGGCGCGCAAGTGACGGTCATGTCGGCGATTAAGATGGAAGATGTCGCCGAACCAATGATTATCCGCAAAGCAGAGGACTATCTGAAAAACGGTCATATCGTCATCTTCAGCGCCGGCACCGGACGACCCTTTTTCAGTACAGATACCGGGGCGGCATTAAGGGCGGTGGAAATCCACGCCGATGCGATTATCAAAGCCACCAAAGTAGATGGTGTGTATGATAAGGACCCGGTCAAACATCCCGGCGCTGTTTTTTTTAAGACTCTGGATTATCAGACAGTGGTGGAGAAGCAGCTGCAAGTGATGGATTTGACGGCTATTACCCTATGTCGGGACAATAATCTGCCGATTCTGGTCTACAATATGAATGTCAAAGACAATCTGCGCCGGCTACTGACTGGTGAGGAGTTGGGTACAATTATTTCCGGAGGAATAGATGATTGATGATATTTTAAAGGACACGGAAAATCGTATGCAGAAAAGCGTTGACACCATTCATCAGGAGCTGGCGGCGATTCGCACCGGACGGGCTAATCCGGCGATTCTGGATTCCATAAAAGTGGAATACTACGGTTCGCTCATTCCGCTGAAACAGATCGCTAATGTAGCTACGCCTGATCCACGCCTGCTGGTGGTTCAGGTCTTTGATAAAAGCGCGGTGCCTGCTGTTGACAAGGCAATCAAAGCCGCCGATTTGGGAATTAATCCGCAAGCCGACGGAAATCTGGTACGTTTACCGATTCCACCATTGACTGAGGAGCGGCGGCGGGAATTGGTTAAATATGCGCATAAAATCGCCGAAGATGGAAAAATTGCAGTGCGGAATGTGCGTCGAGATGCCAACGATATGCTCAAGGAGCTGGAAAAGGAACATGAAATTTCCGAAGACCAGAGCCATGACGGAATGGAGTCGGTCCAGAAACTAACCGACAAATTTATTCAGGAAATTGATGAACTATTCAAGAAAAAAGAGCAGGAAATAATGGACGAATAGAGTCGTTTCCAAAGAATTAAGAAAAAGGGGCTGTTTTTTAAGCCCCTATTTTATTGGTAGTCAATGTAGATTTACATCAGCATTTTGAGAAACCGCAGGATGGGCAGGTCACACAACCGCTTTCATGATAGACCGTCGCACCGCAATCGGGACAGGTGGTGATTGATTTCTTATTGTCTATTTGCGAGGATCCGGGAGCTGTTGCGGCGGCATTCTTGATTGCCTGTTCCGGGACAACATCCTTGAACAGAAACTGGGAATGTGACGGTGCGTTTTTTTTCTTTCCTTCGCGCTCTTCGAGGTACCATTCCAGCGCTTTGGCGATAGCGTCGGGTGTGGAGAGAATCTGCGTTCCGTTTTCCCAGATGGGACTCGGACCGCCGATGCCTTTTAACTGTTTGATAATGTCACGGGCATCAATTCCGGAACGCAGCGCCAGGGAGATTAAGCGGCTGATGGCTTCTGATTCCACCTGTGCCTGGCTGCCGGCTTTGCCGATATTGGTGAAAACTTCACAGAGACCGGTTTCGTCTTCGTTAATCGTGACGTAGAGGGTGCCCAGTCCGGTGCGAATTCGCTTCGTCACGCCCCGTGTATCCTGAGGACGGACCCGTGGATGAATGCGGTTGGATTCCAAAACTTGTGACTGGACGGAGACTTCGGTTTTTTGCTCTGATTTATCGCCTACATAGAGGACCTGGTCTTCGCGGCTGCCGTCGCGGTAGATGGTGATGCCTTTACAGCCGGCTTCGTAAGCCAGCCAGTAGGCATCCATGACATCCTGGACAGTAGCGGTTTTGGGGAAGTTGCAGGTTTTTGAGACGGCGGCGTCGGTCCATTTTTGAAAGGCGGCTTGCATGCGGACATGCCATTCAGGGGTTATGTCGTGGGCGGTGACAAATATTTTCTTGATATCCACGGGAATTTCTCCCATGTCCTGAATGGAGCCTTTGGTTGCCACTTTTTTCATCAATTCTTCAGAATAGATACCGGCTTCTTTACAAGCCTGTTCGAAGTAGGGATTAACGTAAAGCAGATCGGTGCCGTCCATGACGCGCTTAGTGAAAACAAGTGAAAATATGGGTTCGATACCGCTGCTGCAGTCAGCCAGCATCGAAATAGTGCCGGTGGGAGCAATGGTGGTGAAGGATGAATTCCGCAGCTTGGGTCCGTCGGGGAAATAGATACTCTCGTTCCAGGCTGGAAAGGTGCCACGGGCTTCACCCAGTTTGACGCTGGCGTCCCGGGCGGATTTATAAACAAAACTCATAATTTCATCGGCAAGCTTCAGGGCTTCTTCCGAATTGTAGGGGATTTTTAGCTTGAACAGGACATCGGCAAAACCCATTACGCCGAGACCGATTTTCCGGCTCTTTTTAACCATGGTCTCGATCTTTTTCAGCGGATAGCGGTTTGCCTCAATGACATTGTCCAGAAAATGAATCGAGGTAGCGATGGTTTCTTGCATCCGGTCATACACAATTTTGCCGTCATGGACGAAATTTGACAGATTGAGTGAGCCGAGATTGCAGGCTTCATTTGGCAGCAGGGGCTGTTCGCCGCAGGGATTTGTCGCCTCGATATCCCCCAATTTGGGAGTCGGATTCATTTTGTTGATTTTATCAATAAAAATGATTCCGGGATCGCCGTTAGCCCAGGCATTCCGGGCGATTAATTTAAAGACATCGGCGGCGTTCAGCGTACCGGTGACACTGTTGTCAACGGGATTAATCAACTCGTATTGTTCCCGCTTGCGGACCTTTTCCATAAAATCGTCGGTTACCGCAACCGATATATTGAAATTAGTCAGCTCGGCGTTGTTCTTTTTACAGTCAATGAATTCCAGTACATCGGGGTGATCAACCCGGAGGATGCCCATATTAGCGCCCCGGCGGGTGCCGCCCTGTTTAACGGCTTCTGTGGAGGCGTTATAAACTTTCATGAACGAAACCGGACCGCTGGCAACACCACTGGTGGATTTGACGATGCTTTTTTTCGGTCGTATCCGGCTGAAGGAGAAACCGGTTCCGCCGCCACTTTTATGAATCAGTGCTGTGTCTTTCAGCGTCTGAAAAATGGACTCCATGGAATCATCAACCGGCAGTACGAAACAGGCTGACAGCTGACCCATTTCCCGACCGGCATTCATTATGGTCGGTGAATTAGGCAGGAAATCCTTATTCCGGAGCATTGTGTAAAATTGTTCGGCGGTTTTCTGGACATTGGTTTTATTGGTGAAATTTGCGTCGGGTTCGGCGATGGCGTTGGCGATCCGATGCAGCAAGTCATCCGGTGTCTCGATGGGTCTGCCGGCTTTGTCTTTCAATAGATACCGACGGCTCAAGACCTCCATGGCATTTTCGGAAAAGATGGAATCGGCTTTATCTTCCTGTTGAACGGGAGGTACGGACATACTTTTTGGTGTAATTTCTTCCCGTTTTTCCTGATTTTGAATCTCGAAGTTGATGGCGATGGGCTCAGACACTAAAAAAAACTCCTTGAAAAAACTCTTATTTTGATTGCTACCAAAAGGTAAGCGTATAATCGCTACGGGAAATATAAAACTAAGCGGGATTTATGTCAAGGCAAAACCCAATATTTTGTGTTTACCGACGGGAATTACCACAAATTCTTGTAAATATTCAATTAATAAAGTCAATCAAAAAGAGCCTGATTTTTTCTCCGTCGAGAACTAAAATTCAGCCCTCCGAAATGCTTAAATTGATTGTAAAAATAGTCTGATACTATTAAATTATTTTCGCTCTTTTATTGCGGGTGTAGTTCAATGGCAGAACACAAGCTTCCCAAGCTTGATACGAGGGTTCGATTCCCTTCACCCGCTCTCCCGACGGAAACAAGGCTCTTGAGTGCTTGATACGAGGGTTCTCCCAAGGGGACCCCTTTGGGGGATTCCCTTCACCCGCTCTCCCGACGGAAACAAGGCTCTTGAGTGCTTGATACGAGGGTTCTCCCAAGGGGACCCCTTTGGGGGATTCCCTTCACCCGCTCACCCGACGACAAAAACTAAAAAACTCCCAATATTTCACTTTAAAAATGCCATCATTTTGATAAAAGAGGGTTGTCAATTTTAGTCACCTTCCTCGAGGAGAAGTTTCAGCCATGTTGTTCCGTATACCCCAATCGTTCACCCCTTGACCTAATTATAAGCAAATTCACTGTTGAATATTTTTACTCTGGAAGCCTTTGCTTTTGCGACTGTGATAGTGTTCAACGAATAGTTTCTCAATAATGCGTTTTGAATGTCCTTAATGACAAGTTTTTTATGTCCAAAATCCTGATAGAGTAGTTGACTGTCAAAA
>DSAS01000101.1 GCA_011046365.1 Fidelibacterota bacterium
ACCGCCGCCTCCCGAAGCGGGGCTTTAAAAATATTTTTCGCGAAGATTTGCAGATCGTTAATTTAAGTACCATTGCCCGCCTTCAGGTGCCTGAAGTGAATCTCGATCTTTTACTTGAAAAAGGCATTATTGACACACTGTCAAAACCGGTAAAAATATTAGCAGCCGGCGAACTGAAAGAGGCGGTCACGGTCACAGCCAACGCCTTCAGTAAAAAGGCAATCGAGAAAATTGAAGCTAGCGGTGGAAAGGCTGTAATTCTATGAAACAACAATTCCAGAGCGTATTTCGAATTCCTGAATTACGAAAACGAATTCTGTATACACTCGCCATCTTGATTGTTGTCAGGGTCGGCGCGCATGTTCCGGTACCGGGTATTGACAGTGAGGTCCTGGGTGCCGCTATGCGGAATTTCTCGAGGACGCTTTTTGGATTGTATGATTTATTTGCCGGTGGCGCCTTTTCGCGGGCAACCCTGTTTGCCCTCGGTATAATGCCCTATATCAGTGCTTCGATTATTATTCAGCTGCTGGGTGCCGTAATCCCTTATTTTCAAAAATTACAGAAGGAGGGTGAAGAGGGTCGTAAAAAAATCACCCAGATTACCCGTTATGGAACGGTGCTGATTGCCGCACTGCAGTCTTTCAGCATTGCCCAGCTTCTGATGAGTCCGCAAATGTCTGCCCGAATCGGGAATCAGATTTTGCCGGTTGTGCCCAATCCCGGGATCGGTTTTACCCTAATGACGATGTTAACCCTTATAACCGGAACCATATTAATTATGTGGTTGGGTGAAAGAATCACCGAGCGAGGCATCGGTAACGGCATTTCCCTGATCATTATGGTAGGAATTTTAGCGCGATTACCCAATGTTATCCTGAGTGAAATCACACTGGTACGGGAAGATGTCCGGGGAATTTTCACTGAGGTAATCTTGATTGCCCTGATGTTTGTCATTGTCGGCTTTGTCGTGTTATTGACCCAGGGACAACGTAAAATTCCGGTGCAATACGCCAAACGGGTCGTCGGTCGGAAAGTATATGGCGGGCAGGCTACTCATATTCCCCTGCGGGTCAATACCGCCGGTGTTATGCCGATCATTTTCGCACAGGCGATTATGTTTATACCCAACACCATCGGGACATTTTTTCCCAATAGCGATTTTATTCAGGGAGCGATGCGGTTTTTTTCCTATGAGTCCTGGTTTTACTGGTTGGTTTTCGGCGCTCTGATTGTGTTCTTTACCTATTTCTATACAGCTATTGCTTTTAATCCTGTGGAAGTGGCTGACAATATGAAGAAATATGGTGGCTTTATTCCGGGAATTCGACCCGGGAAACGAACCTCCGAATTTATTGACAATATTTTGACCAAAGTCACTCTGCCGGGTTCATTTTTCCTGGCATTCGTGGCGATTTTTCCCTATATATTGATGAAAGTCATGGACCTGCCGTATGACGTAGCGTCCTTTTTTGGCGGCACCAGCCTTTTGATCATTGTTGGTGTTGCCCTGGATACTTTGCAGCAGATTGAATCGCATCTGCTGATGAGACATTACGATGGATTTTTGAAAAGCGGAAAATTAAAGGGTCGTCGCCGTTAGACGCTTGATGATTTATATTCGTTCGCAAAGAGAGGTGCTGAAAATCGAAGCGAGTAGCCGCATTGTAGCCGATACTTTGGCGCTTCTTGCGAAGGAGATCAGACCGGGGATCACGACCCTCCGGCTGGACCGATTGGCGGAAGAGAATATCCGCAGTCAAAATGCCAAACCGGCGTTTAAAGGATACAATGGCTTTCCCGCCAGCATTTGTACCAGCATTGACGAACAGGTTGTGCACGGGATTCCTTCAAAACGGGAATTGCGGGAAGGCGAAATTATCGGAATTGATGTCGGTGTGCTGAAGGATGGCTATTATGGCGACGCAGCTTTCACCTATGCCGTGGGCGAAGTGGACGAAACAAAGCGACTCCTGATGAATGTGACGGAAGAATCGCTGTATTTGGGAATCGAGCAGGCTCGCGCCGGGAATCATCTCTCCGATATCGGACACGCCATTCAAAGTTATGTGGAATCGCACGGTTTCTCCGTCGTCAGAACACTAGTCGGACACGGCATCGGAACCCAGCTGCACGAGGCGCCGGAAATACCCAATTACGGAGATCCGGGGCGAGGCCCTGAATTGAAATCGGGCATGTGCCTGGCGATTGAGCCAATGGTCAATGTGGGCACCTTCGAGGTGGAATCCCTGGAAGATGGCTGGACGATGGTAACGAGAGATCGCAAACCATCGGCGCACTATGAACATACAATCGCGATTACAGACCATGATCCGCTGATTTTATCAACCAGAGAAACAGGGTAATTGTATGGCAAAGGAAAAATTGATCAAAGTTGATGGCATCATCAAGGAAAATTTACCCAATGCCTCATTTCGGGTTGAGCTGGAGAACGGGCATGAGGTTTTAGCCCATGTATCAGGTAAAATGAGAATGCACTTTATCAAAATTTTACCGGGTGACAAAGTATCATTGGAGCTGTCACCCTACGATTTGACAAGGGGCAGAATCACATATCGCTATAAATAGAATGGATTGAGCATGAAAGTAAGAGCATCAGTAAAAAAGATTTGTGACAAATGTAAAATTATCCGCCGGAAGGGCGTTGTGAGAGTCATTTGTTCGAACCCAAAGCATAAACAGCGTCAAGGATAATAGCGTAGTAGGAGGAAATTTTGGCTCGAATTGCGGGTGTAGATTTACCAAACGATAAAAAAATCAAGATTTCAATGACCTATATTTACGGGATAGGTCGTACGACAGCCCTGGAGGTTTGCCGGAAAGCCAATGTGGACCCGGAAATCCGTACCAAAGACCTGACCGAAGCACAAGTCCATGAAATCCGGACAATTATTGCTAATGATTATAAGGTCGAAGGGACGTTACGGACCGAAAATACGATGAACATCAAGCGCCTGATGGATATCGGTTGCTACCGGGGATTGCGCCATCGCCGCGGTCTGCCCGTCAGAGGACAGCGAACCAAGACCAATGCCCGCACACGGAAGGGTCCCAGCCGGACCGTAAGCCGCAAAAAGGCAAAAGTCGGGAAAAAAGGATAAAATAGGAGATATTTCAATTGCCACCCAAAAGAACTGTTAAGAAGAAGAGAAAAATTAAGGTTGATGCCGAAGGTATCGCTACCATAAAAGCCACCTTTAACAACACCATTATTTCCCTGACCGATCAGTATGGGAATGTTGTTTCCTGGGCATCGGCGGGGACGGTCGGCTTTAAGGGTTCCCGGAAAAATACACCCTATGCGGCGCAACAGGCGGCTAACAAGGCTGCAAAAGAGGCTCTGGATATGGGACTCAGCCGGGTAGAAGTGCGCGTCAAGGGACCAGGATCGGGACGAGAGGCGGCAATCCGGGCGCTGAATCTGGCTGGAATGCAGATCAGTGCTATCAAAGATGTCACCCCCATCCCGCATAACGGATGCAGACCGCCCAAGCGGAGAAGAGTATAAATCAGTAGGAGTAGAATTCAATGGCAAGATATACAGGTCCAGTTTGTAAGTTGTGTCGCCGGGAGGGTATAAAACTCTACCTCAAAGGCGAACGGTGTAACTCGACGAAGTGTTCTTTTGAAACAAAGAGTTACGCCCCCGGACAGCATGGACAGACAAATCGCAGACGGTTATCCAACTATGGCCTGCAGCTGCGGGAGAAACAGAAAATCAAACGGATTTATGGTGTTCTGGAAAACCAGTTCAGACGCTACTTTGCTAAAGCGGACAAGGAAAAGGGTGTCACCGGCACCAACCTTATGAAAATACTGGAAAGCCGCCTGGACAATGTGGTTTATCGGCTTGGATTTGCCTCATCCCGAAATATGGCGCGTCAGCTGGTTCTGCACCGCCATTTCTTAGTCAATGGCAGAGTCGTTGATATTCCGTCGTATCAATGCCGGGCTGGCGATACTATTCAGGTGCGTGAGTCCAGTAAAAAATTGAGCTATATCCATGACTCCATGAAACGAATTCGCGGCGATCACGATTTACCCTGGCTGATTCTGGATAAAGCCAAAATGCAGGGTATCTTTATTCAAGTTCCCGAAAGAGATCAGATGGGACTTGATGTGAACGAACAGTTAGTTGTGGAACTCTATTCTAAATAAATGAAGAGGAAATAATGACCACACAGGAACAAATTTTAACAAAAGTAACCAAAGAAATATTAACCGATACATATGGTCAGTTTATCGTTCAGCCGTTGGAAAGGGGTTTTGGAACGACCCTGGGTAACGCGCTGAGACGAGTCCTGATTACATCCGTTCCCGGAGCGGCTATTTCGGCGGTGAAAATTGATGGCGTATTGCACGAATTCGCCACTATTCCCGGTGTCATTGAGGATGTGGCTACTATCATTCTCAATCTCAAGCAGGTGCGCTTTAAAATTAATCAGGATGCCAAACCGGAAAAAGTGATATTGTCCTTCAAAGGCGAGGGGAAATTCACCGCCGGAGATATCGGCAAAGACACTACGGATTTCGAAATTCTGAATCCCGATCTGCATATTTGTGAAATGAACGAAAAGGCTGATTTTACCATCGAATTGAAGATTTCCCGAGGAACCGGTTGGGTTCCCGCGGATAAAAATAAGACCGCAGACTACCCGATCGGCACGATCTTTATTGATTCGATTTTTTCACCGATAACTAATGCGACCTATAAAGTGGAAAGTCTGCCCGGTACAGCCCGCGAGACACTTGAAAAATTGACCCTCGATGTGTATACCGATGGCAGCATCACCCCCGAAAAAGCCGTGGATTATTCAGCAAAACTGCTCATGGAGTATTTTTCGCTTTTTTCCACTGCGGAATCGTCCCAGATCGAGATACCTCGGGAGGCTCCCGACGAAGAGGTGATCAGAATCCGTAACCTTTTGAAAAAGAGCGTTGATGAGATGGAACTATCGGTCAGATCCTATAACTGCCTGAAAGCAAACAATATCCGGACAATCGCCGATCTGGTTTCAAAAGAAGAATCTGAGATGCTCAAGTTTAAAAACTTTGGCCGTAAATCTCTGAATGAACTCATGGCAAAACTGAAAGAGATGAATCTTGAATTCGGTCTGGATGTGGATCAGTATCTGTCTGAAAAGGACGAATAAATAATTAGAGGAGAATGCAGTCATGCGACATCAGAAACGGGTGGCGAAACTAGGTCGGACAGCAAGTCATCGCAAAGCCTTGATGATGAATCTGGCAAAATCCCTGATTAAACATGGAAAAATCAAAACCACCGATGCCAAGGCTAAAGAATTACGGCGCATTGTCGAACGGTTAATCACCTATGGTAAACGCGGCACGGTACATCATCGCCGTCTGGCTTACAGTATCCTGCAGGACAGATCTGTAGTAAAAATCCTGTTTGATCATATCGCTCCGCAATATACGGACCGGAACGGCGGCTATACCCGGATTGTTAAATTGGGTTTTCGGGACAGCGATGGCGCTTCGGTATCATTAATCGAATTTGTGGACTATCGCTTACCGGGCGAAAAAAAGGCACCCAAACCGACCAAGAAGGAAAGCGCACCGAAAAAGGGCAAAACTCCAGCGGCAAAACCGGCTGGTAAAGAGCCTGAACAAAAAGTCGTAGAGGAAAAAGCAGAACCGGAAAAAGCGGTTGATCAGCCTGTAAAAGAGGAAACTGTGCCGGTGGAAGCGGTTGATTCTGAAGTGGCAGAAGAAACCGCAGAACCCCAGGCGGAGGAAAAATCCGACAAACCGGCAGCTGCCGCAGAAGAAGAAAAAGAGGAAACACCGGCTTAATATAACCGGATATCCCATTGAAAACACACCATTTGAATCATATAAGGGCAGTTTGGATGACTGCCCTTATCTTGTTTTTCAGCGGTAATATTAATGCTAAAGAACCACGACGAATGGGCATGTGGGTGGTCCGGGATCAGATCAGGACCGCTGAATCCATAGATAAGATCATTGATTTTGCCCGACGCAATCAGTTTACCGATCTGTTCGTCCAGGTTCGCGGGCGTGGTGATGCGCTCTATCGTTCATCCTTTGTACCCCGGGCGCAGAATATGCACAACCAAAATTTCGATCCGTTGCAATACTTTCTGGATCATGCTCATCCGCATAGTCTGAAGGTCCATGCCTGGCTGAACACATATCTGATTTGGTCATCCGATGATAAGCCCCAGGATAAAAACCATCTCCTGTATCAGCACCCGGAATGGGCGTCGGTGGACGCAGATGGAATCAAAGACGTTACCCGCAAAGCCCGGGACTTCAGAAAAATAAACACCGAAGGGGTCTATCTGTCTCCGCTGGTACCCGAAGTGAATGAATATCTTATTCGGGTGGTCAAAGAGATCGTCGCGAACTATAATGTTGACGGCATCCATCTGGATTACGTCCGTTATCCGAAAAACTGCTACGATTTTAATGAGACCGGACGAAAACGGTTTAAAGATATCTATGCAGTGGACCCGATTCTGCTGTCCATTTCCGATAAATCCTTTTTTACCGGGATGGAACTGAAAACTCTGGAGACACTCATCGAAAAATGGGCAGATTTCCGACGGGATGCTATTACCGAACTGGTGATCGCTCTGCAAAATACAATTGACTCGACGCGTAAACCGATTGTCTTGAGTGCGGCAGTCAAACCCGACATTTTCGAAGCCCGGGACCATTTCTATCAGGATTGGGGGAAATGGCTGAAACTGGACTATCTCGATTTCGTGGTGCCCATGAATTATAGCACCGATGCCGAGCAGTTTGAGAGTATTTTAAAAAAGATAGATCCGCTGATTTCCAAAGACAAAATCTGGATGGGGATCGGTGTTTACAACCAGG
>DSAS01000147.1 GCA_011046365.1 Fidelibacterota bacterium
CCTCTCGAGGGACTCATCATGGGCACCCGCTGCGGTGATATTGATCCCGGCGTGATTTATACCATCGCCTGCAAAGAGAATATGACCCTCGACGAGATCAATACCTTTCTGAATAAACAGTGCGGCGTGCAGGGAATTTCCGGTCTGAGCAGTGACATGCGCGAGGTACAAACGGAAGCCGAACACGGCAACTATCAGGCGATGCTCGCCCTGAAAGTGCTGTCCTATCGGCTCAAGAAATATATTGCCGCTTACTTTGGTGTAATGAACGGCGCCGATCTGATCGTCTTCACCGGTGGAATTGGCGAAAATTCCGACACCGTCCGCCGTATGGCGGTCGGCAACCTGGATGCCCTTGGAATTATTTTGGATGATCAGAAGAACGATGGTACCCGCAGCAGCGAAACAATCATCAGCACCGATGATTCACCGGTCAAAATCATGATCATTCCCACCAACGAAGAGTTGGTCATTGCCATGGAAACCGAACGGATTATTCGGAATAAATGATAAGTGAGGTGGGGATAACCGGTTTTTTATTGATTCGATTCTCATTTTCCGTTAAATTTCACAGCTATTTGAAGGGTGCATAGCTCAGTTGGTAGAGCAACGGCCTTTTAAGCCGTGGGTCGCAGGTTCGATTCCTGCTGCACTCACTCCCTTTAAAAACAATATCTTAGACGGTCTTTTTAACGGGCTTTTTCTTATTCATTGAAATCCTCTGTAAATCCTGCCTAATTGCAGTCAATTCGATCCCCGGTATCTGCCCGTATCCGCAGCAGATATCCACATCTAAATGTCAACATCAATTGGGTAATCTTCTCCAAACTACAAATCTATCTTTCATACAGCAAAAAAAGCATTGACTTGACGCTAAATTATTCTTAAAGTTTACCAAAATATTGCATTGGGCAAAATGAAGGCACGTGATTTTACCAGCTTTTTACTTCTCAACTTGTTCCTTTTTCGAGCGTCAATCGCTCAAGGTACAAACGGCTAACAAACGGTAGGCTGAAAATGTTTGACAAACTCAGTAGTGCTCCAAAACCGAAATTTCAAAACCTGACTGATTCCGGTTCATGGGAACTCGAAACAGCCGGTGGCGGCAAACACTACCTGCGCTGGCAGGGCATCTGGGCTGGCAAAAATCGCAACTGGCGCATTGCCCAGATCACTACCAGCGGTCATCTGTACAACATCCTGCATGTGAATGATGACAGCGCCGGTATTCGACGCCGCCTGCTCAACGAATTCCAGACAAAACCGGAGCTCCAATTTGCCCGGGACCGCCTTAATTGCTTCCTGAAAGAGCTGCGGGAAGTCAGAAAACCAAATCAGATTGACTGGTAGTTCCGGTTTTTTTGCTGCCAGCTATCCGCCAAACTGCGGAAGCGCTCATCGGCGTATTCCAAAAATGTCATCACCGATTCACAAAAGTAATTTAAACCGCCGGTCTGCTTAAACCCAATCCGGTCTTTCAAACACCCGCCAAAACAGAACTCCAGCCACCTGCAACGGCGGCACCTTTGCGGCAAATCCAGTTTGCGATTACCAAAAGATTCCTGGCGGTCTGAATTTAGAAGATCAATTAAACGGTTCTCCAAAATATTCCCTAATTTCCAGTCCGTTTCGACAAAAAAGTCACAAGCATAAACATCCCCGTTATGCTCGACAACCAGATAGGGTCCGCAGTGCTCCATCAAAGTACAGTCCGGTGGCTGCAGCCCGACATATCTGAAAAAAAGCGACTCAAAATAACGCACTGATATCGTCGGTTGACTATTCTGAAAGTCATCCATCCAGCGGTCAAACAGCCGTTTCAGAAATTCACCGTAATCACGGGGCGCCACCGAAAAGGGTTTTATATCCGCTCCCTGACCGGAAAATTCAACTATCGGAATGAATTGCAGATAACGAAAACCTAAGGATTTCAGGTAATTGTAAATCTCATCGGCAAAATGCACGGAGTAGGCATTCACTGCGGTTAACGCATTGACTACTACACCATTTTGCAGCAACCGCAAGGCTGTTGCGGATACCTTCTTCCAACTGCCCTTCCCGCCACAATCTCTCCGGTAATAGTCATGAATGTGTTGGAGTCCATCTAGGGACAGCCCGACGAGAAAATTATTTTTTTTCAGAAACGGAATCCACCGGTCATCAATCAAAATACCGTTCGTTTGGATTGAATTGCCAACAATTTTTCCCTTTGAAAATTGGCGCTGAAAATCAATCGCTTGCCGATAAAACTCGATTCCCATCAATGTTGGTTCGCCGCCCTGCCAGGCGACTGCAATCTGATCCGTGCCCTGTGCGAGCAGCTGCTGCATCAGACTTCGCAACACAGCGCTTGTCATTCTGTGCGGCAACTCCTGCGGATACAAACTGGCTTTATCCCGGTAAAAACAGTATTCACACGCCAAATTGCAATCGGGACCCGCCGGCTTGATCAGAATATTGGACAGTGGCTTCAGCATTAATTAATTGATCAACGTGATATTATATCAAAACAGAGATGTTTCAGATTTTTCAATCTGTTTCGGAATTGGCTTCTTCACCTTATAATAGGTCTGTAACGCATATAGTTCATTTTTCAAACGGGCAATTGTAGCCTGATATTCAGGCATATTGTAGCCATTTTTCAGCTCCCGGGGATCATTCTTCAGATCAAAGAACTCCCACTCATCGGTATAGCCATAATAGTGGATCAGCTTGTAGCGCTGTGTCCGAATTCCATAATGGGCATCCACCATATGCCAGGCGGGATATTCGTAATAATGATAATACATCGCCTGTCGCCAATGACGTGGAGTCCGACCACGCAGAATTTTCCGAAAACTCTCGCCCTGCATATCAGCGGGAATATCCACCCCGGCAAAATCCAGAAAGGTCGGCGCGAAATCCACATTCAGTACCATTTCCTTGCTCACACTGCCGTTCGGAACCAATCCCGGATAACGAATAATCAAGGGCATGCGGAGCGATTCTTCGTACATAAAACGCTTATCAAACCAACCGTGATCGCCCAGGAAAAAGCCCTGGTCGGAAGTATACGCCACAATTGTATTCTGCTCCAGCTTGCTCTCTTTTAAAAAATCGAGAATGCGACCGATATTCTCATCAATCGAGGCAATACAGGCTAAGTAATTCCGCATATAAAGCTGATAGCGCCAGCGAATCAGCTCTTTCCCTTTTAAACCCTCCGGCGGTGAAATCCCGCCGGTATCCAACGGATGCATGTGATGTTCCAGCGTCATTTCTGCATTTTTCACCGCTTCTGCTTTGCCTTCATAATCATCAAACAGGGTCGGCGGTTCAGGTATCTCACGGTTCCTGAATTGCTTCCAATGTTTCGGATGCGGTTGCCAGGGACGATGCGGGGCTTTGTGGTGACACATCACCAGAAAGGGTTGCCGGCGGTCGGCGTTCTGCATATATTGAATAGCCTCATCGGTGATCACGTCGGTGACATAACCACTTTCCGTCACCGTTTCAGGCCAGGTCTCTTTAACCTGAAAATCCGGATTAAAGTACTTCCCCTGACCGGGCACAATTTTGTAATAATCAAATCCAGTTGGTTCGCTTTTCATGTGCCATTTCCCGATCATTGCCGTCCGATATCCGACCGGCTTAAGCAATTTCGGAAGGGTCGGTTGACTGCCGTCAAATTCGAGTTTGTTATCCAGCATTCCGTTCAGGTGATTATACTTTCCGGTTAAAATTGACGCCCGGCTGGGTGCACAAATCCCGTTCGTGCAGAAACAGTTGTCGAAACGCATTCCCTCCGCCGCCAGCCGGTCCAGGTTCGGCGTCTGATTAATGCGGCTTCCATAACAGCTGATGGCATGGGCGGCATGGTCATCGCTCATGATAAACAGAATGTTCGGTGGCTTTTGCCCCCTGCCACAGGAGTATATCCATGATGGCAGTGTAGCAGCTACCGCACCGGCGCCGACCGTCTTGATGAAATCCCGGCGTGATTGATTCCTCAACATAATATTTCGTTCCCCTCGTTAATCTTAGAAATCATTCAACAAGCGGAATATACACTATTTAGTGAAATAGAAAAAATGTCCATCATCTATTTTATCAATTGCGAATTGCCGGGAACAGCCAACCTGTCAAATCTTCTTCGCACCGGAACGCAGGGTGTCAGGGTATTCTGTGGGAGTTCCTTGGAACAAACCCCTATCTTGAATTTGCTCGGCAGGGATTTGAGCCTTTCGATCGCCGGAAGGGGGAAAGCGCCCTGGGTATTTTGATAATTTGAGGGATTGCTGTCATTCGTCGCCGGGTGGAGATTGGGCATTTAGCCGGCATAATAGACAGATGACAAAAAAATAGGGGTTTGGGATGTACGATTCCACTGTTACTTCTGGCAAATTAACCTGGTGTTGGCACAAAACAATCTTTATTGCCTTTGCCGTGGTGAAAATGAACGAACACCCGCTGAGTGTCAATATCGGCAACTTGCAGTTTTATGTCCCGGCTAAAACATTTTCGCAAGCTAGTGCTGATTGTCTTTTCTTTTTCAATGAAATTTGGGCCAACCAGTGCTATATTTAAATAGATTTATAAGACCGTGAAGATATTAAATATTAAGGGGAATCAGAATGCTTGCAGTAAAAAAAACCTGCCCTAATCCAACGGGGCTTAGTTCAACCGCAATTTTGACGTTTCTTCTGCTAATCACCGGTTGTGACCGGTCATCCCGGCAGTCCGTCCGGTCGCCCGACGGAAATATTACCATTGAATTTTCCCTGAAAAACGGGATTCCCTATTATTCCACCAACTACAAATCCAATCAAATCGTTTCCGCTTCCAGACTTGGATTTCACTTTAAAACCCGGAATCCCCTGGAAGACAATCTGCAAATCCTTTCGGTTCAGCGTTCCCAATTCGACGAAACCTGGACCCAGCCCTGGGGCGAGGTCAAAGATATCCGCAATCACTACAACGAAATGAAAATTTTTCTGCAGGAGAAGGATTACCCTAACCGACGGATGAATCTCATCTTCCGGGCGTTCGATGACGGAATTGGATTTCGCTACGAACTGCCCGAGCAGGAGAACCTGACGGATTTTCAGATTACCGACGAACTAACGGAATTCAATTTTACCGGTGATCACCGCTGCTGGTGGATCGGCGCCTACCAGTGGAACCGCTACGAGTTTCTCTATAATGAAACCCGTCTCAGCGAAATTGACACGGTCCACACACCCTTTACCATGGCGACCGGCGACGGTCTGTATCTTTCGCTGCACGAAGCCGCCCTCACCGACTATTCCAGCATGGCGCTGGCGAGTTATGAAGGTACGAAATTGACCTGCGATCTCTACCCCTGGTCCGACGGCACCAAAGTCAAAGCCCGCACTCCGTTGGTGTCGCCCTGGCGGACTCTGCAAATTGCGGAAAAACCGGGTGATTTAATTACGTCATATTTAATCCTGAACCTTAATGAACCATGCAAAATCGAAGATACATCCTGGATCCGACCCCAAAAATATGTGGGCATCTGGTGGGAAATGCATCTCGGTAAAGCTACCTGGGGTTCCGGAAAACACCACGGCGCCACTACGGAAAATACGAAAAAATATATTGATTTCGCCGCCAAATACGGTTTTGACGGCGTGCTGGTCGAGGGCTGGAATACCGGCTGGGACGGCGATTGGGTTAAAGACGGCAGCATTTTTAACTTCACCAAACCGCATCCCGATTACGATATCGATCAGGTGACACGGTATGCAAAGTCCAAAGTCATTGAGATTATCGGACATCATGAAACCGGCGCCGATGTATTAAACTACGAAAAGCAGATGGACGACGCCTTTACATACTGTAAAAAATACGGCATCAATACCATTAAAACCGGTTATGTCGGCCACGGACAGACCGTCAGACGCATAGACGAAAACGGCAATATCCAAAAAGAATGGCATCACGGACAATATATGGTCCGGCATTACCGAAAAGTTGTCGAAACCGCTGCCAAATATCACATTATGCTGGATGTCCACGAACCGATCAAGGATACCGGCATCCGGCGCACCTGGCCGAATATGATGACCCGAGAAGGCGCCCGGGGCATGGAATACAATGCCTGGAGCCCCGATGGCGGTAATCCGCCGAATTATATGACCATTTTACCTTTTACCCGCCTGCTGAGCGGACCAATGGATTTTACACCGGGTATTGTTGACCTGTTTTACGAGGAATATAAACCCAACAATCGGGTCAATGCCACCCTGGCTAAAATGCTGGCCTACTATGTCATCATATACAGCCCGTTGCATATGGCCGCCGACCTTCCCGAAAATTACGAAAAACAGTTGGAAGCATTCCAATTTATACGTGATGTTCCCGTTGACTGGGAAGAAACCAGGGTACTGAATGCCGAAATCGGTGAATACCTCACGATTGTCCGCAAGGACCGCAATTCCGATGATTGGTATCTTGGCAGTATTACCAATGAAAAAGAACGGGTGTTGAAAATCAAACTGGATTTTCTCGATACTGGAAAAGCCTACATAGCCGAAATCTACGAGGATGCAGCAGATGCGGATTGGGAAAGTAATCCCCTGGCGATCAAAATCCATCAAAAAACTCCCCTATCCAGTCGTAGTAGTCTAAATATAATTATGGCGCCCGGCGGTGGCACCGCTATTCGATTTACGCCCATGACCAAAGAGGATTGGGACGAGTATAATTACAATGGCCCGGTTAAAGAATTTCACCATCCCGATCCGACAATACTGGTTGAGGAATATCTGAAACGCGATGCTGCCGGTGATTTTATGCGGA
>DSAS01000006.1 GCA_011046365.1 Fidelibacterota bacterium
ATCTTTTTGGCTTTGAGGATCTGCTCGGTACGTTCAAAATAGATGTCCGTGACCTTCCCCTGTCGGATTTCTTCTTCGGTGGCTGTTCTTAACATAATTGCTCCATTTAATTATTGTAAATTACGGCTGGCTACCGGTAAAATCAAGAAATGGTGTCAGGACTCATTTTAATTGAATTTTGTTACCCCTTCCAAACATACTGTTACTCACCGCTATATTTATATCTGATTTAGAATCAAAACTCGTGCATTTTATTAAAAAAAGGGATAAACTTGGCGGGGTCTTTTAATTAATGCAAATAATCATTTCCGAGTCTGAAATTAACTTTTTACCGAAACTATCAGGTTATTTCTCATGTAAGTGGCAACAATTTAATCGCCCGGTCGTCTAATAATACCGATGCAATACCACTTGCGAACCAGAAATTATCAAATTCTTATGAATCTCTTTTGACTACACACGGAGGAAAATTGTCCATGAAATCTATCACGAAAAAAATATTCGTTCTGCTAATCGGCTGCCTGCTTTTGAACATCCCGCTTTTTGCCGATTTCGCGGTTGGCAATTCCTATTACGGCTTCAAGCTGCTGGAAAAACGCTTTGTCAAAGAGGTCAACGCCGAATGCCTCTATTTCCAACACGAAAAAAGTGGCGCCCATCTGTTTAAAATTCCCAATGATGATGAAAATAAAACCTTCTCGATTGCGTTCAAGACGATTCCCGATTCCGATGCCGGTACTCCGCATGTTATGGAGCACGGTGTCCTGAACGGTTCGAAAAATTTTCCCGTCAAAAGCCCCTTTGATGTCCTTTCCAAAGGCTCCTTAAATACATTCTTAAACGCCATGACCGGCAGTGATGTGACTCTCTATCCCGTCGCCAGTATGAATGACAAAGATTTTTTCAATCTGATGCATGTCTATCTTGACGCCGTCTTCAATCCATTGATCTATGAAGACCCACGAATCCTAAAACAGGAAGGCTGGCATTACGAACTGACTGATCGAGACGCACCAATTGAAATTCGGGGAATTGTATATAACGAAATGAAAGGCGCGTTTTCAAGCCCTACCCGGGAATTATACTATCAAATCAACAAAGTGCTGTTTCCAAACAGCGGCTACTCTCTCAGTTCCGGCGGTTATCCGGAAGCCATCCCGACACTAACGTATGAACAGTATCTGAACTATCATCGTACCTATTATCACCCGTCAAATTCTCTTATTTTTCTCTACGGCAATGGCGATATCCATGGTGAATTACAGTTTATTGACTCGGCATATCTTTCCAATTACTCCCGTTCGGAAGTTGAAATTTCCATGCCGCTGCAGAACCCTTTTTCCCAAATAAAAAAAGTCACCGCTTATTATTCCGTTCCTGAAGGAAGCGACACCTTGAATCAGAGTTATCTGGCATTGAGTTATGTTGCCGGCTTGAATATTGATCGAAAACTCGCTATGGCGCTGCGCATCCTGGCGGATGTGCTGGTGAATCAGGAATCTGCGCCGATTCGTTTGGCACTGCAGAAAGCCGGCATTGGTCGGGATGTCAACGCCGGCTTAAACGACCTGAAACAGAATGTCTTTCAGATCACCGTTCAAAACACCAACCCCGCCGACGCCGATTCATTTTATGATATTGTTATAAATACAATTAATGAGGTTTTGCAAAGCGGTGTCGCTCGAGAGGCGGTCGAAGCAATCCTGAACCGTATGGAATTTCGGCTGCGCGAAGGCGATGACGCTCAGAAAGGGCTGACCTATCATTTCACCCAATTAAACGGCTGGCTCTATGCCGATGACCCGTTCTTATCACTGGAATGGGAAAAACCGTTGACTGAATTGAAAAACAGTATCGAAACCGGTTATCTGGAGGGCATTCTGGATAAATACATTGTTCAAAACAATCACGCCGTCTTGATGGCGTTACAACCGAAGCCGGGAATGGAGAAAGAGATCAATGCAAAACTCACCGAAAACCTCGCCGACTATAAAGCCAGCCTTTCCGAAGCGGAAATTGACCAATTAATTGAAGAAACCAAACATTTGATTGCCTACCAGCAGCAGGAAGACTCACCGGAAGCGCTGGCTACAATTCCACTCCTTGATCTGAGCGATATCAATCCCCAGGCAAGCTACTTTCAAGTCCGGAAACGGGGCGTGAAAAGAACCAACGTTCTGACTTACCATACCTTTACCAATGACGTCGTCTATGTGCGCCTGATATACGATCTCCGTACAATTCCGGTGGAACTCCTGCCCTACGCTAAATTGCTAACAGTAGTTTTAGGAAGTCTGAACACCGAACATTACACCTTCGGCGAGCTGGATAATGCCCTGAAGATGCATACCGGCGGATTCAATGTGTTCATCGGCTCCTATCTTGGCAATCAGAGCGACGCCCAGCTGCTGCCGAAATTATTCATTAATACAAAAGCAATGAGTGGCAAAATTGAGAAACTTTTTGAATTAACCGACGAAGTAGTAAACAATTCGATTCTCGATGATCCTGAGCGGCTCAGAGATGTGCTTGTCAGACATCAGTCCCAGATGGAGGCAAGTGTCAAATCCAACGGTTATGCCTTCGCCGCCAAAAGAGCCAAATCCTACTACAGCAATGAGGGCATGTTTGCCGAACTGATCAGTGGCATTGAATATTACTGGTTTTTGACAGAATTGACGACTGATTTTGATAAAAATATCAGCGAGATTATCCAGAAACTCCAGGAAGTATCGGATTTATTAATCAATAAAAGCAATCTGACAGTGGCGGTTACCTGCGAAAAAGACGATTACAAGCCATTTCGAAAAGCGCTGAAAAGTTATCTGAAGGAGCAGCCGGATCACCAACCGGTCTATCATTCGTGGAAATTTGATCTCGAGCCAAAAAATGAAGGCTTGATGTCCGCTTCAAAAGTTCAGTACGTCGTCAAAGGTTACGATTTCAAGAAACTTGGTCTAAAATGGGACGGTAAAATCAGAGTGCTGAATCAGATTCTTTCCCGGGATTATCTCTATAACAACATCCGTGTCATCGGCGGTGCTTACGGCGGTTGGTGCAGCTTCTCACCCGACGGCAATGCCTATTTTGCATCGTATCGGGACCCCAATCTGGGAAATACAGTCAAAGTGTTTGATGAAGCACCCGATTACCTGGAAGAATTTGAGGGGAATGAAACCGAGATGACCCGCTATATTATCGGCACTATCGCTGACCTCGATCAACCGAAAACCGCCTCCCAGCAGGGCAATACCGCCGTCTCCTATTATTTTGAAAATGTCACTCAGGACCAATTGCAGAAAGATCGCGACGACGTTCTGAAAACCACCGCGGCTGATATCCGCAATTTCGAAGAATTCATCCACCGGATTCTCGACCAGAATGCCCTTTGTGTCTACGGAAATGAGGAGACTTTACGACAAAGCAGCGATCTGTTCAAGTCACTAGTCAACATTCTGCAATAAAAAAACGCCTGAGGTCGCCGATTTCGGGCGTTTTTTCCCGTAACGCAGGTCAAAAACTACGCTCCAAGAAAAAGAGCAACAAAAAATTTGGAGTTAATCATGAAAAGTAACATTGGCAAAACTGATAAAATTGTACGCTGGATCATCGGTCTGACGCTGCTTGTGCTTGGGATTCTTTACAAAAGTTGGTGGGGTGCTATCGGGCTGATTCCCGTTGTAACGGCACTGTTTGGCTTCTGTCCGCTCTATTCAATCATCAGAATCTCAACCAGCAAAGACGATAACAGCTTAAAAGAGTAATATCAGAATTCCCATGTTTTTAAATCCTCGGCTGCTTCCACCACACAGTTCGGCGGAATTTTAATCTGCGCAATGACCGCTCTCTGTTCGGTTTCAGGGGTAAGGTGCGACAAAATCGTCAGTTTTGGGCGGCATTTATCCAGTAAAAAGGATATTTTGGCGGGTGACAGATGACCCGGCTTCGGGTCCTCATCAATACTGGAAAATTCGGTGACAAGTACATCAACTCCCTCGGCGGCTTCAATTAACGCAGCGGAGAGTTCTGTATCTCCGGTATAGAGCAGCGATGTCCCTTTTGCATCTTCGAACCGGTACATCAAACTCTGCTCGGTATGTACAGCCTGGTACACTCTCAACGAGAAATGCTCAAATGTAGACCGACCCGATTCCAGCGAATGAAACCGGTACGGGTGTTTTTCATTCAGAATCCACCTTCCGAACAGACCTTCATAGCCGGTAATAACCCTGTTCAGGTCCTGGTGACTATAAATTGACAACTCACTATTTCGCTCCTGCGGTTGTGAATATTTTCGGATAAAGAGGATGGGCAGCAGATCGGCAAGATGGTCAATATGGAGATGGCTGTAAAATATTTTTGATATATCCCAGACTGAATATCCGGTTTTGATCAGCTGGCGCAAGACTCCGGGACCGCTATCCAGCAGGAGATTTTCATTGTCTATTTGCAGTAAATAACCGGAATTGTTTCGTTTTTTTGTCGGAATGAAATAACCGGAACCCAGAACTGTTAATTTCATATTGACTCCTTATACTAATTTTAAAATAAGCTGTTTTCTCGTTACAGCATTTAAAGTAAAGGTCTAAATGCTTAACATGTCAGGTGAAAACCGGCGGCAACTTTTTTCGATGACTTTAGTTGATTAAACAGTTCAGCCGCTTTAGCGGTTCTTTCGACATACATTTCTATCCCCTGACCGGCTAACCGAATTTTCAATTCCTCACCAATTTTCATCATTCCAAATTTCCCGGTTCCAATAATCAGGGATGCGATCTCTCCAAAAGGAATATCGGTCAGGTCGTCGAGCATTAAGAAATGCCCCTCTTTTCGCCACCAGTTCGGAATAATCTTACCCGGTACGATGATTAAATCGCGGGTATATTTCTGCCCGTCAATTACCATTTCACCAAAAGAATATTTTTCAATTTCCATGCTTTTACTCTTTGACGCGATAGTTATAATTTTCGTTTTTTTTAAAACACCTTACATTGCCTGCCTGATCCAGCTTAAAAATTACTTTCGGACCAAATCCGTTTTTATCGGCGATCCGGAAAGTATGTTGTCCGATGGGTGTCAGTTCTGACAGATTGTATTTTGGATTATTCTCCGGTGGATAGTCGTAGGAATAGATCATCAATTTACCATCGAGAATCAGGACGTCGGAATCCCAGTACCAGGGATCACGATATTTACCGACATATATGTGCCAAAGCGAATCCGGTGCCGGTTCGACGATCTCCTTTTCGATTCTGAAGGCATCTACAAGCGTCGGTGCAATCAATTCAAAGGCTTTGTAAATGTACTCTGCCGGAGCGGCATCATCGGCATTAAACATGATGATAAAAGCGGTTTTTTCAACGGGGCAAAAAGATATCTCCGTGCGGTACCCCGCCACCCAGCCACCATGACCGACAATTGTCCGCTCACCCTTTTTTCGGACCGCCCAGCCAAGTCCCCAGCCACTCTCCCAATCCGGCTGAAGCCAATGCACGCGGTGCATTTCACGCAATGTCGCCGGTTTAAGCAGCTGAGTCCCGTCAGCCGCTTTTCCGTTGAACTGGAAGGATGCCCATTTGGCTAAATCTTCAACCGTAGAGGACATGTTCGCTGCCGGCGTCAGCCCTTTTGAATCGGTGAAGGGCATCAATTCATGACTTCCATCAGGTAAGCGGCGACCGTATGCCGTCGCCAGGGTTTTTATTAGTTTCTTATTCTTTGAAATATCCACGCAGGTGTTATACATCTCGAGCGGTAATAAAATATTATTTTCAATATATTTCTCAAAAGGCTGTCTGCTGACGGTTTCGATGATATATCCCAGGAGAGCCATTGCCAGATTTGAATAGTGCCATTTCGTTTCCGTCGGATAAATCATCTCCTGTTCGGGCAATGTCTCGATAATTTGCTCCACCGTCGGGAATTTGTGATCAGTCCAATAGGGAAAGGCGGCTTCCCCGGGTAATCCTGAGGTATGCGTTAGCAGATGCCAAATCGTAATTTCCGGTTCTTTTTCAAATTCTGCCTGAATGTCAACCCAGGGTAAATATTTCCTGATCGGATCATCCAGCCGTAATTTGCCCGCATCGCGTAATTGCATGATCGCGGTGCTGGTAAAGGTTTTGGTAATTGATGCAATACGATATACCGTCGTGGAGTTTGCGTGCGTCTTTTTCTTTAAATCGCTTAAGCCATACCCGTTACAGTAAACCAATTTCTCATCATAAACCATTGCAAAAGAACAGCCCGGAATCCCCCGATATTCCATTTTCGCTTTTAACCATGTTTCAAATAAAGAGATAGAAGATTTCAGCGATTCGTTTTCAGGTAAATTCACGGAAAAAAGATTTTGAATCAGCAACGTCAGCACCAAGAATGTCAGTCGTTTTTGCATTGGATTTCCTTTCATCACAGGACCATATTATTTATCTGAAAAATATGAAATTTAAGGGCTTTTATCAATATTTTTAATTGATATAAAAATGAAACCAATGTATATTAACCCGCTTTTTAAAAGCGATGCGCCCATAGCCCAATTGGATAGAGCGTCTGGCTACGGACCAGAAGGTTGGGGGTTCGAGTCCTCCTGGGCGTACAAATCAAAACTCCGCCGAATGCGGGGTTTTTTTATTGAATGTCAGGTTGATCAACAATTCGGTAAAGGCTGTCCGGAATTATGCTCAACCAGCCGACGATTGAGATCATTTGTCTGACCAACGTAATAACGATCTTTACTCGGACTGTACAGTATATATAC
>DSAS01000178.1 GCA_011046365.1 Fidelibacterota bacterium
AAAGACCAGGCATTGATCAAAAAATTCGATGAAAATGGAATTCCGATTAATAAAACCTATATTGATGTGACAGATAAAGACTATGTCTATTTCCCGATTTCCATCGGGCAGATGGGCTTGAGTGTTTATCATACGTATTTAGAGACAAAATCAGATGCCGATAAAGAACGTTTTTTAAAATTTGCAGAATGGTTCTACAATAATGCTGAGATTTCTGTTAAAACCGGTGCCCGCTGGCTGACCGATGTCGCCCTGCCCCAGTACAAAAATCCCGGACCCTGGGCGTCTGCCTTTTCCCAGGGGCGAGCCATCAACATCCTGTTGCGCGGTTATCAGCTGACCGGCAAACCGGAATATGCGAAGCTGGCGGAAAAGGCGCTGATCCCCTTCACCAAATCGGCTCAGGCGGGCGGTGTCACCGCGTTCACGGAATGGGGTCCTTTCTACGAAGAATATACGGCGGAAGTCCCGACCCTCGTGCTGAACGGCAAAGTTTTCGCGCTCCTGGGGCTCTACGATTTTGTCCGCGCCTTTCCCGAAAACAAGGTAGCCCGGAAACTCTTCAATGACGGCGTGAATACCCTGGTAAATATCTTACCGGAATATGATCTCGGATTCTGGTCACGCTACAACTACTGCCGGGCGGACTGGTATCCGGAGATTGATCCCGCGACCATCTCCTATCAGCGCTTGCATCAGGTCCAGATGAGCCTGCTGCACCAATTAACCGGTAATCAAATATTCCATGACTACGCTGTGCTCTTCCGTCAACAGGATACCATTTACAACGCCCTGCGGATGTACGTACTAAAATACCAGTCGTTGAAAAAGATCGAGAGATTGTAATGGCGGGAGTGTTATTGCTATATTCAAAAAAAGTGTCAAAATCCGGTGAATTCAATCGTGTAAAAACCGTAATTAAAAAAGCAGTCCAAGCCCACTTTCAGACATATTTCCGGGAGATTAGATACCATGATAATCTGAAAAACTGTATTCTGGTGGAATTCCGGAAGCAAAATGAACCATCCAAATCCTACTTCGACAAATCCGGCAGCTGGCTGATCTACGAAGGAGTGGTTTTTGCACTGGAACAGACCAAAATGTACTCGGCGGAAGAGCTGTTGCGGCTCTATCAAGACCAGGGCGCACAAATGGCGAACCGCCTCGACGGTCACTTCGTGATCAAACTCTACGATGCCAATGCCGACGTATACCTGATTATCAATGATTTCGATAAGACCCATACCAATTTTATCTGTGAAACCGACGATTACGTACTGGTCACCCCCTTTTTACTGCTGGCGGCTGTCATAGTCAAGCCGAAACCCGATTATTGTGCCTTAAATGAATTTCTCTGGCGCTATTACATTCTGTCTGACCGGTCTATGCTCCAAAACGTCCAGCGCTTAAAGTCGGCATCCGTTTACTCAATTAAAAACAAACATCTGACTTTAACTACTTACTGGTACTGGCCAAAGCAGTATACATCTTTATCTCTTGAGGATAACATCGAGTTACTGGCGGACAGCATCCAGGAGACCGCCCGCCTTATTGATCAACATTTTCAGCGCAAGGTGGTTGAATTTACGACGGGGCAGGATTCGCGAACCGTTTTTGCCGGATTTACCAGCCAAAACATCCCTGTGGAGACGGCAATTTTCGGTCTGGATGATGATGTGGAAGTAGTCAATGTCAAGCGGATGGCACAGAAATACGGTTTTAAGACCCACCATATCAAACTGCGGCAAGATTTTCTGGATCATATTTTTGATTATTTCAAACTGGCGGTGACGCTGGGCAGCTGCGAAGAACCGGGCTTCATGCTGGGACGAATTTTCTATATGAAAGCCAGCTACCTGCCCTTTGCCAGCTGTGTCGTCAACGGTGTTCACGGACGATATTACAAAGACGGGCTGTGGAACGAGCAATATGTCATGAATCTCTACCGCGAGCCCCGTCATGTCAATATCAACCGTCTTCTGAAGTATCGGATATTAAATGCAAAATACCGGGACGATATCTTTCAGGACAAATTTCTTGAGATTAAACGAAATTCCGCCGAATATTTTACGAAACTTTTGAATCGTTCTATATCCGGGTATGAGCACTCGCCGGTGGCAATTCAACTGGATAAATTCGATCTGGAATGCTATGCCAATTTCGGGAATGTATCCAACACCACCTGCAATTGCGCCATCGATATGCTGTCGCCGCTGCTGATGAGACGCAACCTTGAAACCGCCCTCTCGATGCCGCCGCAGTGGAAATACAATCTCTCAAAAATCCAACGCGGAGTCGTTACCCGTCTCGACGAGAGACTCGCCCGGGAACCGACGAACTTCGGCAATATTGACATGCTGCCCAAAACCGGGCTCCGGCAGTGGCTTTTTCTATTCCGGTACTGGCTCGCTCAATCTTCGAAATTTACCGGAAAAATAAAAAAACGGCTGGGAATGGAGGTTGCTTCCCAGCTGCAAAAAACCTGGGACTATCTGCCAATCTACAAAAATCTGCTAACCGATTCTGAAATCTGCAATCTGATCGATCCCGAAGCCATGGTATTATCAGAAATAATCGCTCCCCAGCGCTGGCAATCTTATCTCGCCTCATTCAGCACCCCGGAGGCGCAACGTTTAGATAATTACGAATTTTTGTATAAATTAGCAGGCGTAGAATATTTTCTGCGCCAGGCTAACCATTGCCATGGTTTGAATAGTCAATCCAACTAAATTGAAAATCTGAAAACCGGTTCAACTCCCATGAAATCCAAACTTTTCCTGCAGTGTCGCGAATGCAACCACCAAATTCCCGATTTTAAAACATGGTTTTCCAACTGGCAAAAATGCGACCAGTGTGGCGGTCATAAAGTCATTGTCCACTACCACAGCGGCTATGAACCGCTGAAAAAACTGGTTCGAAAAGGGCTGGAGCCAAAAAATATCTGGCACTATTTTGACTATCTCCCGCTTTTGGATAAAAAAAATATCGTCACCTTTAATGAGGGAATTGTACCGATTGAACGCTGGGATTTCATTGAGCGGTATGCCCGTGAAGTACTGAATCTGGATTGTAAAATCTACGTTCAGCGCAATGACCTGAATCCCGGCACCGGCACCTTCAAAGACATGGCTGGTACGGTGGTTGCCAGCGCCCTGCGGGAAAACCGCTATGACAACTATGTCGTCGCCAGTACCGGTAATATCGCCACAGCCTATTCGAAATACCTATCAGCTGCCCGGATTGCGCTCTACGCATTCATTCCGCACAACTCCTCCATCCTCCAGGAAGCTCATATCGGCGGCTACGGACAAAGGGTGTTTCGCGTGGACGGTGATTACGAAGCCGCCAAAACTATGGCAGTGGAATTTGCGGCAAAGCACCGGATTTTATTAGCCGCCGGTAATTTTGATCCCCTGCGGATAGAAGCAAAAAAAACAATGGTTTACGAATGGCTGCGGGTTCTGAAAGATTTCCCGACGGTCTATATCCAGGCACTGAGCGGTGGCACCGGTCCGCTGGGTATCGAAAAATCCTTTATGGAGCTGGAACCGCTGAACCTGGTCTCACATTTACCAAGACAAATTTTAGTTCAATCCAGCAAGTGTGCTCCAATGGCAATCGCCTGGGAAAAAGCCCGAAATAGTAATTTTCCCGAAGGATGGCAGAATGATTATCCAATCATAAAAAAGCCCCAAACCACCATCCCTACACTGGCAACCGGAAACCCGAAAACATACCCATTTTTGAGCCAGTTTGTCCGCAAAACCGGTGGCGATATCATCGCCGGAGACGAAAGCAAAGTGATTCATGTGGCACGGTTAATCGCCATGGAACGCTCGGTTCTGGTTGGTCCCGCGGCAGCCCTCCCGGTGTTGGGCTTATTCCAGGCACTTCACAGCGGTCGGATTTTCAACGGCGATATTGTCGTATTGAATCTCGGCGAGGGGGTTTTGCGCGAACCGGATTTTACCCAAAAATATATCACTAAAAAGCCCATGATTACAAAACTGTCGGAATGTCAGCCGCTGAAGCGGAATCGAAAAATTTCACAACAGTGGCAGAAGATCGCCCAACTGTTTACCTAAAAATAGAAAGTATATAATGAAGATTGATCGGGAATTTATCGAACAAGCCAATGGCAAACTGCTGAATACCGATATTGACGGCATCTTGAAATGGGCAGTGGAGACCTTTGGCAGTGACCTGGGGATGACAACGACCTGCAGCTATAACAGCGTTGTTTTAATCTATCACCTGAGAAAATACTATCCGGACATTGAGCTCTTTTTCTTTGATACAGGCTACCATTTCCCGGAAACAGTCCGGTTTGTGAAAGAATTACGGGAAAAATGGCAGCTGAATCTGAAAATAATCGAACCCGAAATCAGCCACGCCGAGCTGATTGCCATGATCGGCGATCCTCCTTATAAAACCAACTCCGACCAATGCTGTTACCATCTGAAGATTAAATCGCTGCTGAAGATTTTACCGCTTAAAAAAGCCTGGCTAAGCGCCATTCGCCGCGATCAGACTCCCAATCGGGCAAAAATCCGACCGGTGGAAATCGATTCCCGGGGAACACTTAAAATTCATCCGCTTTACAACCGCCATCGCGCAGAATTGTGGGACTTTATCCATCAGCGTAAAATTCCCTACAATCCGCTTTATGATATGAACTATCATAGTATCGGTTGTCAACCCTGTACCACGGCAATTGAAAATCCTTCCAATGAACGGGAATGCCGCTGGCACGACAGCGAAAAAGTCGAGTGCGGTTTAAACCGATATTAATGCTATGCTCCACCATATCCCGCTCACCACAATCAGCACGGCACTACCCGGAATTCTGGATTCCCCGCTTATCCAAAAAAGCCGGGACAATACGATTATCTGCTACGATCTGGATTATCTCAAAGAGCGGATTCTGTACATCCAATCCCTTTTTCCCAATGCCCTCCATGCTCTGGCACTGAAAGCCTGCCCGCTTCCTAAAGTACTGAAAATCGTCAAATCACTGGGCGTCGGTGCAGAAGCTGCCACCTTTCCGGAGCTCTATATCGCCGAAAACTGTGGATTCGCCCCCCGAAAAATCGTCTTTGATTCGCCGGCGAAAACCACCGGGGAGCTCTCCTACGCTCTTGATCTGGGTATTCACCTGAATATTGATTCGTTCAGCGAGATGAATCGCATCATTGATCTGTTAAAAAACCGCTCGACCCGGAGCCGTTTCGGTCTGCGCATAAACCCGCAAATCGGGCAGGGCAAAATCGCCATTACCAGCACAACCGGCGATTACTCAAAATTTGGCGTGCCCATAGATGAATTCTGTGAAGAGATTCGTCAGGCTTTTTATGATTATCCCTGGTTAACCGGCGTCCACCTGCATATCGGCAGTCAGGGCTATCCGGTTGACCAGCTGGTTCAGGGTGTCCAGAAAGTGTATAATTTCGTAGAGGAGACCAATCGGTGGCTCGCCGGGAAGTTTACCAAAAACAGGATCAAAATTTTTGATATCGGCGGCGGTTTTCCGGTCACTTACCACAAGGACCGCGAACCACCATCCATGGAGCTATACCGCGACCAGCTCCGTCAAAAGTGCCCCGGACTTTTTACCGGTAAATACCGGGTAATCACCGAATTCGGGCGGTCGGTATTCACCAATGCCGGCTGGACAGCATCCAGAGTTGAATATATCAAGGAATACTGTAACACCATTACAGCCGTGATTCACGTCGGCGCCGACCTCCTGATGCGGCGTTGCTATTTTCCCCAGGACTGGCACCACGATTTCAGTGTACTGGATTCTCATGGAATGATAAAAAAGTGCCACCGGCTTCGAAAATACAATATCGTCGGTCCGCTCTGCTTCAGCGGTGATATTCTAGCCCGTGATATTGAACTACCGGAAATTAATCCCGGCGATTACATCATTATTCATGACACTGGCGGTTATACACTGAGTATGTGGAGCCGCCATCTGAGCCGGCAGATTCCCGTCGTCATCGGCTATTCCGATAACGGGAAAAAGCGTCAACTCTTAAAGCGGCGTGAAACCCCGGAAGACCTGTGGCATTTCTGGCAATAAAAAACACTTGACAAAAAGGGCAGTGTAATTTATCTTTTACGAGTAATATTATTACTCATAAAATATGCTTGATACTTTAATCACTTCCGAAACCCGCATCAAACTTCTGCTGAAATTTTTTCTCAATCCGAAAAATAGCGGTTATCTCCGCCAATTGGCAACAGAATTCAACGAATCCACCAACGGTATCCGCATAGAGCTGAACCGATTAAACGATGCGAAAATCCTGGAAGCCTGCAAAGAGGGACGCAATAAGGTCTATCGCGCCAATATCAAACACCCCCTCTTCGAAGAAATCCGCACCATTGTGCTGAAATCCACCGGAATTGATCAGGTCATTGAAAACATTCTGCACAAATCCGGTGATATTGAATTGGCATTTATCAAAGGCGACTATGCGGTGGGTAAAGACTCAGGACTGATCGAACTGGTCATTGTGGGCGATAATATTAATTACAATGAAATTGAACGGGTGAAAAAGAAGACGGAAGCATTGATCAGCCGCAAGGTCGGAATCTTGATACTGAATCAGCCAGAGTTTGAAAAATTGCGCGCAAATTTTGAAAAAGAGCCGCTGCTAATTCTAATGAAAAAGGGCGAACCGTGCGAATAGGAATGGTGCTGGACAAGCGATTTCCACCGGATGCAAGAGTGGAAAATGAGGC
>DSAS01000083.1 GCA_011046365.1 Fidelibacterota bacterium
ACCTTTCTGCGCGGACGTTACCGGATTGATGCGGGGACCGAGTTGCGGTCTTTCGTTGGTGACCATTACGGTAAGGTTAAAAATTTCTCCAGTGAGGAACTGCGTTCCACGCTTGGTCACGATTGGTACCGATATTACAATTACATTGGTGAAAAACTCTCCGCCACCGCATTCCTGCACGCTGCGGTATACGTCACAGATGCCCTGACTTTGATGGCTGATCTGCAATATCAGCGGCACCGGTGGCAGTTGGACCAGAAGAAAATCGGTCATGCCGCCGGACATCAACTCTCCGCCGACTGGAATTTTGTCAATCCGCACCTCGGTGCCATGTATCGGGTGAACGAGCAATTATCAGTATTTGCCAATTACGGCAAAGCCCACAAAGAACCGGCTGACGATCAGATCATTAATGCCGACGATGTGACCAGCGAACCGGTGATGGCGGCAGCGGAAGCGATTGACGATTATGAATGTGGTTTTCAGTTTAGGAGTCAGCACCTGTCAGTCAAAGCGAATGCCTACCGGATTGATTTTGATAACGAACAGTTAAAAAATATTGATATCGAGCAGGAAGGCGAGTACGAGTACTATCAGGCGGACCGGACGTTGCATCAGGGGCTGGAGTTGGAGCTGGGGCTGCAGGCTCATCCGCGCTGGAGCATCAGCCTCAACGGCAGTCTCGGTAATCACATCTTCAGCAGCGGCGAATTGAAAGACAATCGCATCCCCAATGTTCCGAACCTGCTCTTGAATGGCATTGTGACAGTAAAACCGCTCAATTTCTTCAGTCTGTTTGTGACCGCCCGTTATGTGGGTAAGCAATATATTGATAATGAGAATATCGGCGAGAACCCCGCCTATCTGATTTTTGACGGCGGAGTCCGGATTGATTTCAAGCATCTGGAAATCAGCGCGAAGGTCAACAATCTCTTCGATGTGCTCTACTCTACCTACGGCTACGGATATGAATGGGATGGCTATTGGGCGTATTACTGGCCTGGCGCCACGCGGAATGTCTTTGTTTCGGTATCGGTCAAACTGTAATCTGAATTGTCCGATCTGCTGATGATCCTATTTCTCCGGGGATTCTGAGTCGGGGTTGTCCAATGACTCAATTCCCACCTGACAGGGTGCATTTTTCGGCACGATTCGCTTCAATTTCTCACAGTACAATCCGATAAATGTGCGGCAGGTAAGTGATCCGTCGGACAGTTTGTCCGGGAAGCGGGCATATTCGCAATTGAGATCACAGTATTTCGTCATCGGTAATTCCTTTGGCTCAGAACCGTTCGATTGCCAGGCATATTACCATCCTGTAAGAAATGGTGGAATCAGCAGCAGAAATCCAATAACCAGAAAAATCACTTCCAGCGGCAGCAGCCATTTTGCCCATTTTTCCCAGGAGATACCCGAGAGGCTCAGCACGCCCATGGTGATGCCGGAAGTGGGAATGATCATGTTGCTGAATCCGTCGCCGAATTGAAACGCCAGAACAGCCGTTTGCCGGGTAACACCGACCAGATCGGCGAGCGGCACCATGATCGGCATTGTCAGGGCGGCTTTGGCGCTGCCCGAGGGTACGAAGAAATTAATAATTGAATGAATCACGAACATAGCCTGTGATGATACAATCGGGTGCAGATTCTGAATCGAACCCGCCAGGGCATTCAGCATGGTGTCAATAATCCGCCCGTCCTCAGTAATAATCAAAATGCCCCGCGCCAGGATGATAATCAGTGCCGTTCCGACCATATCTTTGGAACCGGCAACAAAGGCGTCGCTGAATTCCCTGACAGACAGTCTGCCGACGATTCCGATGATTATGCCTGTCAGAAAAAATACGGCGCAGATTTCTTCGATATACCACTGATATTTCAATACGCCGAAAATCATGCCGATCATACCGGCTGCAAAGGTCCAGAGCGCAAATTTGTGGCGTCTTTCGATGCCCTGAAAATTTTCACTGTTCTCCACATGCAGATTTTTACGCTTCTCTTCATCAAGGTCAAAAGTGAGGCTCTTCGGCGGTGATTTCCTGATTTTAAAGGCGTACAGCATAACAAAAGCAATCGCCACCGCCGTACAGATGAGCCAGCAGGTCAAACGGTAGACGATTCCCGAAAAGAGCGGCAGATCGGCGATTTGCTGCGCAATGCCGATGGTAAAGGGATTTAGAAACGCACCGGCAAAGCCGGCACCGGCGCCCACAAAGGGAATGGCGACACCCACGATTGAATCGTAGCCCAGTGCCAGGGACAACGGCACGAAGATCAAAATGAAGGGTATAACCTCTTCGCCCATGCCGAAACTGCCGCCGCCGAGGGAAAAAATAACCATGAAGATGGGAATGAAAAGCAACTCGATCAGCGGAGAGCGCGCATGGGCTTTGACGATGGCTTTAATGGCGGCGTCAATGGCTTTGGTCTTTTCGAGAACGGCAAACACGCCGCCCACAATTAAAACGAATCCGACAATCAGGGCGGCACTCTCATCGGTAAAGCCGCGGATCGGCGCTTTCAGAATCGCCCAAATTCCCTGCGGATTACTCTCAACCGGCTGATAGGAACCGGGTACCACAACACTGCGCCCGTCCATCTCAGTGCGGTTGTATTCACCACTGGGAATCATCCAGGTCAAAACGGCGGTGACGATAATGATACTGAAAATCAGCAGATAGGTGTTTGGGGCTTTGATAGTTTTTAGTTTCACAGCGACTTATTCTAATGACCCGGGTGTTTCATAATGTTGCCGGAATTTAACGGATAAATGGAAACCGGGCAAGGAATCGAAGATTTCTTGTCTTAATGCATTGATGAATGTAAATTTGCATAACTAACAGTATGTGAAATAGTGAGGAGATATCATGGAGCGAAGGGATTTTTTAAAGACAGTCGGCGTGGCGGCGATGGCAGGCGGAATGACGTCTGGATTGACCGGAATCGCCTGTTCGAAGCGCAAATTTACGAAAGGAAGCGGTATGAAGCTGAGCTACGAAATCAAGCAGTTGAATTTGAGACACACCTGGACGATTGCCAGGAATTCCAGCGATTTCAAACAGAATGTATTTGTGAAACTTGAAAAAGACGGCATTGTCGGTATCGGTGAAGCCGCTCCCAATGTGCGCTACGGCGAGACACCCGAATCCACGATTGAGGTACTGAAAAAAGCGGTACCGCTGTTTGCCAACGCCGATCCCTTTAAATTTGTAGAGTTGGGTTATGATATTCAGAGACTTTGTGAAGGACAGACCGCCGGGAAGTGTGCCCTCGACATTGCGCTGATGGATTGGGTTGGGAAAGCCCTGGAGCAGCCGCTTTACCGGCTCTGGGGGCTTGATCCGGAGAAATCACCGCTGACCTCATTTTCCATCGGGATTGATACTCCTGAGGTGATGGCTCAAAAAACAAAAGAGGCGGAGCCATACAAAATCCTGAAAGTCAAAGTCGGCAAACCGGAAGATGAAGAGTTCATCAAAGCGGTACGCTCGGTCGCACCCTATAAACCGATCCGGGTGGATGCCAATGAGGGCTGGACCGACAAAGATGTGGCGATTCGTAAAATCGAGTGGCTGGTAGAAAACGGTGTCGAGTTTATTGAGCAGCCGATGCCGTCGCACATGCTGGAGGAAACCCGCTGGTTGCGGGATCGCTCGCCGGTACCGATTATCGCCGACGAAGCCGTTAAGTCAGCGCGCGACATTCCAACGCTGGCGGAAGCCTATGACGGAATTAATATTAAACTCATGAAATCCGGGGGACTGCAGGAGGCTTTACGGATGATCTGGCTGGCTAAATCCCTGGGGATGAAAATCATGATCGGTTGCATGATCGAAAGTTCGGTGGCAATTACGGCAGCCGCCCAGCTCTGTTCGCTGATTGATTACGCCGATCTGGATGGTAATTTGTTAATCAGTAATGACCCCTATGTTGGTGCTACATTGGCTGATGGTCAAGTGGTTGTCAATGACAAACCGGGCATCGGCGTCAGAGAAGCCTGATAAATCGTAAAATAAATCAGGAAAGCCTCATGTCACCGCATGGGGCTTTTTTTATTTGGTAAATTTTCCGGTGGTAAGATAAAAGATGGTGAGAGTGCCGAAAAAGTCTGACGGAGTGCAGCGCGGCTGTTTTACAGGCGTACAATACGATCGAATTTTTCGGCGACTGTCAGCGAGTGAGTAATGCAGATAATGGTCTGGTTTTGAAAAACATTCAGCAGGTCTTTCAGGATTTCCTGCTCAACATCGCGATCCAGGGCTGAGGTGAATTCATCCAGTACCAATATTTCAGGGTCGCGGATCAGCGCCCGTGCCAGCGCCAGACGTTGTTTCTGACCACCGGAAAAACTCAATCCGTTCTGCCCGACAACCGACTGGTATTTATCGGGCAGATTTTCGATGAATTTATCCATCCGCACCATTTTGGTAATGGCTTTGATGTTTTCCAGGGGGACATTGTACCAGCCGAGGGAGATATTCTCAGCCACCGATTGTTTAAACAGAAAGGTATCCTGACTCATATAAGAAAAGAATGACAGATAGAAGGAAAGGGTATAATCCTGAATATCTTTACCACCGAAAAGAATTTTTCCGCTTGTCGGTTTCAGGAATCTCAGGAATAATAGTGAAAGCGTACTTTTTCCGGAGCCGCTGGGTCCCATGATGGCGACTTTCTCCTTCGGTCTGACAATCAGGTTGAAATCGGTGAATACATTTTTTCCCGACGGGTAGGCAAAGCTGACATTCTGGAAGCTAATCTCGCTGGACTTCGGAATGTCACTTAAACCCATTTCCCCGACTTCCAATTCGACGGGATAATCGGTGATCTCTTTGATCCGTTCCAAAACCGGAAGTACCTGAGCCAGTTTGGTAATACCCATAAAAATAAAGAGAACCTGTCCTGTCAAGATAGTCAGGATTTGATAGTAGGCAATCAGTAAACCAGCCGTGATACTGCTGTTGCCGAGACACACCAGCAGTCCGCCGATAATGAAGGGCAGAAATGAAATCAGCATGCCCAGAATGTCAATCCCGATGCGGGTGAATTCCATAAAAGTGTTCGCCCGGATAGCAGCTTCGGTGTAATCGTCGGCGGATTTTTTAAATAGGGAGAGCAGTCGCTTTTCCTGTTTGAAAAAGCGAATTTCCCGATAACCGGCGAGAATATCGAGCAGCGAATCGTTCTGCTCGGCTAATTTCCGGCGGGCAAAGCCGGAGCGTTCGGCGATAGGGTTGTGCGTTTTGGAGACATAAATTAACAGCAGCGGAATGGTGATCAGCGATAAGATTCCCAACTGCCAGTTCCAGGCAATCAGTACAACGATCAGGATTAATGAGAACAGACCGAATGCCAGTGAGCGAATCAGATTTTCATAGAAGAATGTGGAAATATATTCCAGGTCGTTTGCGAAGCGCGTCACCAGGTCCCCGGAAGCATATTCGTTAAAGAATTTAACCGGCTTATGCATGATGGAGTCAATCAGCTTCAGCCGTAGTTTGCAGAAGATATTTTCCGAGGCTTTGATAGAAAACCGTGTCTGAAGACACCAGATCAGGAAAGCGACTGAATAGGAACCTACCAGAGCGATGACATAGTAACCAAGCAGCCGAATGTCTTTCGCCGGCAGGACCCGGTCAATTATCTGTTTAATCAGATAAGGTCCCAGCAGAATCACGGCTGACGAACAGGCGGTGAGGAGGAAGCTGGCGATCAGCAATTTTTTCTGGGCGATAATGCCCTCTTTGGTGACATTCCAGAGAGTTTTGAAAAGATGGCTGATTCGTCTGGTTTTTGGTATATCGGTGTTTGACCCAGTCACGGCATTGCTCCTTTTACTCGATTTTGCTAAGCCATTCGTCAAGATGAACACTTTCCATGCCCAGTTCCTTTTTTCCGGCGCCGATGGCATAAAAATCACGCTGTAGTTTTTGGGAAGCTCTGTCAATGACAGACCGGATATGCGGGGTGGGGATTTTTAAATCAGCAGCCAGAGTCAGAAAGGGGATCAGCGCAAAAGGTACATTTTCTGTCAGATAGCGATGATTGAGCGAGTGCGGTGTTGGAATCCGGTTGTTGGTCAATTTCGGATGCTGTTTAATCGTCTGACATAATTGTTTGGCAGAGCACTGCTGCCCTGGAGGGAGATTTGCCAGAGCTGTCCCAATGGAAATAGCTTTCACCCCCAATTGCGCAGACAATTGAATCCTTTCCCGATCAAATGCCAGAATAGTCCGGGCGATAGATTCATTTATTCCGTTTGCGTATAGATTCCAGTTTTGGTTGTCTTTGGCTTCGATTTTAGCAGAGTTTCCCAGCATAAGCGGTGGGTTGAGAACGGCATTGAAATTATTCAGACTGGTAAAGAGAACATTTTCAACAACGGTGATTTCCGGAAAAATCACCTTTATAATTTCAAGAAATTCATAACCTTTGCTTGAAGGTAGTGCTGCAGCCCAGACCCGTCGCTTGCGATCAATAATCTGAACTGTACCGGGAGCAGTCATCCGCGCAGTGTAGGGCAACGATTGCAGCTCCACCGGAATGACGTCGGTTTGAATGCCGTATTTCTGTTTCCAATGGTAAAACCGCAATGCGGCAAAGTAGGAAATGAATATCAGATACTGGTTGGTTCCCAGGAACGGAGCAATGCTACGGACGAATAGCTCATGCCGATACGCCGGTGCCGCGAT
>DSAS01000152.1 GCA_011046365.1 Fidelibacterota bacterium
AACTCAGATAAAATCCGGGTCACATTCTCCCGCTGATGACGTACCAGACTGGCAATCGCCGGATTCAGGCTGTCAAATTTTTCATGGCGGGAACTGGTAACCGGTCCGGAGATGATCAATGGCGTACGCGCCTCATCAATCAGGATATTGTCCACCTCATCAACAATACAGTAGTAATACTCGCGCTGAACCTGATCTTCAGCGGAAATTGCCATGTTATCCCGCAGATAATCAAACCCAAATTCATTGTTGGTTCCGTAGGTGATATCCCGGCTGTACATCTCTTTGCGCTCGCTGTTATCCATGCTGTTGAGAATACAGCCAACCGTGAGTCCCAGCTCCGTATAAATCCGTCCCATCCACTCGCTGTCACGCTGCGCCAGATAGTCGTTCACCGTCACCAGATGGACACCCCGCCCGGTCAGGGCATTCAGATAGACCGGCATGGTGGCAACCAGTGTTTTTCCCTCACCGGTCTTCATTTCGGCAATTTTTCCCTGATGCAGGACGATCCCGCCGATGATCTGCACATCGTAAGGGATCATCTCCCAGCGAATTTTCTGACCCACAATCGTCCACTCCTGACCAGCCAGTCGCCGGCAAACCTCTTTCACCATGGCAAAGGCTTCGGGCAGTATCTCATCCAGTACTTCCTGCTCAGCCTTGATAATCCGTTTATGCTGTTCATCCCGGGTCAGGCTGGAATCCGCCAACTCTGCTTCCGCCGCCTGACGGGCGGTGTGAACCATCTGTTTGAATTCGGCTGTCCGCTGCCGAAACTCCTCCGGCGATTTGGTATGCAGGGTCGCATATATCTGATTGATTTCATCCACCAGCGGCATAATTTTCTTGATCTCCCGATCCGAAGATGTCCCAAATATTGATGTCAACAGTGAACCGATACCCATTTTACTCCCTGTATCTTGGTATTCATTTTCAATTATTCATTTGTCCGGCTTTTCCACAGACAGGTATGTTTATATCAAACAGAATTTATTACTCTTTTAACTCGAGTTGCTCATTGATCAGGTGCAGGACGGCGTCCAAAATGCCATTGACAAAAGCACTGCTGTCGTCTGTGGAAAAATTTTTCGCAATCTCAATCGCCTCGGAAATCGAGACCTTCGGCGGAATATCATCAAAATATAAAAACTCACAAATCGCCATCCGGATAATCAGCCGGTCAATCACGGCAATCCGCTCAAAATCCCAGTTTTTCGATTTGGTCTTGATATAGTTATCTAAATCTTTTTTATGAAGCGTGGTTTTTTCAAATAATTCCCGGGCAAAGGGCTTTAATTCTTCCGAAAGCTCCTCTGAATTGTCAATGATATGGGTTCCGACGAACTTGATGCTGTTTCCAGATAATTCCTGAGCATAAATGGCTTGCAGAGCCACTTCACGGGCGAGTCGTCTTTCTCTCATTTTCAACTAACCTTCTTCAAATACAAAAAACTCACCCCCCAATTTACATCTTTTTTTCCATCTTAAACACAAATAATTCGGAAATTTTCTTCAGGATTGTATTACCCTGACTTCAAACCAATTCAAGGAAAAAGTGTTCCCGATGAATTCAATAGTCACCATTCATTTGTATAATTTCCACAATTTAAGTAAAATGTCGGCAGGATTTTTTCAGATGCCAATATTTCAACCTTTCCTTGTCTCGTTACTCAATAGATAATGAGGCTCCTTTTATGAAGTTGTTTATCATTCCCGCCTGTATTCTGTTTTTCCAAACCATCACCGGCGCCAAATCAACGGGTGAATTACCGGTGGTTGCGCAAGTGGATTTGAACCGCTATCTGGGAAAATGGTATGAAATCGCCACCATTCCCATGCGCTTTCAAAAGGGGTGCACCTGTGTTACCGCCGAGTACAGCCTGAAAGACAATGGACGCATCAAAGTGGTCAACAGCTGTCATAAAGACAGCCCCGCCGGTCCCTTTAAATCAGTTACCGGTCAAGCAAAAGTAGTCAAAGGTTCCAATAACGCCAAACTGAAGGTCAGTTTTTTCTAGCCATTCTGGGGCGATTATTGGATTATCAATCTCGATCGGGAAAACTATCAGTGGGCGGTTGTCAGTGGTCAGTCCCGTGAAACCCTCTGGATTTTGTCCCGAACTCCCCGAATGGATGATGCGCTTTACGAAAAATTAGTCGAATACTGCAAATCGGTCGGATTGAATACTGACTTGCTGGTAAAAACAGACCAATCCTGCTATAAATAATCCCGCTCCTGCAGATAGACAGGCAGATTGTAGTGGCACTACTTTGAGGTATTATTTCTGAGCAGTATCTCCACGGGCGTGAGATGTTCCTTGGTATTATTACACTCTTTGCAACAGGGTACGACATTGGCTTTGGTACTTTTCCCGCCCCGGGAGACCGGCACGATGTGATCCATGGTCAATTCGTCCCGGGGAAATCTCTTACCACAGTAGTGACAGGTACCCTCATTCAGTTTATTCTGCCACCACTGGGTTTTACGTAGCGTTTTCGCTTTCGCCCGTTCTTTGGCGATATGTTTCTTATCTTTGTCAATTGGAATCCAATCGTTCATTCCCGCCGGGACTCCTGCACAATTTGAACGCCGGAGCTGGTGCCGATCCGATTGGCACCCGCAGCAATCATCCGGATTGCATCTTCAAATGTCCGTATCCCGCCGGAAGCCTTGACGCCCATATCTTTGCCAACCGTCGTGCGCATCAGTTTGACATCCGCTTCCGTCGCCCCTGCTTTACTGAAGCCGGTGGAGGTCTTCACAAAGTGGGCTCCGGCGAGCTTTGCAAGTTCACACGCTCTCTTTTTCTCCGTATCTGTTAATAAAGCCGTCTCGATAATCACCTTGACAAGATGACCTCCAGCCGCCTCAACAACCGCCTGAATGTCCTCACGGACGTAATCCTCATTACCGGACTTCAGCATGCCGATATTGATGACCATATCAATCTCCGTAGCGCCGTCATCAATGGCAAATTCGGTCTCTATCTCCTTGGTGGAAATCAGAGTGGCACCCAGCGGAAATCCCACCACACCGGCGACCGGAATGGGGCTTTTCTCCAGCCGCTCCACGCAGTAAGCCACATTCGCCGGATTGACACAGACCGCGGCGAAAGAATACTCCAGGGCTTCCCGGCACAATTTTTCAAGATCGGTTATCGTGGCATCGGGACGTAATAATGTATGGTCAATCACTGCGGAGATATTTTTTTTTGCATCCGGGACCGAAATAATAGTCTTTAGTTTATTCACTTTGACATTCCTATTTTGAAAGTTCAGTAAAAAATGCAACAAAGGGTTCGGCAGCTTCCTGGGCAAGAGCGGCGTTTTTTGCCTCGGCGTAGATACGGATTATCGGCTCCGTATTCGATGGACGCAGGTGCACCCAGCGGTCGCTCCAGATGAATTTAATACCGTCTTGAAGGTCGAGATCAGCGGGTGTTGCCAACTGTTTCAATTCATCAAGAACATCTGACAGGTCCAAATCACCGCGCGATACTCTCAGTTTAACCATTTCATAATGGGGCAATTCCTGCATCAATTCCGATACCGACTTTGCCTTTTCCGCCAGCAATTGTAAAATCAGCGCCGCCGCCACCAGCGAATCCCGACCAAGATGCGCCTCCGGCAGCAGTACACCACCGTTTCCCTCACCGCCGATCGCGGCGTCAATTTCCCGCATTTTCTTAGCCACATTGATCTCACCGATGGCGGTGCGAATTACCGAAGCCCCATATTGCCGGGCAACGTCCTCCACAGCCATAGTCGTGGAGAGATTTGTCACAACCTTCTGAGCAGAATCCGGGAATTTCGACAGCACCAGTTTCGCAGCCAGCACCAGCGTATACTCTTCCGAAACCGGTTTGCCCAGCTCTGATACGATTGCCAGCCTATCTCCATCCGGATCAATGGCGCAACCGAGGTCGGCTTTGTGACGCAACACCGCCTGATTTAATTCCAGCAGGTTTTCCGGCAGCGGCTCCGGATTCCGCGGAAAGGGTTGATCAGCATTGCAATTCAACTCAATCACCTCGCAGCCCAGGCGCCGCAGAAATTCGGGTACGGCACGATAAGCAGCACCGTTAACGGCATCCACGACAACTTTGAACCCGGCAGTACGAATCAGGGATTCATCCAGATATGGCAGTGCCAGTACGGCTTCAATATGATCGTCAACCGCCCGATGGTAGGTTTCAATTGCACCATTACCCTTTTGAATAAAAGCTTCTTTATTTAATTCAATTCTCCGCTCTTTCAACTGCCTCATTTGATCGGCGTCCAGAAAAATTCCGTCGCTACCGATGAACTTTAAACCATTCCAGGGCAGCGGATTATGACTGGCGGTAATTACGATACCACCGGCGGCTTGCTGATCCTCCACTGCAAACTGCACAGTCGGCGTGGGGCAGATGCCCAGATTGATGACTGTTCTTCCGGTATTTTTAAGCGCCTCGAGAAGAACGGTTATAATCGCCATACCGTTTTGCCGGGTGTCGCGTCCCACCAATATTTTACCCGGTGGACACACCTCTGCAAAGGCGTAAGCATAGGCACGAATAAAATCCTCCGTCAATTCGGACTCGATTCCCCGGACTCCTGACAGACTCTCGATCAGCATTATGACTCTCCTAATATTAAACCCACCCTGAACTTAGGTGGGTTTAAAATTAAATAATAGCAGTTTAGGCATTAACGCCTCTGGTATCGCTCGTCGCGGGCATTCCGTTTCCGGGCTTTAGACTGCTTGATCCGTTTTTCCACGCTGGGCTTTGTGTAGTGCGCATTTTTTTTAAGGTCCTTTAAAATTCCGGCTTTTTCGAACTTCTTTTTAAACCGTCTTAAAGCTTTTTCCAGCGGCTCGTTGCTCCTGACTGTAACTTGAACCATAAACTCCTTTGTTAACCCAGATAAGCCCGCAATTTGCGGCTGCGGGATTTATGTCGTAAGCGCCGAATCGCCTTTTCTTTAATTTGACGCACCCGCTCCCGGGTCAGATTAAACTCCTCACCGATTTCATTCAAGGTCAGTGCATATTCACGGTCAATGCCGAAATACATTTTAATTACTTCTCTTTCACGCTCTTTCAGCGTGCATAACGCCTCTCTGATCTCCTGTTTCAGCGATTCGCCCACCAGGTGGTAATCGGGCATCGGTTGGGAGTCATCGCTGATAACATCAATCAACGAATTTTTCTCACCATCGCGAAACGGCGCATTCAGAGAGTGGTGTCGCCGGGATATCCGAATCGCATCGGACACCTCATTAGTTTTCATATCGAGACCTTCAGCAATCTCATCCTGACTGGGAGCGCGCTCATGTTGTCGCTCCAGCACCTCAGCCTCTTTGGTAATTTTTCCGATCGTACCGACCCGGTTGAGCGGCAATCGAACAATCCGGGAATGCTCGGCTAGCGCCTGCAGAATTGACTGGCGGATCCACCAGACGGCATAGGAGATAAATTTGAATCCGCGGGTCTCGTCAAAGCGCTCAGCGGCTTTTATCAGCCCTAAATTGCCCTCATTAATCAGATCGGTCAGCGGAAGTCCCTGTCCCTGATAATCCTTGGCAACACTGACGACAAACCGCAAATTGCATTCAGTCAGTTTCTTCAGCGCCTCCCGATCACCTTTCTTTACCCGCTGGGCAAGCTCGATCTCCTCTTCAGGTGTCAGGGGATTGTACTTTCCAATCTCCTCTAAATACCTGCTCAAAGCCCTATTTGAATCGGATGCCATCTATGACGCTTTTTGAGTTAACGATTTACTCTCTGTCCTTTTCATCATCATCGGTAGTTTTAAGATACACTTTTTTAGCTACTTTGTCAACCGGGTGAGCGACTTTTAACCTTGACTTTATTTTTCTGATAAAATAACTTAGCAGGCTTTTTAATCCGGACTGATAAATTGGAAGTGCGGCATTATTACCACACTGGCAACGGGGTAAAATCACCCTGATGCGCTGGAACAAATCGAGATGAATAAACTTACTGACCTGGCAACAATTCGAACCCACCTGGCTAACGAACGGACATTTTTGGCATACATCCGAACGGCACTGGCGTTCATAATGTTAGGTGTGGGAATAATCCGGTTGTTTGAAGGCACTGTTTATCTGCTGATTGGTAAAATCGGCATCGGTATCGGCTGTATCGTTTTTATCATCGGCGTGGTTCACTTTTTACGGGAACGATGCACCATCAGACGGATCAATACCGAATAATTGATAAGCGATAAAAAATTTTTGATGGTGATCCTCCGAGAGCTTCCGAGCAAGCGATCGGTCGGGAAAGTCGCCGATTCTTTTACATTTGATTCTCATTTACGGGGCATAGCGCAGTCCGGTTAGCGCGCCTGCTTTGGGAGCAGGAAGTCGCAGGTTCAAATCCTGCTGCCCCGACAAGTTCCTTTTTGACAATCGCCCCGATAGCTCAATGGATAGAGCATCTGCCTTCTAAGCAGAGGGTTGCAGGTTCGAGTCCTGCTCGGGGTACAAAAAACTACCCTCGAAATACGGTAATTCTTGTCGAGATTTTAAAAATAACATCTGCCTTCTAAGCAGAGGGTTGCAGGTTCTCCCAAGGGGACCTCTTCGAGGG
>DSAS01000107.1 GCA_011046365.1 Fidelibacterota bacterium
AGCCGAGAGTGGTCAATTTTTCCGCCAGGGTCGGTCGGTCCCGGCGCAGTTCGTTGCGCGAACGGGTGGTCGCCTGGTGTTCATGGGGTAGAAAGCCGGTGAAAATTGACGCCGTCGCCGGCAGGGTCCAACATCCCGCCGAATAGGCTTGATGAAAATTCAGTGCATGGTTTGACAGATAGGGTAGCCGTGGTTTGCCATTTCCCCGGACGGTATCGTAGCGCAGACTGTCGGCGACCAGCAAAACGATATTTTTAAAAAGTTTCAATATTCAATCCTGTTTGCATACTTACAATTCCATCACTAATCTTAAACCTAAATGTTCCATTGTGAAAAATAAAGTAAAAGAATTGTAAAATTCAGCGGACAAAATTCGCAGAAAGCTTCTGGGCGATTAATCCGGCGATGGGTGGGAAAAAGAAGGTGGAAGCCAGCCGGGCAAGCGTAAATCGCCAGCCGAGAATGCCGAATTCCATGGGCAGCCGGGCAACCGCCCAGAGGGACCAGCTGGTCAGATAAGCAACCATAGTTCCAACCCCGGCGCCGGATTTCAGAAAACCGGCGATGACGGGCAAAGCGACGTACGGTCCGCCGGGTGTCAAACCGCCGGCGACGGTTCCGATTAATATCCCGCGTAAACCGGATTCCGCACCGACCCAGCGATCCAGTAAATTCTGAGGCAGCAGAACCTGAATCATACCTGCAATGATGAAGGCGAAAATCAGCAGCGGCAGCACCTGATAGGTCATCTTAAATGCGGACTGCAGTCCAATAATATGAATATTACCCTCTTTATTCATTCCGATAGCGACCAGAAAAATGGCAATGCCAGCCATTATGATAGTGGGAATCAGCATCTGGTTTCCTTTCTTACTGGATTTCTGTTGAGGGTCAGGCAAGCTATTTTTCCATAAAAATATTTAACGGCGGAGACTGATTATCTTTATCTTTGCCCATATACAAAGTGAGATGAGGGTAGGGTATTTCAATATTCTGTTTGTCAAACTGGATTTTCAGACGCCGTTTAAATTCCCGACCGATACGCCACTGTTTGATTGGTTTCGTGGTCGTCCTCGCTTTGATTACGACGGAAGAATCACCGAATTTATCCAGACCGAGAATTTCCAGCGGCTCGAGGATATCGTCTTTAAATTCTGGGTCTTCCCGGAGCTCAGCATCCACCTGTTTCATGATTTCCATGACCTCGTCCACGTTTTCACGATAGGCGACGCCGATCTCGAAGACATAGCGGGAAAAACCTTTGGTCATATTGGTCACAACGGTAATTTCACCATTGGGTACATAATGGACATTACCAGCGAGATCCCGCAGCGTGACCATCCGCAGATTCAGACCCTCTACAAAACCGGCTTTCCCGGCAACTTCAACAACGTCGCCGACCCGGATCTGATCAGTCAAAAGGATAAAGAAGCCGCCGATCAGGTCCTTCACCAGATTCTGAGCACCGAAACCAACCGCCAAACCAAGAATCCCGGCGGCTGCCAGAATCGGTCCGATTTCAATGTTTAATTCGCTGAGAACCATGATTAACGCAACCGTTATAATAATGATCCGGAAAACAAACTGGAAAACCGAAAAAAGGGTATCGCGGCGTTTGATCTGTTCATTATCCTTAAAGGGGAGGGATTTAAAAATTCGTTTTGTGATGACTTTTGCCAAATAGAGGGCGATAAATGTGAAAATCAGAATAAACACAATCCGAATACCATGCACCTGCGCCCAGGCAATAATTTTTGTGACAACATCTTCCACTTGCGGCATCTTAACACCTTTTTAAATTTTTTAAATTATCGTAATATTGTACAAAATCCGGGGGATTAATGCAAATTTTCAGACGGAAATATAGTTTCCAGCCGACCTAGCTGCCGCTAATGGTCATGGTTTTGATTTTGAACGTCGGTGCCGCCACGGAATCCCGGAATTCCAGGTCGTCTCCGATCATGGTGATGTTTTGTAGCATCTCCAGCATGTTACCGGCGACGGTGAACTCCTGAACCGGGTAGGTCAATTTGCCGTTTTCGATCCAGATTCCGGTGGCGCCGCGGGAATAATCACCGGTGACATAGTTGATTCCGACCCAGTCCACGCTGGTCAGGTAGAGTCCGTTTTTCACCGAGCCGATGATCTCATCCCGGGGATATTTTCCCTTCTGCATGTAAAAATTGGTAGTGCCTGATCCGGGATTCGACGACACGCCCCGGGTGGCAGAACCAGTTGGCTTAAACCCCAGTTTGCGGGCGGAATAGCAGTCGCAGAGGTAGGTTTTCAGGATACCCTGGTCAATGACGATATTTTTCCGGCTGGGAAGGCCTTCATCGTCAAACAGGCGGGAACCCAATCCATATTTCAACAAACCATCATCAATAATTGTGAGGTCTTTGACGGCGATGGATTCATTTAATTTATCCACCAGGAACGAATTCTTGTTATAAATGGCGTTTCCGACAACGGTTTGAGATATTATAGTGATAAAATCACCGGCAACCACCGGATCAAATACAACCGGTACTTTTTGAGTCCTGGGTTTTCTGCCACCGAGTTTACGAAGTGTTCGATCGGCTGCAGTCGCGGCAATTTTTTCGATGGAATCCAGCCGATCCATGTAACGACTGGCGGAATACCAATAATCAGTCTGTTTCACACCGTCTTTTTCAGCCATCAGGGAAAGGCTCATGTTGACGGATGTATAATCTTCCTCACCGAAAAATCCCTCAGAGTTTGCCAGAACAACATGGGCTTTGGAATCATTCCAATTGGCTCCATCGGAATTTGTGATCAAGGAGTCTTTATCCATTCCTATTTTTTCCATATCCTTCAGCATTTGTATTTTCTTATCGGTGCTGACTTCCGCGATTTTCGGATCAAACTGTGGTAGTTTTGTATCAGCGATTCCAATCAAACTTTTTTCAGGAAGACCGCTAAATTCATCTGAACCTGTGACCGATGCTATTTCAACGGTTTTTTTAACCAAATTCTGAAGCGATTCTTCGCGGAAGTCGCTGGTGTAGGTCAGTGCTTTGCGCTGGTTTTTAAAAACCCGGATGCCCAGGGATTTGGGATTGGACTGTCGCAGCTCCTCGATTTCTCCGAGACGAACCGTGATATTGACATTGGTGCTGTTGACGATCATCACATCCACTTGATCGGCACCTCTTTTGCGGGCGGTTTGAATAATATATTCGGCAATTGATTTATAATTTTTCATAGTAATCCTCTTATACTTGGGTTCCGCCGACGGTGATTGCTTTGACTTTGACGGTGGGGATGCCTAGGGTGACTGGGACGCGCTGACCAGATTTGCCGCAGAGCCAGCCGCCTGTTGACATTTTCAGATCATTACCAACCATTGTAACATTCCGCATGACTTCGGGACCGTTTCCGATGAGCGTCACATCCTTGAGCGGAGCGGTGAGTTTACCGTTTTCGATCAGATAGGCTTCATGAACGCCAAAGGTGAAGTCGCCTTTGGTAATATCCACCTGCCCGCCGCCGAAGCGTTTGGCGAAGACGCCGTATTTAACGGAGGCAATAATTTCGCCGGGATCGTAATCTCCGCCAGTCATGAAGGTATTGGTCATCCGGGGAATCGGTGGATGCTTGTAGGATTGCCGGCGACCGTTGCCGGTAGGAGCGACATTCATCGCTTTGGCGGAGATCGTATCGTGCATATAGCCCCGTAAAATACCCTTCTCGATCAACACTGATTCCGTCGGCAGATTGCCTTCGTCGTCAATGTTGATGGAGCCGCGCAGGTTAGGAATTCTGCCGGAATCAATAATCGTACATTGTTTCGAAGCGACGTTTTCGCCGATCTGGTTGGCGTAGTTGGATAAATTTTTACGATTGAAATCGGCTTCCAGACCGTGCCCGACGGCTTCGTGCAGCAGGACGCCGCTTTCCGCCCGACCGAGGATGACGATTTGCGGTCCCGCCGGCGCCGGTTTGGCGTCCAGATTGGTGATGGCAATCTGAGCGGCTTCAATACCGAGGTCTTCGGGTCGGTTGCCTGGTTGGGAATAAAAATCCAGACCGACGCGTCCGCCGCTACCGGAATGCCCGCCCTGGCGTTTACCGTTTTCCTCGGCGACGGTGCCAATCCGCAGCATGACCATAGGCTGAACGTCGGTAAAGTTTTTTCCCGTGGAATCCAAATACATGATCTGCTTTATCTCATCGGCGAGCGAGGCGTTCACCTTCGTAATTTTTGAGTCGAAGCGCCGCGCCGCCGTGTCCACTCTCTGCAGCAGTTCGATTTTCCTTGCTAGTTCGCAATCCACCGCCAGATTGTCAATGGAGTAGAGGTCCAATTTTTTCGTTTGCCCGAGATCGGCGATTTTTCCGGTGGCGCCGGAGTTGGCAATAAAACTGGCGGTGCGGGCGGTTTCTTTCATTTTTTCAAAATCCAGATCATCGGTGTGGGCATAACCAATCTGCTCAGCGATAACAGCCCGAATACCCAATCCCAGGGAAATACCGTGACTGACATCCTTGATGATTTCGTCTTCTAAATTAAGTGACGAACTGATCTTGTATTCAAAGAAGAGATCAGCCCGTTCTGCGCCGTGGGATAAGGCTACGGACAGCAGCACTCTCATTTTTTCTTTGGTAATACCAAATAATGCTTCCATATCTTCAATCGATCCCCGGAACGGTTTCCGGGAATTACAAGCCTGCCACCAACCCGGCAACACGACCAGACCGGTTCCCAGAACCGCTCCTGTTTTTAAAAATTCACGTCGTTTCACATAGCCCTCCGGACATTATTAGTAAAGATAAAATATTTAGAGAAATAATCCATGAAGATAAAACATAATAATAAAGACTGAACCATAAGGAGGAAAGTTGTCGCCAGAGAAAGAAAAACTGAGTTCCCTAATCTTCCAAAGGTCTGACAGAGCCATTCAGACCAGGGCAGAATAATTCAAATGACCTTTAGGAGGTTTATCACTCACTCTGGATTTATTTCCGGTTATGTTGACATCACCGCTGCCGGTTTGTATTTTACGGCGGACAAAAGGGAGTCAAAATGAATTCGAACATTATCGGTAAACATGAACTTGAAACCTGGGCGGATTATTTATTAAACCACTCATTGGGCGGTATTTTGCCGGAAGATGTCGTCATGGTCAAGGGCGAACATATCACCTGGCAACTGATGTCGGTGTTACAGGATAAAATCTTCGCCGCCGGCGCCATCGCCGATATCTACATGGTTCCGCCGGACAACAATCGCGGACAGGTCTGGGGCGCTTCGATTGTAAAACATGGGACAATCGAGCAGATCAACCGCGTTCCCGACTGGCACCGCGAGCGCTATGAGACGATGACGAAATATATCGAAATTCTCGGTTCGGAAGCGCCGGAGCTCTTTGCCAATCTGCCGGAAATGCCGGCTCAAGTGCTGATGAAAGCCGACCAGCCCTTTAAGCAGATTCGGTTGAGTAAACCGTGGGTGCTGACCCTTTTTCCGACCCCGGCATTTGCCGATTTGGAAGGGATGAGTCTTGATGAGTATACCAGGATTATCGTAGAAACATCATTGACCGATCCGAAACTGCTCGATAAGGTTGAAAACCCGATTGCTGAATTGATGGGTAAGAGCAGTACCGTTTGCATCGAAACCGAGAATCCCAAAACCGGCAAACAATTGAAATTATCAATGAATATCAAAGACCGGTATCCGATCAAATGTGTGGGCGAACGCAATTTCCCCGATGGCGAAGTCTACGCCAGCCCGGACGCAAATTCCGTTGAAGGCGAAATCTTCGTTGATCTGCCGGTCTATTACAATGGTGTTACAATCCAGGGCATTTACCTGAAACTGGAGCAGGGGCGGATTGTGAATTATTCAGCCGAGCGGGAGTACGATACCTTGAAAAGCATCATCGAAACCGACAACGGCTCACACCGGATTGGCGAAGTGGCATTCGGGATGAATCAGGGTCTGACCGTGGCACTGAAACATCCACTGTTTGTGGAAAAAGTGGGCGGAACGATGCACATTGCCATCGGTGAAAGTTATCCCGATTGTTATGTTGACAATCTGGATTCGCCGACGGCGCAAGAGAGATTGCAAACATTCGCTGATGCCGGTATTCTGAACAAATCCTCTCAGCATGTGGATATTGTGGTGGATTTCAGAAAGGGCGGCGCCGGTCGCCGTGTATTTCTCGATGATCAGGAAGTAATTTCGAAAGATAACATCTGGGTAATTAAATAGAAACCCAAAGTAGGGGCAATTCATGTTTATAATCCCGTATGGGCGGGGGGAATTACTCCTACGGTTATGTTTTTAATGGCATACTCCGATAAGAATTAAAAGTAATTTGTTTCAATTGCCGACTCTATTCTAACAATTAGTTCCTCAAAAACCAGATTTAGATTGCTAAGACAGAATTTTTCAGTTCGCAATTTTCCGAAAAATTTTTAAATTAGATTCCAACATTTACGATAATCCAAACAATCATTGAAATGGTGACCAAAAATGGCAAAGATACAACCCAAACTCGTCCTGGCAGACGGGACTGAATTTGTGGGAGAGTCCTTCGGTGCGGACGTTC
>DSAS01000070.1 GCA_011046365.1 Fidelibacterota bacterium
ATACGTACGCCTGAAACACGGAATAAATAGTCAGTTTCCCCTAATTTTACCGGGAACTCTATGAAATTATTTGCTCACTTTTCAAAAAACAGAAAAGATTTTACTTGCTTTGTAGCAAGTAGGTATAGGCGTCAGCAGTAGTCGGGTAGGAACAATCCAGGGTATCGGCAAAATACTGCCACTTCCGGCGATCATAATCATCAGTCGCCCGATTGAAATTATCGGTTGCTTTGGTCTTGCCGACACCACCCTGAGACTGCGGCTTGCGATACCAGCGCGCCATCGCAACCATCGGCTCCGGTCGGTTACCCAACTCCAGCGCCTCCTTTACAAACGCCTGAACACCACTCTTGCCCGCAATATGAGCCGTCAGAGGATCTCCTTCTCCCTGAAACGCATTATCCGTGACGGATACCTCATCGTAAAATGACTGCACCGCCGACGAAACAGTGTAGCAATTACCTGCAACTGTCCAACTGGTAGAATCATTGGGAACCGACGATATCCAGGTCATCTTCGCAAATCCGTATGCATCCACCTCGCCACATTCATCAAATTCAGACTGACGCACCATATCGGTATCCTGACCTGCGATAAAGGTATCAACAAAGAGATTGTTGGTTATCTGAACCTTATTACCTACCCAGCCTAGCGCCAGAGTACCATGATAGGACATTCCGTTTACCAGCGTGTTGTGATCAAATATCAGGTTCTTGATCGCCGCCGTACTCGACCGGTGACGAATAATCCGATCCTGAAAATTGACAAAGGTGTTGTTGAGGAATATCGCCAAATCACAGGAGGTATCCCGAAAATCAACCCCTTTGCCCGCCCCAAAATTGGAACGACCCAGATCACCCATATTCGCAAAGATGCAGTTTGTAATTTTAACAACCCGGGCGGCGCTCTGAGTCCGCACAAACTGCCCACGGCATTGCGTCAGCAGACAGCCGTCAATCACAATGTCGTAACCCGCCGCATCGGTACGAACCACGGAATTGCCGATACTTGCAATTCCCTCAGGATCGGCTTCCAGAAATCCGACTATCGTCAAATCCTTGAGCATAATATCACCCTTGATCCGAAACAGATCACCGGGATCACTGCCCGAAACAGGATTGACCACCGCATAAATCACCGGACGGGCACCATCACCAGCCTGAGCCTTAATGTTGATCGGCCAACCGTCATTCCGGATGGTCGTATTGACAAAATAGATTCCGCCTCGCTCCAAAACATATACCCGATTTGAGTCAATTCTTACACCGGTGGCAGTGGTGTCGCCGGCGATGGCATCATTCAACAGATCATCTGCCGTAACCGCTCCGGGAATAAACAGTTCGTCGGCGGAAACCGTGCCGGCAAGCAATAAAATAAGCATGCCGATAAACAAAACATCTCTCCTAAAACGTATCATAATAAACTCCTTTTTGTTGATCCTCTCTTAAACAATTACTCCATCTTCTCACTCTTGTTTTCTGACCCCCTTTCTCGCTAGATTGGTTGTTGGTTTTTTATTACTCTACAGCTCAATTCGGATGCCAAAATCCGCCGTCATTCTATACCGCTCCCGGTTACCCACAAAATTCCAATGATTGATTCGGTTGATAATGTTGGTCCCCTCCTTTGTATCGGATAAATTATTGAGGCTCATCATTAGCACAATGTTGGGTGTTATCTTCTGCCTGATTGCCAGATCCCAGCGAGTATACTCATTTTCAACTGTATCCGAGCGCCGGGTGGGTGAAAAGGTGCGGTTGAATTCACCTTGGTGGTAAACCGATATCCGGGCAGAAAAACCTTTGATATCATAACCGACGGACAGATTGCCGAAGAACTCCGGTTGTCCTTCCAGCTTCTGCTTGTTCTCCTGTAACAGATACCGGTATTTTTTTGTCGCAAAGGGCAAGCCCGGCAGCTGTTCCAGATATTCCTCTATACGAACACTTGGAATATAGGTTTCGGAACGAACAATGGTAAAATTATAGTTGAGTACAAAATTTTTCAGCAAACCGGGCAGGAACCGAAAATTCGCCTGGTGTTCCACCTCAATACCCCAAACTCTGGTGGGTTTTTGGGAATTATAGGGATAGGTTAATTCGTAGAGTTGATCGGCAAAACTGGGAATATATTGAACCCCAAGGCTGTCCAGTACGCCTCTCCCTTTAAACAGCAACGCATCCATGAGATGATACATGTCCTTTATATCCTTATAAAAAGCCGAAACCGAAAAGAGTCCGATATTCTTCCCAAAAAAGGAGGTGTTCACTTCATAATTCCAGGCTTGCGCTGCCTTGAGGTCCGGATTGCCGATAATAAATGAATTGCTTTGATAAAAGGTGCCGTATTTCCGGGCGGAATAATTTGCCAACCGGCGATTAAAATCGGGACGTGCCAGCGCTTTATACGCCGCCAGGCGCAAATTTATGAAATCGGCTAGTCTGAAATTCAGATGAGTATTGGGCAACCAGACTGTTTCCTGATGGGTTGCGGTGGTGTCCCGAATCTGACCGGTCGGTACCGGAAAACCGGACAGATCACTGGGTGAAAAGCGGGATTTGTAATCGTTATTCTCGCTTTCGACACGAACCCCAGCAATCCAGGTCACTTTCTGACCGATATTAAAAGAGTTCATCAGGTATGCTGCCGGCACTCTCTCTTCAATATCATAATAGAAAAGATCGGCTTCCCGGTTGCGGTGGTATTCCGGATTGCTGCCGTCCGCACTGGAACAACCGTCTTTGTTCAGATCCCACCATTTTCGCAATGCATCCCGGTTGATCAGTGGATAGAGACTGTAGCGGTCAAAAATATCCCGGCTCACCGGCTCTTCATCCACAAAATTATTGAACAGAATGATTTTTCCACCGACATTGTTGTAATTTTCAAAAAGAGTCCCGCTGAAATCTTTCCGTATGACCGAGCCGTCAGCCAACCGGGTATATTCCGAAAACGGTACATTGTAATAAGGAGCAAACAGCTCCGACTGGGACCGTGAACGGGCTTTGCTATTATATTTTGTACCCACTTTGATTTCACCAGAGAAACGATTGCCCAGAGTGTATCCTTTGGTGATATTTACAAAGGCGTTTATATCAACTTCCTCACATAGTTCATCCCGGAAAAAGGCGGTATTGAAGTAGGCTTTGTCAAAATTATTAAGTGCATAGCCTACCAGTTCCTCCAACGGACCTTTAAAACCCACCGGCACATGTAGCATATGGGAGATCGGATTTCCCTGATCATCGAGAGCAGAAGGTTCCAGAAAATTAATTTCATAGTCATAAGGATATTCCGATTTTGACAGCGCGAGAGCCAATCCCCAGTCAAAATTTAATCCAGCCAGATAGTTATCACCTTTTAGAAAACTGTTGTAAGTATAAATACTCTGTTCCCGATCCCGGGCACTGTATTCCAGATCATCGGAAGAACCGGTGGGATAATTGCGACCATATTCGATATAGTCACGCGCTGTTTTGTTATAAATATTGTTAAACCGGATCGTTCCGCCGTCCGGTGTAGCCAGATCAAGCAGGAGACTTATACCACTGCGTTTGCGAATCTCATTGGTATACTCTAAGGACAAATCGCTGATTTCCCATTCGGTGCCGGCTTCATTTAAATTTTGGTTGTAATCTACATAATAATATTCACGACTGCGAACCCGCTTTTCGGTATTCGCCGTGAGCTGAACGCCCAGCAGCTCTTTCCAGAAACGCTTACCGTAACGAAAATTGAAATCGTACTGGTTATAGCTCTGATCCATATCATTATAGGACCCCTTGAGATCCAGCCGGAGCAACCGTTCTGAAGGGGCTTTGCGGGTTACCAGATTGACGCTGCCGGCAATGGCATCGGCATCTTTATCCGGTGTCAGCGCTTTGTACAGCTCAACTCCGGCGAGACTCCCCTGCGAAATAGTGCTCAGGTCGACACCCCGTGAATTGGCATCGGTAGCAGCAATCCGAACACCATCTACGCTAATACTCGAAAAACGGTCACTTAATCCACGCAACACAATCTTGCTGGCTTCACCACCCGACCTCTGAATAGAGACACCCGGCAATCGTCCGATGGCTTCGGCGGCATTCGCATCCGGCAACTCCTGGATTTTTTCTTCTGATACCACATTGATGATCGTATTGGATGTAATTTGCTGATTAATCGCTGCCGCCTGACCGCTGAACTGCCCCGTTACTTTTACTGATTGACCTTGCAATACATCGGGAACAAGCTGAATATTCAGTTCCAGCTCCTGCTGACCCTCCAGACTTATATCTATTCGCTTCGAAACGTAACCAATATAGGAAACCCGCAATGAGTAGCGACCTTCCGGTATTCGGCTCAGCCGATAGAAACCCTCAATATCGGTCGCCTGCCCCAGAGCGGTTCTCTCCAGATATACATTTGCACCGGTCAGGGGTCGGTAACTTAGTGAGTCTGTCACAAACCCATATATTACAACCTCGGCAGATACCAGCCGGGACAACATTAGCCCGACCCAGCAAACACCGGGCCACCGGAATAGCCTGGAAAAACATCGATTGTTTTTAGAAACCTTCACTTTTCATTCATTCGTTTGATTAATTGTCTGCTTCTTGTGGTTTAATTATAGATTAATAGCGGGACATAAAAGTGAAAAACTGTTAAAAACTGTGAACAACATTTTTTAACAATGCAATAACAATACAATGACATTTTGATTTTTCAGAATTATCACAATCCGGTACAAGCATTTTTTTGCTTTGCTTTTAATTGAAAGTTTATTTACTTTTTTCACCCATATCTGGTGAGTCATTACATAAAAAGTATCTGGATAAAATTATCAACAGCAATGAGTTTTCAGGCTCGAAAATCTATTCCTCCTACCTGACTTATCTGCTTAATGCCACGAATCAGGGAAAGTGCCTGAAAGAGATTACCATTGCCATGGAGTTTTTTGACAAGGACAGCAGCTTCAATCCGGCTGAAGACACCACCGTTCGTTCACATACCTATACTCTGCGTAAAAAACTGCAAAATTACTATTATAACGAGGGCAAAGACGATAAATATCGCCTGAAAATTCCCAAAGGGCATTATAACACTCAGTTTGTCACCTCCGCCGCTGGCCGCTCCGGCTCCGGAAAAATCCTGCGCTGGTCGGTGAAGCACTATCAGCTCCTAATAATTCTGGTGCTCATCGGCTGTGTCGCTTTCCTCTGGATACGGAATCGAACTATTCTTAATCGCCTGAATAAGTATCAGATCGTCAAAGAAACCGACTCCATCTGGCATGATTATCTGGAATCTGATTTGCCGATCCTGATTGTCGCCGGTGACCACTTCTTCTTCGATGACTACAGCACTGATTACAACGACATGGTGAGCATCCGCTACGGTAAGATCAACTCACCGGAAGACTTCGAAAAATTGAAATCTCAATTCCCCGGCGATCATATCCGCCCCACTGAGGAACCCTATTTTCCCTATCACAGTATCTGGTCTCTGCCACCGATTCTATCCATGCTCAACTCCGTCGGTCAAAAGCCGGTTATGCGCAGATCTTCTACAATCGGTCCGCAAATTCTTGGAGAATACAATATCATCTACCTGGGAAGCATCAAGACCCTCTATATACTCCGGCATACGTTGTCAAAATCCCATCTGAGTTATGAGATATTGCCCCATAAAGTCATCTATACACCCAAAGATAGCAGCGAATCTCAGGTCTTCCGTACCAGTCTGCATTCAGTCGGACCCAACGAAGACTTAGTAATTGCCGTAAAATTGTCCGGTCCCACCGGCAATGCTATCTTTATGATCGCTTCCTATCACTCACTGGGCGCACCCGAGATAGTCAATTACCTAATAAATGAAAACACCCGTCTCCACGTTGAAAACACTTTCATGGAAAAGTATGGTCGAATGCCCCAGTTTTTTGAAATCCTCTTCCGGGTGACCGGCATTGACAAAACCGCTTATAACACCGAGATATTGGTGTTCAACGAAATCGTCGAAAAATAGACGGATGGCTGACTTCCTTTCTGCCACTATTATGAAATTTGGCTGAACCGCTAAGATTAACCGACAGAATGGTCGTCTGCCAGTTACAGTCCCATCTCTCTGATCAGATAATCGGCACCGGCATATTTTTCAGTAATAAACATAACATAGCGGATATCCACGGCGATCATACGCTGGAGTTCCGTGTTGTAGAGCCAGTCGCTGGTCATGGCTTCATAGTTGCCGTCAAACGCCAGCCCAATCAGCTCACCCCGGGCGTTCATCACCGCGCTGCCGCTGTTACCGCCGGTAATGTCGCACTCCGCCAGAAAGCAGACCGGTACATCATTTAATTCCGGGTCTACCCAGCGTCCGAAATCCCGTTTCTGCGCCAACTCCTGCAGGCGTTGCGGACTGTCAAAGGGTTCTTCACCGGTATGCTTCGCCACGACACCCGCCAATGTCGTAAACGGCTTGTAGCAGACC
>DSAS01000079.1 GCA_011046365.1 Fidelibacterota bacterium
AAGTATTGCCGCTAATGACTTTTGATACTTTGTAAGGCATAAAATATTCCTTTCAATTTACGATAGTCAATTGTACTGACGGGATGAGATTTGTTTCGATCAATTTTAGGCCTGATCTTATTCGATATTAAGATTATGGTTGATCCAGCATCCGCCTGATCGTGTTAAGCAGGGTTTGACTCTGAATCGGTTTCTGAATAAAGACGGCATGTTCGAGGTCCGCGGCTGATAAATTGAACCGATTGGGAGAGTAGCCGCTCATAAAGATCACTTTCAGCTCGGGATAGCGGGACAACATCTGGTTGACCATTTCTTTGCCGTTGATGCCGGGCAGAAGGATATCGCTGATCACAATATCAACAGCGTCCGGATGTTTGCGGAAAATTTCCAGGGCGACCTCGCCGCTGGCGGCTTTAAGGACGTGATAGTTGGCTGATTGCAGCAGTTCGTCGAGAGTCTGGAGTACGTCAATATTATCTTCGACAATCAGGACGACTTCCTGATTGCCCCGGTAATTTTCAATCAGTTCGATTTCAGTTGCGCCGAGCTGGGATTTTTCGGAGATTATTGCCGGCAGATAAATTTTAAAGACCGTTCCGTGGTCAATTTCGGAGTATAGGTTGACCCAGCCGCCATGTTTTTTGACAATGCCGTAAACGACTGACAGACCCAGCCCGGTACCCTGATCTTTTTCCTTGGTGCTGAAAAAAGGATCAAAAATATGATTTATGATTTCCTTTTTAATACCACATCCGCTGTCCTCTACGGAGAGTCGGATGAAATTACCCGATCTTGATTCGGGAATGATTTTGATATCCTTTTGACTCAGCAGGACATTTTCGGTGCAGATAATGATATGACCTTTGTCGTGGATGGCATCCTGGGCATTGACCACCAGATTCAACAGAATCTGTTCAATATTGCTTTCATCGGCATGGACTTTCCACAAATGGGGTTCGAGATGAGTCTCGAAAGTGATATTTTCACGAACGAGATGTTTTAACATCTGATAGGTGTTCTCGATTATGAGATTGATATTGATGACCTTCAGATTGACTTCATGTTTGCGACTGAAGAGGAGCAGTTGACGGGCGAGATCAGCGGCGCGATTGATAACCTCGCAGATCTGCTTCATATCCTTCAGACGGGAATCCTCGGGGTCGGTATTCATCATCAGCATCTGGACACGACCCTGGATAACGGTCAGGATATTGTTGAAATCGTGGGCAATTCCGCCTGCCAGATTGCCTATGTCTTCCATGCGCTGCGAGTGGATCAACTGAGCCTGTATGTTATCCCGCTCTTTTACCGAGCGGATGCGCTGGATGCCGCTGGCAATCAGATTGGCTACCGTCATAAAGAGGTTAACATCCTCCGCCTGCCATTTTTGCTCGGAAACTTTGGTTGTAAATGCGGCGATACCGATCAGATTATTTTCCGAGATCAGAGGTGCCAGAATGGCGGATTTCACATCAAATCTTTTCAGTATCGTGCACTCTGCAGCAGCCGATCTGGGCAAATCCGACAGTCGGTTAATGAGAATCGGGCGGGCTTGTTTCAATTTGCTCACCGACCAATGGAAAGGCGCCGCCGGCTGATCCGTATAAATTGGTTTATCTGAAGCAGGTTGTGCTGAACGCCATGCGTGGCTCAGGGTTAAAAAATTCTGATCAGCGGAAAAGAGTAATATCACCGCCGTATCCAATTTCTGAAATTCGCCGATCGTTTGAAGTGTATTCTGGATTAATTCATCAACTTCGGCTTCTTTAATATTGATGAACCTGGTGGATAACCGGCTGAAGGTCTGCTCAATCTGGATTTTCTGGTGCGCTTCGGCTTCGTATTTTTTTAGGAGTGTCAGATCGGTCAGGGAGTTGATATACCCCTCTGCGCTACTCGTTTCAGCCCGAAAAGCGCTCCGACATAGCAGCACGTCGCGGGTTTCACCGGCACCAATTTTAATCCGTATATTTTTCCTAAAAATATGATCCGGTTGTTTGATTAATGCATGGTTGGATTCCCGGATTACCGCTTGATAATTGGAAATAAGCTGAACGGATTTTTGTCCCAGAATCTGTTGCCCTTTACCGTTTAGTAACTCTTCGAAAGCACGGTTGAAACCGATAATATGATTTTCCCGATCCTCCAGGAAAATCGGGTTGAGGAGCATTTTTAAACAGGATTTCAGGCATTCCGGTATTGCTCCGGTATACTCGTTGGAACTCACGAAACCGTTACCGGATTTTGAGGTGGTCGGCTGATTGGAGATGTGGTTGATACTGATCCGGTCGCTGCTTTTTTTTATCACTCAAATCCTCCCTGCCAGTTTGCTTCCAATGTCTGTTTGATTGCTCCCGCTGGATACTAAAATTGTACTTCTGAATATATGCATTGATAATTTTAATAACAACAATAACTTAAACTGAACATGAATCTAACCGGAATATGGAGGGTGAAAAAAGTATCACCGAAGTTCTGGTATATTTTTTGAAGCAAGCAAGGTTTTTAAGAGTGGGAGGAGTAAGATTTGAAAATTAAGAGTTCTGATAGCGGCCCTGAATTTTCAGCATTGAAAGGTGCCGGATCGGAAACTGAGAATCAAAATATTGCAGAGGATAGCGCAGATCAAAAAAATCTGATTCTCCGTTATAATCCTTTTACAAAATCCTTTGAGATTGTACCCAAAAGCTGGTGCTTGAAACGAGACCTTCACACCAACGAGTGGCATTTTGGACCGTCCGACTGAGAAGCGCTTTTCCGGGGGAAGGTAAAAACATCCCGTTTTCCCGGTGGTGAATATGAACCAACTGATTCGCAGAAATGGTTCATATGCATTGCTATGTTATTATTACGTCCCCTCCCGATTTTGTACGGGGGTATACTATTTATTATGTTGTCGAAATAAGGAGTGAAAAAAAAATAGTTTGACATTCAGCTGATTTCCATTCATATTTAAAATAATATGGCACGTTTGACAAACAGAGACGATAAAGTTGAGGTGTAATTGCGGCGGCGGATTGGGCTGAAGATTCTGGGGATAGGCGGGATTCTGATGGGGCTGTTTCTGTTCTTGTTTTTTGGTCCTCCGGGTCTGTATCACCAGACTTCGACGCCGGAATTCTGCGCCAGCTGTCATGTTATGGAATATCAGCACGATGCCTGGCTGAAGCACGCCGACCATCGCCATCTGGATTGTATTGAATGTCATCTGCCCAACGATAATTTTGTTAATCATATCTTTTGGAAAGGATACGACGGCACCAAAGACGTGATTTTTTTCTTTGGGCGCCTGTATGCCGATGACCTGACAATATCTGCCCACGGTCGGCAGACGGTCCAGGATAACTGCGTCCGTTGCCATGCCGAGATGGTATCACAAATGATGACCGATGCAAGAGATTGCTGGGACTGTCATCGGCGGGTAAATCACAATTATCCTATGGTAAATCCGCGGGATTAATGAGGGAGCAAAGGATGATTATCTTGAAAAAAATGCTGTTTGTTTGGGGGCTTTTTCTGGGGCTGGTGGTCACACTGCAAGATTGCGCTCCGGAGAAGCCGGATCTGATTAAAGTCGCTCAAATTTCTGATAATGAATATGATCCCGAAGTCTGGGGGCGCGTTTACCCGTTGAATTATGAATCCTGGCAGCAGACGAAACGTCCCAAACCGGTAGATAAGAGTCGCTACCGGCGCGGCTGGGATGAGGATCGAATCGTTTACGACCGCCTGAGCGAATTTCCCTTTGCGGCGTTATTGTACAACGGTTGGGGATTCGGGATTGAATATAATGAACCACGCGGGCACCATTATGCAGTGATTGATCAGATCGAGATTGACCCATCCCGAACCAGTCCGGGCGGTGTGTGTCTGGCTTGTAAAACTCCTTATCATAAAGAATTTACTGATAAGTACGGCATGGACTACCTGAAAGCCCCTTTTATGGAGGCGGTCAATATGCTACCGGAGAAGCATCGTGAATTAGGACCAGCCTGCATTGATTGTCATCAGGGCAGTACAATGGAAATTCGTACCCACAAGGACCATCTGGAGCGCGGACTGGCGTTGCTTGGTAAAACCGAGTTATCACACCTGGATAAACGCAATCTGGTCTGTGCCCAGTGTCATATTACCTATTATGTTCCGAGAGATAATAATCGTAAAGTAGCCGGCGATGTTCAGCTGCCCTGGACCAACAGTCGCTGGGGTAGTATTCCGATTGAAAATATCATAGAGGATTTATTAAGTGATGAAAACCGGATTGAATGGGTTCAGAGTGTGACCGGATTTCCGTTGCCCTATATCCGGCATCCGGAATTTGAACTGTTCAGCAACGGCAGTGTGCACTGGCAAGCCGGAGTTTCCTGTACCGATTGTCATATGCCCTACTACCGGGTCGGTGCCAACAAAATCTCTGATCATGATGTCACCAGTCCCTTGAAAGCAGATATGCGCGCCTGCCGGCAGTGTCATACCGAGTCGGCGAACTGGCTCGAGAAGCAGTTGTTTCACATTCAGGACCGGACAGTCTCGGCGCTGAATCGCGCCGGCTATGCCACCGCCACGACGGCGAAGTTATTCGAGCGGCTGCACATGGAGCAGAAGAACGGATTAAACCTAGATGAAAATTTGTATCGGCGCGCCGTTGATCTGTATAAACAGGCTTTTTTACGGGTGGTATTCATTGCGGCGGAAAATTCCAGCGGATTTCACAATCCTGCGGAAGCGGGACGGGTGCTGACTGACGCCGTCGCTTTTGCGGGACGGTCGGAAGCCCTGCTACGGCAGCTCCTGGCTTCGGGCGGTATCCATTTGCCCGAAAAAATTGATCTGGAGCTGCAAAAGTATCTCAACCAGCGGGGCGGGAAGGGTTTGAATTTCAAAGCTGATCAGCAGTTTAAGGACCCTTTCGGGATTCAGGAGATTTTCAGCGAGATTCCATTAAAAAATAAATAATAGACTGTGAGCCAGGTAAAATGAAAAAACAGGGAATGATATTTTTTAGGGTGATTTGCATAACCCTTTGCTGGGTTCAGCCGGTGTGTGCCCGGGAGCCTGCCGATTCCCTGATTTCGCTAGAACTGTCGGACGGTTCAGTTTTAAAGGGCACTATTGTCGTTGAAAATCCTGATTCATTGACATTGTATCATGGCGGGGATATCCCTGATCCCGGCAATCCGGTTTAAGGACCAGATGTTTTACATCGCGCCGCGTTACGGTGTGGAAGTGGTAGAGCAATTCTCACTATCCGGTGGTTTGTTGTATATGAGTGCCGGTGGGGATATTGCAGCGGGAATCAGTTTTATTACGGGGACTTATGGATTGCCGGATAAATGTATTACGGCGGGGCTCGGGTTGGGGTTTTCCACTGATGAAGGGGATATCGAATTTGCCCGATACCCGATTCTGGTCTGGGGAGGCAATTTACGCCTGACCAATAGCCTGGCTCTGGTTTCGGAAAACTGGTTGATTACGGGTGAAGATTTTCAAATCAGCGCTCAACCATTCAGCCTTGCCGCCCGGTTTTTCGGTGAGCACATTGCGGTGGATTTGGGAATGATTCTGGTGCCGGAGATACTGGACAAGGGTTTTCCGATTCCCTGGCTGTCTTTTATTTATAACTTCGGCGGATAACGCACTCAGGATACCCACCTACGCATAAACAAAAAGGTCAGATAGCCAGTAGCGGCGGAGATCACTAAAGCAATCGCCGTTCCCGGGAATAATCCCATTGATAAAAATAGATAGCGGACAATGATTGTGTAGATGATGACGTTAAAAAGACCGCTGATCAGGAGCGCTTTGGCGGTTGCCCGGGCAAAACCGGCGCCGCCGGAACGGCAGGTAATGATTAAAGTGGTTAAAAACATCGCCGGAAAAGTGGCGAAAATACCGCCCAGGAGCGGACCGCCCAGCTTCCCCATAACCACAGCAAAGGCGATCACGCTGCCGCTAAAAAAGGCGCGCAACAGAAGCTG
>DSAS01000044.1 GCA_011046365.1 Fidelibacterota bacterium
AAGCGCTGATCAATTACGACGAACCGGAAATTCCGGAAAAAATTATGGCTTACCCAAATTTACTGGTAATTGCCGGCGACCGGTTTCGGGACAATCCGGATTTGAAAGCCTGGCTCGGCTGGAAACGTCAGTGCGGATTTGATGTAGTTCTGAGATCAGCTGCCGATTTCGGCGGGACTGCAGAATCAATTAAAGATTCGATTTTCGACCGGTTTCAGTCCGGGGTGCCGCTGACGCATGTACTGCTGGTGGGAGATGTCGCCGAGGTGCCTACCTGGACCGGTCCGGCGGGTCGCACGGAAACCGATGCACCCTATGTTCGCATGGATGATGATTATATTCCGGATTTAATGATTGGGCGCTTTTCGGCGGCTGATGATGCCGATTTGGCGGCTATGATTCAGAAATCACTGGCTTATGAACGGTGCAACGTGAGCAATATCGGCGCGTTTAATCAGGTGACCTTTATCGCCTCTAATGATGTGGACTTCTGGGAAATCGCCGAGGCGTCCCATGATTATGTTATCAACAACCATTTGAACAATCATGGTATCGGCAGCACGCACCTGAAAGGGCATTCCGGTGCCGGCACAGCCGATATTATTCAGGCGTTAAATATGGGCAGCACCATCTGCCACTATTCCGGACACGGTCTAGTGGATCAATGGCAGGGTCCCCAGTTTTTAAATGGAAATATCCGAGATATCAGCAGTGGGGCAATGCCGACACTGGTGATCAGCAATGCCTGTCTGACCGGCAGTTATGCTGAGGCGGAGTGCTTCGGTGAAACCTGGATTCGGACGGCAGAGCGGGGTGCGGTTGCCTTTATCGGTGCGTCCAATTCCACCCACTGGGAACCCGACGACCTGATGGAACGGGCGATGTATGACGGCTATTTCCGGGATGGTGAAATCAGTATCGGCGGGATGCTGTATCGCGGTTTGCTGGATGTTTATATTGCCATGTCGTCGGTGAACGATACATCAACGTTTCAATATTATTATGATGTTTACAATATTTTGGGTGATCCTTCGCTTAAACCCCGAATGGGCATGCCCACCCAGACGATGGTGAGTTACCGCCCGGTGGTGGAAATTACGGATGAACAATTTACGATTTCCGTTATGGATGAAAACGGATGGCTGGAAAATGCCGTCGTGACCCTGGTCCAGCAAGATCGGCTGGTTGCCCGAGGTAAAACTGGCGGCGACGGACTGCTTGTTCTGTCGGTAGAAAACTGCTTGTTACAGATGGGTGACATTCTCCTGACGGTTACGCATGACAAGCAGATACCGCTGATTGATACACTGACGGTGATCTCGCCCCTGAATATTGCGGTGGAACCGGCGTCTGTCACGGTTGGACAGGAAGCCCTTGTCACGGTCACCGTTCAGGATGAAAATGCAAACCCTGTCGAAGGGGCGGAAATCATTCTGGCAGGCTGGACGGTGGATAGCGACAGCCTTTTGGGAATGACCGATTCCACGGGGCTGCTGGAATTTTATTTTCGCCCGAAATACGGTGAAAATCTGCTGATCAGCGGTCATATGCCCGGTGAAACCCATAGCACTTTCATTGAGACGCTGGCGGTGTCGGGTGCGATGAGTTTTACGAATCCCGGGATTTCTGCCGGCGCTGCCCAATTCGGTATTGATGAATATCTGATTCCGAACCAGGCTGGGCAAATTCGGGGGTTTGCCGATCAGGGAGACTATTGGCTGGCTGCCAGGGGTTGCGGTGTTGATACATTCAGTGTCGGCTCTTCTCTGGAGGTTATCCCAAATACCGTCGGACAGCTGCAAACGGCGTTGCTAAAAGCGGGCTACGAGGTATACGAACGTTCAATAACCGTTCAAAAAGCCTACGGCAGCCTGGTATGCTATGTGCATGATGCCGATCTGGCACCTTTGGAAGAGGTCAGGATATCCGGATACCGCTTGCCCGATACACTGAATCCCATTTTTTACGGAATTACCGGTTCGAATGGCGAATTCCGCAATAACCCGCTATTGGAAGTGGGCTATTACCGATTGGCGGCGGAGAAATTCGGCTATTTCGATTTGGTGCTGGAGGATACAATTAAAGCCGATTTGAATCACCTGGAAGTTGAAATGTCTGCATCGCCGCGAATAACCGTCAGCGGGCGGGTAACCGGTGGCATTGTTCAACGTCCGCTGGATGCCGTCTTGACAATTGATGAATTTTCCACCGGCAGGGCGAAATATTATACCAGCATGGAGGTGCATGTGTCCGCGAACGGCTACTACGAAGTCGGTCTGCCTTCCGGTGAATTTGAATTCACAGCCTCGTCAATGCGGTTCATATCCCGGACTGTGCCTGTCTCGATTGGCGATCAGGCGCTGGAGTTGAATTTTCAGCTGGATACGACCCGGGCGAGTATTCTCGTGATTGATGACGACAGCGGCAAACGTTCCACCGAAAGAGTCAGCAGCTATACCGTCGCTGAAAAAGCCGGTAAGGGAGCCAGCGCTGCGACGATGGACAGCCTGCTGGAAGCCGCGGGATATTTTATTTTCAGAACGACCTATACGAGTGGTCTGTACGGGGTTTTGAATGATTATGATCTTGTAATATCATCATCGGGGTCCAACGTTGATCCGGTTTTCAGTAGCGGGTATCGCGCGTTTCTGGAATCCTATGTCGCCGGCGGCGGACGCCTTCTGATTGAGGGCGGCGAAGTAGGTTATGATGCCGTGAAAAGTCCGGGCTATCATGATTTTGCGGCGAATATTCTGCATATTTCCAGCTGGCAAAAGGATCAGGCGGGACCGCTATTTCAGTTGATGGCTGATCATGAACTAACAACGAGTCCCGAACAGCTGCCCTTTCAGTATGATATTAATTATACCGGTTATGGTGATGAGGATGCCTGTGTCCCGACGGCAGATGCCGCAATTCTGTATTATAATCTGCGAACAACCTATGCCGGTATTATCCTCTATGAAGACCCGGTTAATCCCTGGGGCAGTCGGATTGTATTTTACACGTTCGCTTTTGATAAACTGCTCGATCCCGAGGGACGTCGGCAACTGCTGGAAAACACCGTTGCATATCTTCTCCGGGAACCGCTGCACGTGAAAGGAGATCTAAACAGGGATGGTACTATCAATATACTTGACCTGACCCGGCTGGTGAATATAATTCTGCAAACGGCGAAGGAGATTGATGAAATCGAATTCTGGTCGGCGGATTTAAACGGTGATAATGTTGTTAACATCCTCGATCTTGTCTGGACGATCAATATTATTCTCGGGAAGGAGGGATTTGCAAAACCCACCGGTTCGGGGAGCGGTTACCTGGAGTTCAGCAGCAGAGATAAGCAGCTGACCTACAATTGCAGTGAGGCGGTGGCGGCTTTGCAGATTGAATTTGAGTCGGGTTGTCCGCTGGAGTTGGCAGAATATTTTGAAAACAGCACCGATATTTCCATTAAGCAGCAAAACAACATCCTGCTGCTGTACAGTCAGACCGGTGTGGCGCTTCTGTCCGGTTCCGGGATTCTCGGGAGAATTGATGATCCGGAGAAAATCGTTAGCATTTTGGCTGTCAGCCTGTCGGGTGAAGCGGTTCAAGTCGAAGTGAATTCAATCCCGGGCAAATTTCAGCTCTATCAAAACTATCCGAATCCCTTCAATGCCGCGACCGTTTTTCGCTTTGACCTGCCGCGGGAGGAACAGGTATCGCTGGAGATTTACGACGTCCTGGGGCGCCGGGTTGCCACTTTAATCCATGAAAATAAAAAACCCGGTCGGTATGAATGTTGCTGGGATGGTCAAAATTCGCTGAGGCAGGATTTAGCCTCCGGTATCTATTTTTACTCCTTGCGGGCGGGTGATTTTTTACAAATTCGCAAACTGATGCTAATGAAGTAGTGTGTCCGTTGAACTTTTTATTAATCAAATAGTTATTGTAAGAGCAGGTTTTTTGGAAACTTTCGTCTGTTCGCTGAGTAAAACCGAGTAAAATTGACAGGAGGAATTGATACATGAATCGAAAGCGATTAGCCCTGATATCCGGCTCTGTATTATTGCTGATTCTTGGAATAGTAATCGGTGTAATGTTCTTTGGCAATTCGCCGGAGAAAATTGTCCTTTATGAAAGTAATAATAGAGACGGCGCTTCTGCGGTAATTCGCCCGGCGGCTTATCTGTCCGCCGATGATGAGCGCCTGCCGTCGGTGGTGGATTTGAATGAAGCCTTTGTTCACATTGCGGAACATGTCAATCCGTCGGTGGTGACGATTACTACGACAAAGGTTGTCAAGCTGCGCAGCAGCCAGCGCTTTCCCGGATTTGACGATGAACTGTTCTACCGCTTTTTTGGCATTCCGCCGGAAACGGAACGGCGCAGTACCGCGCTGGGTTCCGGTGTGATCGTGGATAAAAAAGGTTACATATTGACGAATAATCATGTGGTCGAACAGGGTGAAGAGATTATGGTGCGTCTGATTGATAACCGTGAATTCAAGGCGGAAATTATCGGCACTGATCCGAAAAGCGATCTGGCGGTAATCAAAATCAAAGCCGACGATCTGCACCCGATCGTGCTGGGTGATTCTGATGAACTGCGGGTCGGCGAATGGGTGCTGGCGATCGGTTCGCCCTTTTCGGAAAATCTCGATCATACGGTTACCGCCGGAATCGTCAGCGCCAAAGGGCGCAGTGATATATTGAGAAACGACATCTATCAGAGTTTCATCCAGACCGATGCGGCGATCAATCCGGGCAACAGCGGCGGCGCGCTGGTGAATATCCGTGGTGAACTGGTGGGCATCAATACGGCGATTGTATCCAGCGGTACTGCCGGTAATCTGGGCATTGGGTTCGCTATCCCGGTGAACATGGCGAAAAAGGTGCTCCATGATCTGCTGGAACATGGGAAGGTCATCCGCGCCTGGCTGGGCGTTACGATCCAGAATATTGATGACCGCACCGCCAAGGCGATGAAAATTGACAACCGCGACGGTGTCCTGATCGGCAGTATCGTGAAGGGCGGTCCCGCCGAACGAGCCGGACTGGAGATTGGCGATGTGATCATTGAATTTAACGGAACCCGTGTGAAAAACGTCAGTCATCTGCAGCTTTTGGTCTCAAATTCCGAAATCGGGAAGGAGCATGAGCTTATCATTATTCGCGGTAAGAAAACCCGGACAATTAAGGTCAAACTGGGAGAGATGCCCGATGATCTCGCCGGTCGTTCGATCCAGTCTCCCGAATCCACCTCCAGGTTAGGACTCTCGGTGGAGGAACTGACTCCTTCTTTAGCCCGGCAGTATGGCATTGATGCAGACGAAGAGGGCGTCGTGGTTACTGCGGTGGAGCGGGACAGTGAAGCCGGGCGGGCATTGCGACCGGGGGATTTAATCCAGCGGATTGGCGACCGGAAGATCAGAAATATGAAAGACTACAACAGTGCCCTGAAAGAATCCGCCGGCGAGTACATCCTGGTACTGGTCAAGCGCAAGGATAATACCTTTTTCGTGACCCTGAAGATCGAAGAATAAACAGCGGAATACAATGAAAAAGCAGGTTTTCGGAAACGGACGCCTGCTTTTTCTTTTTTTGCAAAGTCTCAATCCTGACGGGTGAAGAAGTAGCAGGAGTGAACCCCGACATAACTCCTAGCGGTCTTCCCCTGGTACCCATGCTGAACTTGGGAATGAAAGAAACCTCTGAAAGGATAAACCCTATTTCACCAGCACCACTTTCTGATTCAATTGGTGTTCCGTGGAACGATACACGATGAAGTAAACACCGGTGGTTACGATTGAGCCGGAATTAGTCCGCCCGTCCCA
>DSAS01000120.1 GCA_011046365.1 Fidelibacterota bacterium
AGTAGGAAAATTTATAAAAGTACTAATCCTGGTGGTGCAGTATATTTTATGCAAAGAGAAAAAAATGCAAAAGAAGTTATTATTGCTCTTGAAGAAGCAAATTGGACTTTTCAAAATATGATTATTTGGAAAAAAAATCTTCTGCGGTTCCTGGTACTAATAAATATGGCAAACATTATCAAATCATTGTTTTTGCAACAAAGGGTAAGCGTCCAAAAGTTTTCAACAAATTGAGAATTGATCCTCCATTATTAGTCACCGAAAAATATAAACGAGAAAATGGAATGTATGTAACAGATGTGTGGGATGATATTCGAGAATTAACATCAGGATACTTTGCCGGGGAGGAGCCGTTACGACTTCCAGACGGTGAAAGGTTACATAAACAACAATCACCGATTCAACTTTTATTGCGTATTATTTTATCATCTTCAAAACCCGGTGATTTTATTTTTGATCCTTTCGCTGGTACTGGCACAACAAATATTGTTTCAAGACAACTGAGACGAAATTCAATAAGTGTCGAGAAAGACGAGCTATATTACAATTATTGTATGCAACGATTAATGGAATTTCGTGATGTTGATAGAATTGATCGTTTTAAAATGGATTATAAATACACAAAGGAGCTTGACAAAATCTGGGGATCGCCAGTGAATATCAAAGGATTCAATTTACCCAAATATACTCTATTTGAGAAAAATATTTATTACAGAAAAAAGCATACCAAATAAAAAAAGTACTACAAGTCTCAAATAGCATAATTATTGAAAACTGGATATTCTTATTTATAGTCTCATCTCCCTTTCACAAAAGCCCTCTTCAGTTCCTCTATGGACACCCCATACACCTTCTTTAGCATCCGGATTCTGGCAATCAGATAGTCAATCCGGACGGCAGATTCATTGAGAAAAAAGCGGAAAAGTTCACGCTTCCCGGCGAACTGTTCAGCCACTGGCAGGAACAGGACATTGCGGTAGGCGATGGAGGCGATTGCCACCAGGTAATTTGCTACATAATCGTGAAAATCCCTGTCTTTGACTGTGGTAACCTCGCTGACAATTGCCTGGAGCTGCTCTCCGAATCCCAAAACCCGCTCCTTTTCTGCAGAGAGTTCCTTTATATTGAATTTCTGTAAATTTTCCCACTCCTGCGCCAGGACATTATTAATCACGCCGCCGATCGCCGCCACCACTTGCAGCTGGGTAGTGCCCTCATAGATATTGGTGATCCGGGCGTCTCGAGCAAGGCGCTCTACCGGAAAATCCTTCATATAGCCGCAGCCGCCGTGAATCTGAACCGCATCGTAGGCAGCCCGGTTCGCCATTTCCGTAGCTGTAAATTTGGTTAACGGCGTTAAAAAACCCGCCATGGCATTGGCGTATTTAAGTTCACTGCGAACATCCTCGCCTCGTTGCGAACGGCGTTCGTACATATCTTCCAGGTCCACAAACCAGGCGGTCTGATACACCAACATACGGGTGGTTTCGATCTCGGCCTGCATCTTTTTCAGCATCTGGTAAACAGCCGGAAAGTGCACAACTGTATGCCCGAACTGCTCTCGCTCGTTGGCGTATTTCATCGCTTCGTCAAAAGCCGCCTGCGCGATGCCCAGCGCCTGCGCCGCTACCGCCAGCCGTGCGCCGTTCATCAGGCTCATAACATACTTGATCAGACCGAATTTACGCCGTCCCACCAGCTCGGCTTTTGCCATATTAAATTGCAGTTCACAGGTCGGTGATCCGTGAATGCCGTGTTTGTTTTCGATGCGCCGGACGATCAGATTTTTGTCGCGGTAACGTTCATAGAGAAACAGGCTCAGCCCGCGCCCCCCTTTGGAGCCCTCTTCGGAGCGCGCCAATACCAGCGACACCTCACCGCAGCCGTTGGTGATGAAACGCTTGACTCCGTCAAGATACCATTGCCCGTCTTTCTCAATTGCCCGCAGTGATACCGCCTGCAGATCGCTGCCGGCATCGGGTTCGGTTAGCGCCATAGAGCCGCTGACCTCGCCCGTACAGAATTTCGGCAGTACCCTCGTTTTCTGGGTCTCGTCACCGAATTTATTAATCGTCATCGCAATATCTTGCAGCCCGAAGAGGTTCATCAGGCTGGCATCCGCCTGGGAGACCATCTCCACAATAATCGTATTCACCGTCACAGGCAGATTCAGACCGCCGTACCGGCGCGGTAGCGTTCCGCCCAGGTAGCCTGCCTCAGAAAGCACCTTCATATTTTCCTGAGTCTCCGGCGCCCAGCTGACCAGACCATCCCGGTAAGTCGGTCCCTGCTCGTCCACGGCGGCGGCACGGGGCGCGATGAAATTGGCACAGATATCGCCGGCATTTTTCAGCACCATATCGTACCAGGTACAGGCTTCCGCATACGAATGCAGCGCTTCGGCATTCCGATCCTGAAAATCATTTTCCAAATCGCGCACAATTTCTTGCAAGTCTTTATTTTCGAGATAAAATTTTCGATCAGCAGTGTAATAATTCTCCATCACACCTCCTCCTTCAAATAGCGCAGCATCACCGGAATAATCTCATTGAGGTCGCCTATAATACCCATGTGGGCAATATTGAAAATCGGTGCTTCGGGGTCTTTATTAATCGCCAGAATCTTCTGAGATTCCTCCATGCCGGCGCGATGCTGAATCTGCCCGGAAATACCGCAGGCGATATAAAGTTTCGGGCGCACCACCGAGCCGGTCTGTCCCACCTGATGATCCTTTTCGATAAATCCGAAGTCCACCGCCGCGCGACTGGCGCCCACTTCACCACCCAGCGCCCGCGCCAGTTCCCGGATCAGGCGAAAGTTCTCCCGGTTGCCGACACCGGCACCGCCGGAAACGACGATATTCGCCGCTGCCAAATCCACTTTTTTAACTTTCGGAATAATCTCCATAAATTCGCTTTTCAGCCAGATGTCATTAAAATCAATGGCAAACTCCTCCATCCGGACCGGATTCTGCAAGTGCTCTTCAGGCAGCAGCATAACCCCCTCGCGAACCGTCGCCATCATCGGTCGGTGATCGGGCGTTACAATGGTCGCCAGAATATTGCCGCCAAACGCCGGGCGCATCTGATAGAGAATTTTACCCCTGTCCTTATATTCGTCAGTATACAATTGCGTGCAGTCCGCCGTCAGACCGGTTTTCAGTGATGAAGCGATCAGAGGCGCCACATCCCGTCCGGTGTGCGTCGCGCCGAAAAGCACAATCTCCGGCTTTTCCGCCCGGATCATCGCTTCCAGTACCTGTTTGTACGCCAGCGAGTGCAGCTGCGCCAGACGCTGATCGGTGTGATACAGCAGCCGGTCCATTCCGAATTGAAACAGGCGATCGCTGTCCTCAGGCAGTGCCTCTCCGCAAAAAACTCCCACTACTTCGCTACCCTGTGGATGGGACAGAGTGTAGGCTTTATATGTCAGTTCCAGACTGACGTTACGGAGTCGCTTCGTCACCGGGTTTTTCTCAATAAATACTACCGATTTCATCAGCCCACCTCCACATAATCTTTCATGATGTCCCGAACCAGCTGGCGAATGTCAGTCACATCGGTGCCGTACATTTTCAGCTCGCCGCCTTTCAGCATAATGCTTTTAATCTTGTGCACCCGGGTAGGACTGCCTTTCAAGCCACAGCGCTCCTCTGCTAATGCCAGATCATCCATGTTGATAACCGGTATGATTCCGGTATTGTCATTCATATCCAAACGGAAAAAGCGCAGCATGCGGCGGCAGTTGGGGAACCGCGGTGTATTGGCTTCCGCACAGACAGTCAAAAGAACCGGATAGGCGGCTTTAATTACTTCCGTCTGAACCTCGCCATCCCGCTCCACAATCAGATAGTTATCATTGACCTCTCTTAATGCCGACACATAGGTGACTTGATTGAACCCGATTTTATCCGCTACCTGCGGACCCACCTGAGCGGTGTCACCGTCAATTGCCTGGCGACCCGCCAGCACCAGATCAACGGCGCCGATTTTTTTTATTGCCGCTGCCAGCACATAGGAAGTCGCCAGTGTGTCGGCTGCCGCAAACCGGCGGTCTGTAATCAAACCGACATAGTCGGCACCCATATAGAGGGCGTGTTTCAGAATCTCAACCGCCTTGGGCGGTCCCATTGTAATGACGTGCACCTCGGCACCGATCCGGTCTTTGACCGTCAGCGCCATTTCCAGAGCGTTCAAATCCTCGGGATTAAAAATCGCCGGCAGGGCGGCGCGATTGACCGTGCCGTCCGCTTTCATGGCGTCGCCGCTTATGTTGGCGGTATCGGGCACCTGCTTCGCCAGAACTACGATTCTTTTCATCAAACCTCCAAACCAAAAATGTCAAGCAGTTAGTTTAACACAGAAAACCTTTTTTTCAATATTTTTCTGGTAATTTAAAACCGTCATCGGCGGCTGACCACAAAGAATTGCCCCTTGGACTTTCGCACCGCCTGGGTTAATTTTGATCGAAAGAAAACAATTGAGTATATATGATCCGTAAAATTAATCCCGAAAACTGGTCCCGGCGACGCCAATTTGAATTTTTCAGGCATTACGAATATCCCCATTTCAATATCAGCACCAATATCGAGATCACCGGGGCATACCATTACACCAAAAAGTCCAACCGCTCATTGTTCAAGACAATTCTTTATGTTAGCCTGAAAATCATCAATGATATTCCGGAATTTCGTCTGCGCATCCGCAACGATCAGGTCATCGAACATTCGGTAGTTCACCCCTCCTTTACGGTCAGCATCGCCGATAACCAGTTCAGCTTCTGTAATGCCGATTTCAAGGAAGATATTGATCAATTTTTTCAAAATGTAGCGGCTGCCATGCGAAAGGTCAAAGAGAACCCCTTTATCCGGAGCGATTCCAGCGAGGACAACCGCATCTATATCACCTGTCTTCCCTGGATATCCTTTACCGGATTGATGCACCCGATCAAACTCAATTCAGCGGATTCGGTTCCCCGGCTCGCCTGGGGTAAATACATAATCAGCCAAAAATCCGTTCTCCTGCCCTATTCAATCCAGGCACATCATGCGCTCGTAGACGGATATCACGCCGGACTGTTTATCAATAAATTTCAGGAACTTATCAATCAACCCGACGCTTTTTTCAGGGTTTAAACTGCCAATTGTTTGGACCGTGCACAAGAAAGGAGAACAGGCAGAGCACCCGAGGGGGTTGGCGCCCTGCCTGGTGAGTCATGCTATGAAAACTGTTCAATCAATAAAAATAGCCACTCAATTTTTTTGATAACCGCATTTCTTTTCCGTTACATATCTGACAACCAAATCATCCGATGGCAGCTCAAACCCAGGTAAAACCCGCTCTTAAAACAGTCTATATTGTCGCAATCCGGGATTTTTTGTAGATTAGCGCCCCTGCAAAATTGAAAACTTGAGAAAGAGGTCAATGAAGCAATTAAAAACTGTTACCGTTATGCTGTTTCTGTCATATATTTCCCTCTCGGCGGTCGCTCCTGATCAGGGTCCGGTGAGAACGATTAGCGCCGTCCGCATTGCCGCACCGCCCAAAATTGATGGCGTTCTGGAAGAATCCATCTGGCAAACTCTGCCGGTTCTGGATAATTTCTGGGGCTACTATCCACACAATGACCGACCCGGCTCGCGTCCTGTCAAAGCCCATGTCGGCTATGATGACAATGCTCTCTATATCGGCGCGCTACTCTATGACAATCCTGACAGTATCACCCAGTCGCTGGGTAAACGCGACAGCGGCGATGGTGTCAATACTGACCTCTTCGCCATCTATCTCAGCCCCTACAACGACCGG
>DSAS01000087.1 GCA_011046365.1 Fidelibacterota bacterium
CCAGATCACTTTTGGTGTAGACGGCGCCGGTGGGGTTGTTGGGCGAATTCAGAATAAGTACTTTAGGCTTTTGCAGTGAACCGACGACCTTGCTGAGTTGTTCGGCGGTAATTTTAAAGGCGGTAGATTCGTCGGTAGGCAGATAGACCGGCAAACCGTCCGCCAGGGCTGCCTGGGCGGGATAGCTGACCCAGTAGGGTGCCGGAATCAGGACCTCGTCGCCGGGATCGCAGATTGCTGCTAAAATTGTGGTGATGGAGGCTTTGGCGCCCGGGGATACCAGAATGTCGTCAGGACTGTAGGTTAAGTCGTTTTCCCGCTGCAATTTTTGAGCAATGGCTTGACGAAGTTCGGGCATTCCGGCGGCGGCGGTATAGTGGGTGAAATTGTCCCGGATTGCTTGAATACCGGCATTTTTAATATAATCCGGGGTGTTGAAATCCGGTTCACCGACGCCGAAATTGATCACGTCAATTCCTCTGGCGATCATGTCGCTGGCTTTGGCGTGCATCGCCATGGTGGGTGACGGTTTGATGGCTTTGGCTTTTTGCGAGACAATCTCCGGCATGTTGAATCTCCCTTACATAAACGGCATGATAAGATACAAATTACCAGGGTAAATGATAAGAATAAATCTTATTTCAGCATCTCTTCATCGCTGAAACTGCGGTACAGCGTCAGCTGTTTCAGAATAGCGCTGTCTGTGGCGTTCTGGTCAACGATTATCCCGGCAAGGATTTCGCCCAGTCCCGGTCCGATCATAAAGCCCTGTCCGCACATACCGGTAGCCAGCAGAAAATTGCGGTATTCTCTGGTAAAGCCGACGATGGGAAAGCCGTCGGGTGTCATAGGATAGAGACCGCGCCAAGTACGCCTCACGCGCAGGTGGCGCAGCCGGGGATAAAGAGCCACCATACGGCTGACTATCTGAGGCAGAAAGACCGAGGTATTGTCGCAATCCAGTCCTGGAATACCGGGCTCCGGTGTAATACAGAATACCACTTGTCCCTCGACATTCTGATAGAAATAGTAATTGGTTGATCCGGGAGCCGGTCGGATGTCAACGATCATGGGTTCGAAAAATCGCTTCACCGGTTCGGTGATGCCCGCTTCATGGGATTCGGGGAAAACCGGAACATCCAATCCGAGCATAGCACCGATCTCCCGGGAATGGGCTCCGGTGGCGTCAATGACAATGCCCGCCGAATAGCTTCCCCTGTCGGTTTTAATGGCACTGATAGTGGTATCGTTGGTCTCGAAGCCGATGACTTTTTCATTAAAGTGAAACTCGGCGCCCTGCTGCTGAGCCAGCATGTAAAAGGCGTCAATCAGCTTCAGCGGCGAGGCGGAGCCGTCCTCGGGCGAGTAGGTTCCGCCCCGCAGTTTTTCGGTATTGATGCCGGGTACCAGCGCCTCGATCTCGGCGGGATTAATCCAGTCAATATTCAGTTCAAAGTGCTTTTGGAATTCCAGTAATTTCTTCAGGGCGACTTCGTCCTTTTCTTGGTAGACGGGGAAAAGGTAGCCGCCGGAGATCCAATCCACATCATAGCCGTAGGTCTGTTCCATACGGGAAACGATGTCGATTGTGTGGCGGCAGATGGTGATTTTTGCCGGGTCCGAATGAGTTGCCCGAATGCCCCCGATGGCAGCCCGGTTTTGACCGCGCCCGACCGATTGCAGTTTTTCGATGACCAGAACGGACATTCCTTTTTCTGCAAGATAAAAACTTAATGGTACGCCGACACTACCGGCGCCGATGATGATGAAATCATAATTTGTCATGGATCATTCCGAAATCTCTTCGTTAATCAGGGCGAACATCGGGACCTCAACGTTCAGGGGGCGTTTGGTTCCGGCGGTCACATCATTCCAGTCCACTCCAGCCATGCGAAAGACTGCGGGCAGCAGTGCGGAACAGGTTTTTCCGCCGCAGGCGCCCATCCCGACGCGGATTTGTTTTAACTGATTTATGTCGTGGATGTTGTGTTCTTTGATAAAATCCACCAGCTCCCTGACGGTAACCATCTCGCAATGGCAGACGATCCCGTTTTCCGGAATGTAGTGGTATGACGGTCTTGGCAGTGGTTTGGTGACGGCGGGTTGCTGAACCCGGATTCCGCAAATCCTGGTACCGTTTTCCAAGGCGGAGCGGAGGTGGATCAGGTGCGTTTTGTGTTTTTTATTAAAGCGGATTTTAAGCACTTCGGCATCTTCCAGAAATTGACCGGTCTGATCGGTGACCGGGATTTTATCACCGACGCTGAAATCGGGGATAAATTCATAGGGCAGGATGACTTCGGCGTGCCGGTCGTCTATTTTTCTCGCCAGTGTGATCGCTAATCCCGGGCAGATCAGGACGCACAAGCCACAGCCGGTGCAGTCAGCGAGATAGCGCGGAATGTCCATTATATTGCCAAGTTTATTTTCCAGCTGAATGGCATTTACCGGGCAGACGGAGGTGCAGGGATTGCAGGGAATCTCCTCGTCACAGCGGATAATCGGCTGAAATGATTTGCTCAGTTCGACGCTGACGGGCGGATAGGTTTTGCCGGGCTTGCTTTTCAGAATATCGGCTTTTTGACTCCAGGCGGGATCAATTTCAATCTCCCTGCCCAGCCGCTGCGCCATTTTCAGTCCGGCGATACGTCCGCCGAACATTGCCGATGAGGCTTCGGCGATCTCTGCTGCATCGCCGGTTTTAACGACGTTGAATCCGAAGTCCAGCGCCATATCGTGAAATTCATCCACCGGGGTCAAACCAACGGCAATCAGGAGAGTATCAACCTTAAAGGTTTTAGCGGTATCGAGAATCGGCTGGTATTGCTGATTAACCCGGGCGATGGTGACCTTTTCGACGGTTTTATGACCTTCCGCCGACAGAATCGTATGCTTCAGGTAAATCGGTACGCCCATGCGCCGAATTTTATCGGCGTGAACTTTGTAGCCGGAGACGGAATCGAGAATATCACAGATTCCCACTACCTGCATTCCGGCTTGCAGGGCGTGATAAGCGGCAATCAGACCGACGTTGCCGCTGCCGATAATGAGAATCCTGTGGGATGAGTGGATCAGGTCGCGGTTTACCAGAGTCTGAAAGGCGCCGGCGCCGTAGACACCGGGTAGATTGTTGCCCGGGAAAATCAGCGATTTTTCACGGGCACCGGCGGAAACCACCATTCCCTGAAAGTCCACGATGATATAGCGCCGGTTTGCACTGAAAAGTCCGGCTTTGCGGTCTTTGAAGATGCCGACCACCGCGGTATCGGTATACACCTTAACGTTCGGATATTGCCGGATCTCTTTTTCCAGTTTTTTGGCAATATCTATGCCCCGGGTGCCGGCATAGCAATCCTCGATGGAGCCGAAAAATTTGTGTGTCTGAAGCAGCAATTTTCCGCCCAGCCGGGTTTTGTCATCCACAAGAATAATCGAATACCCCAGTTTGGCAAGTTCAATGCCGGCGGTCAATCCGGCTGGTCCGCCGCCGATGACGAGTACATCGCATGTTTCGGTGATTTTGTGATAATTTTCCAGAGGCGTATCGTCCTGAGGGATTTCGGGAAGATGAATCAGCGGAAATATCTCCATGTTCTCCTGCAGCGGGGTGATACAGGATTTCTGCGGAAGTCCGTTGATGATCAGAGTGCAGTGGGAACATTGTCCGTTGGCGCAGAAAAGTCCCTGGGGTGTATCGCCCCGGCGGTGAATATTGAACACCTGGATTCCGTTGGCGATCAGCGCGGATGAGACAGGTTCGCCTTCGATTCCCCAAAATTCCTTACCTTTGAAAAAAAAGTGTATTTCTTTTCTATTTTCGGGAATTTCCAGAACGGGGTGCTGCCGGATACGCTTCATTTGCCTTCTCGTATTAGTCGCGGTTTAGAAATTTCGAACAATATCTGACAAATGCTGTGCCAGACACGGGCAGTAAATTAAGAACTTCTATGAGAAATTGAATCCTTATTTTATTTTGCTGAAAAAAAATGATAAATTCGCAAAAAGGAACAAGAGGCAGAGCATTAATCAACAGAGGGGAGTGAAAAATGGTGAAGCAAACAATGATGACGACAGAGTGGCTGTTGCTGGTAATCGTTCTGATCGGGATTTTTTCATGTGCCAAAAAGCCGTCTTATCAGGAGATAATTATGGACGGTCATTTTGAGGAAGCCCGGCGTCTGATCCGGCAGGAATTGGCTCTTCCGGAAAAACTGTCCCCGGAGTACTTAAAGCAGTTGCAGTTCGAGCTGGAACGCATGGACCGGATTGAGAAGGATTTCACCCTAAGTGAAACCGGGGTAATTGATTATGTGAAAAAATATTTACCCGAGGTAACGGTGGAGGATTTGCACCGGTGGGAAGCAGAGCTGTCGCTGGAGTACATGATTATCAATGGCGAAAAGCGCTATTTCAACAATGCGCATTATAATCTGTTTCGGCTGAATCCGGAATTAAAGCGGCTGAAGAAAAAATTGGACGCTGAGCGGGGTGATGCCAAACCGGGGAAAGAATTTCCGCTGGACGAACATATTGCCGCCGTCATGGAGGAAGCGAAAGCGAGCGGGAGCTACTGTGTGAAACCGGTGCGGATTCGGGTGAAACAGAGTATAGTCGTGGAGGAGAATATGGTGCCCGAGGGCAAACTAATTCGCTGCTGGATACCCTTTCCCCGGGAAATCGAAAATCGCCAGACCGATATCCGGCTGCTGTCCACCAGTCCGCGCAAATATATTCTGGCGGATAATCATCGGTTACAGCGCACCATCTATTTTCAGCAGCCTTCCATGGGAGAGAAGAAGACCGAATTTTCTGTTGAATATGTATATACAGCTCAGGGGATATATGTGCCGGTGGACCCGGAAAAGGTCGTGCCCGTGGATAAAACCGGCGAACTGCGCGAATATCTGAGTGAGCGCCCGCCGCATATCGTCTTTTCCAGAGATTTGCGAGAACTGTCCCGCGCGATTGTGGGCGATGAAAAGAATCCCTACCGGATTGCACAAAAGCTGTATGCCTGGGTGGATACCAACATCACCTGGGCGTCGGCGCGGGAGTACTCGACCTTTTATAATATTCCGGAGTATGTGATTAAGACCCGTCACGGTGACTGCGGGATGCAGACGCTGACATTTATGACGCTCTGCCGGATGAACGGTATCCCGACGAAGTGGCAATCAGGCTGGGAATTTCAACCGCCCGACGACAGTATGCACGACTGGGGCGAGATCTATTTTGAGCCTTACGGATGGGTTACTATGGATGTGACTTACGGCTTGCGTGATACCGATGATGAAGAGTTGAAGTGGTTTTATCTCAGCGGCATGGACTCTTACCGGTTGATTTTCAACGATGATTATTCCCAGTCCTTTGAACCCGAGAAACAACATTTTCGTTCGGAGACAATTGATTCGCAGCGGGGTGAAGTCGAGTGGGACGGCGGCAATCTCTACTTCGATCAATGGCGCTGGAAATTCGAGTGGGAAATTCTGGAATGATACATTGCGCCTGTGAATAAAAACCGGCACAGATGGCTTGTGGCGATTGTCATCGGTCTGGCAGCGACCGTGGCGGCGTTGCTGAGTTCCCGGACTGCCCTGTTTAATCGCTGGGAGAAGCAGGCGGAGGACCTGATTTATCGTAATTTCGCATCGGGTCAGGCATTCGATGGGGTGGTCATTATCGCCGTTGATCAGAACAGTCTGGACTATTTTCAGGAGAATCTGCAGTTGCTTTGGCCCTGGCCCCGGGATGTGTATGCGCTGGCAACC
>DSAS01000133.1 GCA_011046365.1 Fidelibacterota bacterium
ATAAGCATTAAAATACCGGATAGCAAGACAAATTTTATTGATCAACTAAAAATTTTTTCGTGCAGAAGATAAAAAAAGGTGAGCAATGTTTCAATTAGGTTGGCGCTCCAGCAAGCTGGATTGTTGCTCAACGGCAGTCCTGACGCCTCGGGATGATAACCTTTACCCGATACTTGGACTCGAAATCACCGCTCACCTTTAGTCATTTTAAGTGGCTGAATTACTAAGTCTATTCAAAAAACCGACCTGATTTAAATTTAACCCCCATATCGGGCTACTGCAAAATCTTTTTTCCCGAATCAGTAAGCCGCCGTGTGAATTTCTACTGCTCGTCCCGATGGATCTGCTCTGGTCTTCCAGGTTTTTTTCCGTTCCAGCGCAATGGCGGTACTGCAGGCGATACTGGGTTCAGCGACTACTGCCTGAATCGCCGCCGGTTCCGGAAAATGTTCCTCGAAGAGCAGGCGGTAGAGATAGGCTTCTTTGCTTTCCGGAGTGTTGATAGGGAAGCGATACCGGCGGTTTTTAAACATCTCGTCACTGACTCGTTGTTCAGCGAAAGCCTTCAATCCGTTTATCCAGTCATAGCCGACACCGTCGGAAAACTGTTCTTTCTGGCGCCAGAGGATGCTTTTGGGGAGGTAGGGATTGATTTCGTCATCAAATGCCGTGCGCATCAGGTATTTTTCCATGCGACCGTCGGTTTTATCAATCATTTTATACCTCGGATCGAGATTCATGGCGATATCCAGAAAGGCTTGATCCAGAAAGGGTACCCGGGCTTCGACACCCCAGGCAGCCATGGATCTATTCGCTCTCAGGCAGTCGTAATGATGCAGTTTTTCGACTTTCCGAACGGTTTCCCGGTAAAATTCCTCTGGATTCGGCGCTTTGTAAAAATAGAGGTAGCCGCCGAAAACCTCATCGGCGCCCTCGCCGGTAAAGACCATCTTGATCCCCATAGCTTTGATCTTACGCGCCATCAGATACATCGGCGTGGACGCCCGCACGGTGGTGACGTCGAAGGTTTCGATGTGGTAAATCACGTCGGAAAGCGCATCCAGCCCCTCCTGAAGGGTATAGGTGAATTCGTGATGAACGGTTCCCAGAAATTCCGCTACGCGACGGGCGTTTGCGAAATCCGGAGCGCCTTCCAGCCCGATGTAAAAGGAGTGGATGCGTGGCCACCAGGCGCGACTCTTTTCATGGTCTTCGATGCGCATTTCGGCATGGCGGCAGACGATTGCCGAGACCAGAGAGGAGTCGAGCCCGCCGGAAAGCAATACACCAAAGGGGACATCACACATCATGCGTTTGACGACGGCGTCTTCAAAGCTCTGCTTTAATTGTACGCCATTCAGCGGGCTTTTCGGTACCCGGTCGGTATGCCGCCATGCAGGATCGTAATAACGCTTTAATTCACCGTTGGCATAGACATATCCGGGTGGAAAGGGTTCAAAGCGGTAGCAGACCCCTTTCAGAGCCTTCATTTCGGAAGCAAACCAGGTGCTGCCATCGGCGCCCCAGCCCCAGTAGAGCGGCACTACGCCGATAGGGTCACGGGCAACCATAAAAGCGCCGCTCTTTTCATCTGCCAGGACAAAGGCGAAGACACCGTCAAGATCGGTGAACAGTCGGGCGCCTATCTCTTCAAAAAGATGTACGATGATTTCACAATCCGAACGGGTAGCGAAGTGATGTGGATTTTTTAAATTGTTGTGCAGCTGCTCGTGGTTGTAGATTTCGCCGTTGACCGCCAGAGCCAGATTTTTATTTTCGTTTAACAGCGGTTGAGCGCCCCCTTCGGGATCAACAATCGCCAGGCGTTCATGTGCCAGTACGTTGATTCTGACTTGCTGATCTTTTGTTTCGATTTGCTGGAGATGGACACCACTCCAGTCGGGACCCCGATAACGCAGTAATTTTGCCTGGGCGGTGACCCGGGGGCGTAAATCCTCCGGTTTATCCGTGCTGTTTAAAACGACGACAATTCCACACATGTTTCACTCCATTTTTAAATTATGTCAAATACTTTAAAAAACCGGAGTGCGAACGCAAACTGGTTCGCCCGATTCTCCGATCGGTTCAACGATATTATCGAGATTATTTAACCCACACGTAAGTAAAGAAGCAAACTCACGAATGAATCTATGTTAATAGAAATTTGCAGAAAAGCAACAGTGAATTTATCTTTTTACGTAAAAGTCCTGACTAAGCTGTAATTCAGCCAGTGTATTGCTTTTGATGGAGAAACGCCGCCGGATTTCTATTTTCGGTAAAGCCACCATGGAATCACCGGGTTCCCGATCGAGATAAACTATATCAATCTGCTGATCTTCGATGATCATTGACACAATGGAAATGCGCTCACCGATGAGAATTGCGTTCAATGCAACCAGTCGATTGCCCTGCCGCAGTACCGGCACGAGGTAGTATTGCTTTCCGGTACTGCCGTTATTGGTGATTAAAATAACGGCTGCGTCTGCCTGGCGATCACCGTTTAAGTCGCCTAAGACCAGCCAATCGCTCAGAGCGACATACATTTCCGAGGCGGTGCCTGGCGCTATTTCCTGCACATACTTGCCCTTTTCGAGTTGGATGACCTGATCATCAATCCGATATTCCAGCCCGGAGAGAAGGCGTAGAAAGGTGCGATTGGAGAGATGCTGCCTTGTAAATCCGCAGGACTGGCAGATAAGACAAATCAGTAAGATTGGAAGAAAATATTGACAGACCGTTTTCATGTCTGTAATATACCGATGGAGGGTCCTTACTGGACTTGTTTTTCGTCACATTCAGCTTAGGGGAGCCGGGTTCTTTTGTCTTTCATCACATTTTTAACCATTTTCCCGAAATTTTTATCCCGTTGTCGTTTTTCGCGGTAGGACATCTCGTAAAAGGCGTTCTCTTTTTTCATTTTCAGAAAATTCCGATAGCGTTCGCGGGAAATCGTCCCCTCATTCAGGGCGCTCAGGACGGTGCAACCCTTTTCATGTTCGTGTGAACAGTCGTTAAACTGGCACTGGGCGGCGAGTTCCTCAATTTCACTGAAGGTCGTACTCATGCCGTTTGCGATGTCGAAGTTGGCCAGTTCGCGCATACCCGGTGTATCAATCAGCATGGCTCCGCTTTCCAGAAACAGCAGCTGTCGGAGAGAGGTGGTATGGCGACCGCGACCATTGCTTTCACGCACACGCTGAGTCCGGATGACTGCGGCACCGAGCAGTGAATTCAGCAGGCTGCTTTTGCCCACGCCTGACGAACCCAACAGGCAGTAGGTCATCCCCGGATCAAGAAAATCGTTAATTTCGCTCAGTCCCCGCCCGGACAGATTACTGAAGGGAATAACGGTATTAATGCTGGTGCGTTGCCGGATTTCCAGCATTTTCTGCTTGATTTCAGCGGCTGTGACCAAATCACTTTTACTCAATAAAACCGCCGGAGCGATGCCGGCTGTATGAACCATAACCAGATAGCGATCCAAACGGGCAAGGTTAAAATCCCGGTCTAACGATTGCATAATCAGAGCGGTGTCAATATTGGCAGCAAGGGCTTGAAATCCTATCTCTTTGCCCGGTGTCTTGCGTTTCAGGACGGATTTGCGGGGTAAAACCTGATGAATAACTGCGAAGGCATTATCGTCAAAATATTCAGCATACACCCAGTCACCGACAGTTGGGTAGTCCAGCGCTGATTCGGCATTGAACATAAGTTTGCCGGTGACATCGGCCGATATTTCACCAAGCTCATTCTTGATTATATACTGATCGCGATATACGGATATGACCCGCGCGGGTTGAGTCGAATTGAGTAATTTTGAATCACTGTTTTCCTGAAACCAGGTCGAAAAACCCAAATCTTCAAGTTTCATCGTAGGTCCTACAATTTTACCATCGTGTATAAATCGAGCAATACATCCAGCGGTCTAACAGTCACTTTTTGGTAATAACAGCCGTAATAACAACCAGCGCAGCGGTTGACGATTTCGGCTTTTTCCCGTCGCCAGATCGGATCATTTAAATTCTCGATCGCCAATACATTGATATTACTGATATATTCCTGGCAGGGCATCAGGCGGCCATCGTTATTGATAACCAGAAAAGCATCTTTCGCGGATGGGCACTTCCAGCTCATTTCCTGGTACATTTTTAAATCGGAATTCAAATATCCCCAGCTGGGAGCGATCAGCCCGGTTTCCAATTTATGCTTTCTCATCTGTTTTCGAAAATCTTCCAGCAGGCTGAAATCCTTGACTTTCAGATCTGAATCCGGTGTCGAGAAAAGTCCACCCACATGCTGGAAAAAACCAATATCAAAAACGATTCCACGTTCAGTGACTTTATGCATAATGTCAGGAATTTCATGGATATTATCACGGTGAATAACCGTAATCGTCGAACAGATAATGTTTTTAGATTTTGCATATTCCAACAAATCAAGGATTGAACCGTCGGACTTGACACCGATGTCCGACAGTGAATCTAAAGATGCTGTCAGGAAAAACAGACCGGCGTCGGAAAGTCGGTCGATTTTATTTTTGGTCATTGTCGAAAAATTTGAAATCAGCCAGGGGATTAATCTTCGGGTTTTGGAAATATGGGTGACGATATCGTAAATATCCTTGCGTATCATCGGTTCGCCGCCGGTAATAGAATAGAGTCTTACTCCCCATGAATGGAGTCTATCAATTATGGATGCCCATTCAGCCGAATCCAGATCTTTCCGGTTTGGTTGGACAGCCCGGCAATACGGGCAACTCAGGTTACATTTCCGGGTGATAAACAGTGATGCCGATAGCGGGCCGGTCAGCGATGAAATCATCCGTTGGCCAATTTGTATTTTTTTCCGTAATGATATTTTCATTTCATCGTCTATATCTTTATGATGACAACGAGTATTGTACTGAATTTAAGAATAATTAAAAAGTAAAAAAATAGGGGTCTCCGATTTTAAACCAGAGACCCTGTTTTATGAATAATAGTTGACTATTTCTTTAAAACACAACGGAATCCAACCGCCGAGCCGTATTTTCCGGATGTGCTCTGCGGATCAACCCAGTAGCGGTACCAGGTGGACAGACTCTCCAGATTGGCTTTCACCCCCTTGGATTCATGATAGCTGCCGCCTTTAATGACCCGGTAGGTTTTAAAATTGCCGCCGTACCAGGAGTTGGTCCACTCCCAGACATTGCCCGCCATATCGTAAGCGCCGTAGGGGCTGGGACTATTGATCGTGCCGTCCTCGCCGTTGAATTTCCCGACGGGTGTCGTGGAAGCTAAGAAACCGCGCTTCATACAGCCGGCGATGTTGGCGTTCTGACAGTCAATGCTATTGCCCCAGGGAAAATCAAAGCCGGTGCGCCCGCGGGCGGCTTTTTCCCATTCTTCTTCAGTCGGTAGTTCGAGATTGTACCACCGGGCGAAAGCGTGTGCCCCGAACCAGGAAACATCACCGACGGGGTGATCCAGGTATTCGTCATCTTCCAGGATGAAATAGCCCTTTTCCTCATCGAAAAGGATATCCCCAATCTCCTTTTTTTTCTCCTTGACATCAATGAATTTATACTGACCCGCTGGTTTGAACTCATCGCCTTTATAATATCCGTAACCGTTTTTATCAACGGCGTTTCGGCAGTAAGCCTGGTTCATAAAGTTCAGGTATTGCCGGCAGGTGACCGGATACTTCATGAT
>DSAS01000163.1 GCA_011046365.1 Fidelibacterota bacterium
GAGGCTATCGGGAAGAGCGATTTCGATTTCTTCCCGGAGGAGTTTGCAAAGGAGGACTATCAAACCGAGCAGAATATCATCAAGACCGGCAAGGCGATTGTTGATAAAGTGGAGAAGCGAAGTTGGGCGAACGGTAGCGTTTCGTGGGCGTCTTCTACGAAAATGCCGCTGATGAACAGCCAGGGTAGGATCATCGGCACTTTCGGGGTTTCTAAAAATATCACCGCCCAGAAAGAGGCAGAAGAACAGTTAAAAAAGGCGCTGCAAGATCTGCGGAACAGCGAAGAAAAATTGAAAAATATGCTCAACGGTTCCTCGATTCCACAGTTTTTTGTTGATCAGAATCATGAAGTGGTATTGTGGAACGATGCCCTGGTCAAGCTGAGTGGCATCAATGCGGCGGATGTAGTCGGCACGCAAAACCACTGGAAGGCTTTTTACAGGCAGAAAAGACCCTGTCTGGTGGACCTGCTCCTGGATGGAACTATTAAGAAGATGCCTGACTGGTATTCCGATAAATATAAGAAATCAGAGTTGGTGGAAAACGGATACGAGGTGACTGACTACTTTGAACATCTGGGTAAAGACGGGAAGTGGATTTTCATTACGGCGGTCGTGATAAAGGATTCAAAGGGCAAGGTAATCGGCGCCCTTGAAACCCTGGAGGATATAACTGAAATCAAGCGGGTGGAAGAAGCTTTAGCCAGCGAACGGAACCTGCTGAAAACCGTTATTGACAATATTCCGGATAAAATCTATGCCAAAGATACCGAAGGGCGCTTTATCATCTGCAATCATGCCGTGGCAAAACGAATGGGCAAATCGGAACCTGATGAGATCATCGGTAAATCGGATTTCGATTTTATCGAACAGGAGCTGGCAGCCCAATTTCATGCCGATGAACAGGCTATTATCAAATCCGGAGAGCCGTTGATTAACCACGAAGAGCCTCTTGACCATCTGGAAGGCGGCAGGCGCTGGAACTCCGCCACAAAGGTGCCGCTCCGGGACAATCAGGGTAATATTATCGGAATTGTCGGCATCGGGCGCGATATTACCGAGCGCAAGCAGGCGGAGCAGGAGCGGGACCGAATGATCAAGGAGCTTCAGGAAGCGCTTAATAAGGTAAGCACGCTGCAGGGACTGATCCCGATTTGTGCCAACTGCAAGAAAATCCGGAATGACAAAGGCTATTATGAGCATGTGGAGAAATACATCATGGATCATTCCGGAGCGGTCTTCAGCCACGGCATCTGTCCGGAATGCATGGAGAAACTCTACCCCAGTTTTTCCAAAAAGAATAAGAAAAAATAATACGCTCCGGACGTTGCTCTCTGGTCACCGGGTTCTGTTTTGACCTGGCAATGGAGGTTATTTGTTATCCATCCAGCCGACCGGAATGAGGGAGCTCCGGTTTTGCCCTTGAATTTTCCTCTGATTTTATGTAAGCTGTTATTCGAGGAAAGGCGGGAAAAAGATGAAAGCGATGCTCCTGACCAGAAAAACCGATGTGTCTGTTGATCTGCACCCGCTGAGTGCTGCCGGTCTGCCGGTACCCCGACCCGACCGGAATGAAGTATTGATCAAGGTTCATGTTTGCGGCGTCTGTCATACGGAGCTGGACGAGATCGAAGGGCGCACACCGCCGCCCCGCTATCCGGTGGTGCCGGGACATGAAGTCGTCGGAACGGTAAGCGAAGTGGGCGAAAATGTAAGGACGGTCAGGATTGGTGACCGGGTGGGTGTTGCCTGGCTCTATTCGACCTGTGGAAAGTGTGAATACTGCCAGACGGGCAATGAAAATCTCTGCCCCGATTTCAGGGCGACCGGTCGGGATGTCAACGGCGGCTATGCCGAGTATATGGTGGTGCCGGAGACATCGGTCTTTCCTATACCGGAAAACTTCAGCGATTCCGAAGCCGCCCCGCTACTCTGCGCCGGGGCGATCGGCTATCGCTCTCTCCGCCTGTGTAATCTCAAGGACGGTCAGCGGCTGGGACTGACCGGTTTTGGTGCGTCGGCACACCTGGTTTTGAAAATGGTGTTGCATAAATATCCCTACACGAAAGTGTATGTCTTTGCCCGCAGCGATACGGAACGGCGTTTTGCCCGGGAGCTGGGTGCCGCCTGGGCAGGTGATACCACCGACCGTTCGCCGGAACTCTGTCATGCCATCATTGATACGACGCCGGTCTGGAAGCCGGTGGTGGAAGCGCTCAACAACCTGAGAGCCGGCGGGCGTTTGGTAATCAATGCCATTCGTAAGGAAAAAGTTGATCAGGACTACCTGCTCAAATTGGATTATCCACAGCATCTCTGGCTGGAAAAGGAGATTAAAAGCGTAGCCAATGTAGCCCGCCGGGATGTGGCGGAGTTTCTGGAACTGGCGGCGGAAATCCCGATTAAACCCGCTATCACAGAGTACACACTGGGCGAAGCCAATAAGGCGCTTTACGAACTGAAGCGCGGCAATATAAAAGGCGCCAAAGTATTACGGATTAGCTAACTTGGGAATAACGGTTCGCCGTTAATAAAGGGGCGATTTGAAGCGCTTTTTTTATTAATCGGAATGATTCAGACGGGACGTTTTATCATTCATCCGCGGCTTTATAAGACCCGAGCACTTTCAGGAATGAGGTAATTTCTTCCAGATGTCGGATGGCATTCCGGCAGCGTTCTTCCTGCATATTGCCGGCGAAATCCAGATAGAAGAGATATTTCCAGCGCCTGCCGCGCATGGGGCGCGATTCAATCTTCAGCAGGTCAATGTCCCGCAGCGCGAAAACGCTGAGGCTTTTGAACAGGGCGCCAGGGATGTTTTTCATGGAAAAGATGATCGAGGTCTTATTCGCGTCTGGCGGCGTCTCTGAAGTTTTTGCAATGATATGAAAGCGGGTATAGTTCTCGGGATTATCCTCGATCTCCTCTCTTAATATCAGCATGTGGTTGTCCTCAGCAGCCTGACGACTGGCAATCGCCGCGGCGTGCAGCAGCCGTTTTTCGCGAATATGCAGAACGCTGCCGGCGGTATCGTTGCTGGCGATCGTTTCGATATCGGGCAGCGAAGCCAGAAACAGTCCGCATTGCTGCAGCGCCTGGGGATGGGAATAGACGACGCGGATATCTCCAAATTTGACACCGGGATTGGCGATCAGATGCTGCTCGATGCGGAGCTGCACCTCGCCGACTACCGTCACTCTGGAATCGAGAATAAGGTCAAGGTTTTGATAGACGCTGCCGGTGGTGGAGTTCTCAACCGGGATGATACCAAATTGGCAATCACCCATCTCGACGGCACTGAAAACATCGGTAAATTGCCGACAGGGAAGGGTGGTAATATCTTCGTGAAAATACTTGCGGGCGGCGATTTCGCTGAATGCGTAATGCGTGCCCTGAAAGGCGACTCGTAGTTGACTGTTCATGATTCGATTCCTTTACGGGCTTGAACTCCTTTTTGATAATAGTGTTTGATCTCCTGCATCTCGGTGACCAGATCGGCGGCTTCGATCAGGGCGGGATGGGCTTTACGTCCGGTGATGATTAGTTCAACGTGCGACGGTTTTGCCCGCACAATCTTCAGCAGATCATCAATCGAAAACAGGTTGAAATAGACAGCGATATTGGCTTCATCGAGAATCACCACATTGTACTCACCGGATTGAACGATGCTGTTCACTTCGTCTAATCCGGCACGGGCGAGCTGCTTGTCGCGCTCATCGGGCTTGTTGACGATGAAACAATCGCCACCGTACTGACGCACCGTTATTTCCGGCAATTTTTTCCGCAGAGCGCTGATTTCGCTGTATTCCATGCCTTTGACGAACTGTCCGATGAAGACCTTCAAGCCGGCGCCGGCTGCCCGCAGCGCCAGTCCCAGCGCCGCAGTGGTTTTACCCTTACCGTCGCCGGTATATACCTGGACATATCCTTGCATCGTTTCACTCACCTTTCTCGTGCAGATAATTTAACAGGATTTTCCGCAATGGAAAACGCTATATATTGCTTATATTAAAAACCGTGGATTTTAACGAAAAGAGTGATTTGGAATGATTGAAGTGAAACTGGAGCCGCTGGGGAAGCGGATTTGGGTGGAATCCGGTGCTTCGCTGCAGGATGTTCTGTTTGAATACGGAGTGGAATTTCCCTGCGGAGGCGAGGGCAGTTGTGGCAATTGCAGGGTCAAAATCCTGCAGGGGGAGCTGTCGGTTAATGATGTTCAGGAACGCTTTTTCAGCTCCGAGGAACTTGCCGGGGGCTGGCGGCTGGCTTGTCAGTGCCGGGTTTTCGAGCCAGTGACCCTGGAAATTGCCCAGTGGGAAATGCAGATTTTGGCGGACGAAGAGGGATTTCAAACTGCCGGTCGTTCCGGATATGCCGTGGCGGTTGATTTGGGAACGACGACGCTGGTGGCGCAATTGCTGGACCTTGCAACCGGCAATGTGGCGGGAACCCAGTCAGCCCTGAATCCACAGGCACAGTACGGCGGTGATATCATGAGCCGGGTGGAGTATGGCACGCATCCAGACGGTGCGGTGAAATTGCGGGAACAGATCCGGTCGGCGCTTCTGAAAATGATTCTGGATTTATTATCAATGGGTTCCGTAAAAGAACTCCCGCTACGGCAGATATTTATCGTCGGTAATACGGTCATGCACCACCTTTTTTGCGGGCGGGATGTGACGCCCCTCTCCTGCGCACCTTTTGAGACAGTAGGCGGCGCGGAGTTTACCGCGGCTGCAAACGGAATCGGCTGGGATTTGCCCGGCAACCCGGAAGTCCGGTTCTTACCCTGCATCGGCGGTTTTGTGGGCAGTGATATCCTGGCTGGCATCATTGCTACGGGATTGGTGACGGAAACCGATCTCACGGCGCTGATTGATCTGGGCACCAATGGTGAAGTGGTTATCGGCAACCGCCAAAAAATCCTGTGTGCCTCCACGGCAGCCGGTCCGGCATTTGAAGGGGCGAAAATTTCCATGGGTATGCGGGCGACTACCGGTGCAATTTCGAAGGTTACATTGAGTAACCGGCAGTTCGTCGGCCATGTCCTCGGCGGCGGTCAAGCCCGTGGCATCTGCGGCAGCGGGTTGGTAGACGCCGTCGCCGGTGCCCTCGAACTCGGACTCATTGACCAGACCGGACGGATTACGAGTCCCGATGGCAGGATTGTCATTCAGAATACGGTTACAATAATTCAGCAGGATATTCGCGAACTCCAGCTGGCGAAAGCTGCAATCGCTGCCGGGCTGGAGATATTATTGCGACGATTCTCGGCTACTTTCAGCGACCTGAAAAAGCTCTATATCGGCGGCGCTTTTGGCAATTATATCGGTGTTGCCAATGCCCAAAAAATCGGGCTTTTCAGCGGTGTTGACACCTCTGTGATGCAAGCCGGTAATACGGCTTTACGGGGTGTCAAACAGCTGCTTCTCCGGGAGCCCGATTATCATACGTTGCTGAAGCAAATAGCTCATATTGTCCTGGCAACCGATGCCGGATTTATGGACCGGTTTGTCGCCAATATGACATTTACTGAATGCTTGAGATAATTGTGGGTCATATCACAGCAAACCCGGTTCCAACGGTTTCTATGGTGGATCGTGGA
>DSAS01000041.1 GCA_011046365.1 Fidelibacterota bacterium
AAACCCTCCAGCATTCCGCCGCTGAGATTAGTCGCACCGCCGGCGGTAATCTCATCAATCAGCTGGATTGTTTTGCGTTTCGCAGCGGCTTTTTGAGCCGGAACCACCAGCTGAACTTTCGATCCGTAAGTCACAATCGAAATGATATCATCCTTTGCCAGATTTTCCAGAATAAATTTCGCCGACTGCCTGGCGTAATCCAGTTTGCGGGCAGATGCCATACTGCCGCTGCGGTCAATCACCAGCGCCAAATTCAGCGGTATACGCTCCCTTGCCGGCACCTCTTTGGAATAGATATCCACTTGCAAAAAGACCGCTTCACCGCTACCGTTCAGCCAGACCGGCTGATCCAGCGCCGTCTCCATTTTCAACACATGATATTCCACCACGCCCAGCGGTTCATAGATAAAATCTCTGCTCACACCCGTCTCCACGCCGGTCAATTTGCAGATGATCTGTTCCGCCAGTTCGTCCACCGCCAGCAAAATCTCATCATCCGATAGCCAGCTCCGCTTTTCCGCCAGAATCACCTGTCCGCTGGCGACATCAACCAGGCGCCCGTCAATCCTGAAAACCTGACCTCCCGCTGTAATACTGCCTACCAGAATTGCATCAGCACCGGCTAGTTCCCCGATCTCGGTTGCCTGTTCGTCATTGACAACACCCGAGAGAGCCAGCTGCATCTCGTCCAAAATTTCCTGCAGGCGGGCGCGCTCCACCAGGGTCAGCTGCTCGCAAATGCTCAAATCGGTAATCAGCACACTGGGAATGGCGGCTTCCAGGTAGTTCAGCTCCGGCTGTCCGGTCTGATTCTGAAAGTCCAGCACCGCGACCCGCAGGTCTTCAGTGGCGGTTCCAAATCCGCCAAACAGTACAGCGAACAGAACAGCCCCCGCCAGAAAAAACCGTTGAACTGACATAATTTCCTCCCGCTATCCTTTCATTTCATAGAAGCAATATTTTACAGACGAATAAAAGCACTTTTAGTTCCCATTCCAACCGGGTCTGATTTCTGCTATGTCCACTTGTAATATTACATCACTTTGCGCGCAAATTCCATTAAAATTATCAATCCGGTATCCGGGTTTTTGAAAACAATCTGCAGCATTTCATGGACAAATGCCCCAATTCTGTGATATTCGTCATAACCACAGAAATTGATCGGATATATATTTTAGCGCTTAACTTAAGACATCGGGTTCAAAATTTTGAACCCGATTTTATTTTGGGCTGGTCTGCCGGCTTTTGCTAATGTTTTGCACAGTCTCGCTCTTATTAAAAAACCCGCTGCTTGCGATTCATTCCTTGAGAAACAGGCTCTGAAAATTCGCCGGTTGGCGCTGTTTCCAACCGCCACGATGATAGGCATCGCTCAGCAGCAGCGGCATGGTAACCGTCGCTTCGCCGTAGACCATCTGTTCGTAAGTCGTGTCCACCTTGCCCCAGGAGCTGGCTTCCTTCAGCGTCGAACTGGAAAGCGCCCCATCCCGCTCGTCCGCGACGGTCAGCTGAATCGCATATTTGTGCATCGGTCGCTCCTGCTCCAGTACCTCCGTGGCAACCACCACATCCTGGGTGAAATTTTTCGGCACGCCGCCACCGATCATCAAAATACCGGTTTCGGTGCAGTTCAGTTTGATCCGGGTCAATTCCAGAAAATCCCGGGCGGAATCAATGCTGACCTGCTTTTCCTTGTGATGCCATTGATGATGAATCAGCCCAAATCCGGCGGAACAGTCGGAAAAAGCCGGGACAAAGATAGGCATACCCTTTTGATACGCCGAATAGATCACCGATTTATCGGTTTTGAGACCCTGCCTATCCAGATATTTGCCCATCTCGTAAATAAACTCCCGGGACGAATAGGGGCGCGGTTCGAGACTGTCGGCGATCTCCGCCACGGTCATATCACAAACCCGCAGCTCCTCTTCATCAATATAGGTATCATAAATCCGGTCAATCATCTGCTCCCGCAATTCGGCATCATTGACAAAAGGTGTCCCGATATAATGCTGGAAGCCCAGCGCCTCGAAAAAATCCTGATCCACGATGATTGCACCCGTTGATACGATCGCATCCACCATGTTATTCTCAATCATATCCGCCACCACGTCCTTTAACCCGGCGCTGAACAGCGAGCCCGCCAGCGTCAGGATAATGCTGCAATCCTTATCCTGCAGCATCCGGCTGAAGATATCCGCCGCCGTTGCCAGATTGCGCGCCTGAAATGCCATTGTCCGGTAACTGTCAATAATCGGTCGGGCATCGAAAGACTTTATGTCAATATGACGAATCGTCTCCTTTAAATAATCCTGCTTTTTCATTGCTGTTTCTCCTTCTTAAAAATCATACTCAAGGTCCGGTAGATCAGTTTCGCCGCCATGAAATCCGGCGCTTTGTTAGTCGGATCCTGGCAGAGCTCCACCACATCAAACCCGACAATATTTTTCTGCGCCGCAACCCCGCTGATGATCCGCATCACGTCGTACCACCAGAGTCCTCCCGGCTCCGGCGTCCCGGTAGAGGGCATCACCGCCGGATCGAAAATATCGAGATCAATCGTGAGATAGACATTTTCACTCAGGCGGACATTGATCCAGCCAAGCGGATCGGGATGGTCAAACCATTCATGGGCGAACAGCACCCGGTCGAGGTCCAGATTTTTCTTCTCCAAACTGTCCATACTACGGACCCCTACCTGAACGATGGGACAGTACTCCTTAATTCGCGCCATCACACAGGCGTGATTAAAGGGACTGCCGTCGTATTCCTCCCGCAGATCGGAATGGGCGTCCAACTGCAAAACGGATAACCCGTCAAATCTTTCATACACCGCTCTGACCAATCCACTGCTCACCGAATGCTCACCGCCGATACCCACTAAAAACTTGCTGTCATCAATAACCCTGCGAGCGGCGGAATAAACGCACTTTGCCATTTCCCCGGGATCAGCCGGACATTGCACCGGCGGAAGCGTCGTAATTCCCCTTTGATAAACCTCGCTGTCGGTTTCAATGTCATAGAGCTCCATATTGGCGGAGGCTTCCAGCAGCGCCGCCGGTCCCCGATCGGCGCCCTTTATCCAGGTTGAGGTGCCGTCATAAGGAATGGGTAGCACTGCAATTGCCGCAGTCTCGTAATCACAATCGGGCGGCTCCAGACCACCGAAGGCGCCGGGATTGTGCTTTTGGCTTCTTTCCGTCATCTCAATTTTTGGCGTTTCCGGCGTCGGGAAACTCCGTTCCGCGGATTTGCAAAAAGGTTTTCGGTGATTTCGATTGGAAATACTGAATCACATATTTTCGCGCCGTTTCAACATCGAAATCCTTGCAGGAAAACAGATCAACAAACACAAAATTTTTCTTCGGGTAGGTGTGCAATGATATATGACTTTCCGCAATAATCACAACCCCGGTGATTCCATCGTCATCAACGGTAGAACCTTCATAGCGAAATACGTAGGGGCGGGTTATTTTGGTCATTCCAATCATTGCCGGTAACTCATTCAGAAGATAAAAACAGGCATCCAGATTGTCAAGTATCTCCGGATTGCAGTCATTCAAATCCAGCATTAAGTGCGGTCCGTAGGCTTTGATTTCTTTTTCCATTTCGCATAAATCCCCCTATAATGGTTTCCAACGACGTCGTACCATAATCGCACATCGGATTTCCCTTGTGAATCAGGTAAAAAACGCGCAATAATACACCAATTTTTAATCAAATCCAAATAAAATTATCAGGCTCTTTTACGAGGGGAAATTTCGTGGGAACAGGCGTCAGAGTAGGTTCTTGAAACGCCGGGCATTCTGACTCATTTTTTCCAGCAACCGAAAACTCTGCTCGATCTCTGCTGCGGTAAATCCATCCGTCAAGTGAGCCGTCCATTTCCGGGTCAGAGCTTCCAATTGGGGTCTCAGCGCTTTTCCTCTTGCCGTCAGAAAAATCTGGTACGCCCGGCGATCACACTGATCCACCACCCGGTTGATATAACCCAACTCCACCAATTTTTGAATCGCCCGGGCAGTGGTGGCTTTATCAACGGATAATTTTTGGCTGATCTCCTCCTGATGAATCCCATCGTGATGGAAGAGCACCATCAGAAATGCAAGACTGCCGTAACTGATTTCATAGGGCTGCAACTGGCGGTCAAAATACATCTGGGTATGACGATACAGACAGGATAAAAAGCGGGAAATGGATGGGTTATTTTTCATCATTTACTCCCTGAGGCGCTTTAATATGGCGATCAAACTCCCGCATTTGCGGAATGTAGAGCCACAGAGTCGCCAAAAAGATCAGCACATCCGTGATGGGAAAGGTCATCCAGACACCGGTCAAATCAAACAGCCGCGGCAGGATTAACACCAGAATGATCAGCACCAGCTGCCGGCTAACCGTCAGAAAGAGCGCCTGCTTCGCCTTGCCGATCGCCTGAAACAGTGTCGAGCCCACCGTCACAAAACCAAATACCGGCAGCGCCACGATAAAAATCCGCACCGCCGGAATACCCATCCGGATCAGCTCGGGATTGTTTGTAAAAATTGAAATAATCGCCCCCGGAAAGGCAAACAGCAGGCATAAACCGGCAAAGGAAATCACGGTACTGGCTTTAATGGATAATGAGAGCGCCCGCTTGGCTTTGTCAAATCGCCGGGCACCGTAATTGAATCCCACGATCGGCTGCATCCCCTGGGCAATTCCGAACAGCGGCATATTGACAAACATTAACATACGGTGCATGATACCAAACAGCGCAATGGAAAAATCGCCCCCGAATACACGCAGGGTGTTGTTGACAACGATCACCAGAACGCTAGTGGAGAGCTGTCTTAACAGCGAAGGCGAACCAATCGCAGCCACCTCACGCATGATGACCTTTTTCAGTCTCAAATTCCGCAAATGCAGAGTCAGACTGCTTTTCCCGGAAAGAAAGTAGTAAATCAGATAAACCACTGTCACCATCTGGGAAATCACCGTCGCTGCCGCCGCACCCTTGATGCCCCATTTAAAACCAAAAATAAAAATCGGGTCCAGGATAATATTCAGAATCGCCGAAATCAGCATCGTCGTCATCGCCACTTTCGCCCGTCCCTCTGCGCGAATCACATTGTTGCTCGACATGGCAAAAGAAAAAAAGACCGTCCCCAGCAAAATGATCCGGGCATAATCCCGGGCATAGGGCAAAATAGTCTTCGACGCACCAAACAGCGCCAGCAGTTGATCAATAAAAAGATTACCTAAAAAAGATAAGGTCGCACTGAAAATCACGATGGAGAGCAGTACATTGCCGAAGGTGGTATTCGCTTTTTCGAAATCACCCGCCCCCAGTGCCCGGGAAATCACGGACGCTCCGCCGATGCCGATCATCATCGCCACCGCCATCACCACCATCTGAATGGGAAAAACGATGGTGATGCCCGCAATCGCCATCGGACCGACACCGCGCCCCACAAAAATCGTATCCACCACATTGTAGAGTGCCGTGACAAACATCCCGATCATCGCCGGCATGGAGAGGCTCACCAGCAGACGCCCGACCCGATCGTC
>DSAS01000164.1 GCA_011046365.1 Fidelibacterota bacterium
CTACAGGATTTCCCGCAGATTGCGGGACTTAATCCCGCCTTCGGCGGGGCGAACCTGTGACCATTATACTATGTCAGCAAGTGGTATTGGTATTTTTGTTAGGGGAGTGGGCGCTACAGGATTCGAACCTGTGACCCCCTGCTTGTAAGGCAGGTGCTCTGAACCAACTGAGCTAAGCGCCCGGGAATGCAGTAAACGATTCAGATTCGCTCAAAAAGCCTGCAAATTTACACATACTATCAGAAATATCAACGAGTTTATTTGCGGACTGCCAGCTCCAGGACATCGGACATCTCCTTAACGAATTCAAAACTCATCTCTTTCTGAATCTGTTTGGGAATCTCCACCAGGTCCTTACGGTTGTGATCCGGCAGAATCACCCGCCGCAAGCCAGCCCGGTGCGCCGCGAGCACTTTCTCTTTGATGCCACCAACCGGTAAAACGGCTCCGCGCAGCGTAATCTCGCCGGTCATCGCCAGCTTATCCTTGACCTTTTTCTTTTTCAGGAGCGAGAAAATCGCCGTTAATATTGTCACTCCGGCGGAAGGTCCATCTTTCGGCACAGCCCCGGCGGGTACATGGACATGAATATCGGTTTCGCTGAATATTTTCTCATCAATATCCAGTTCCCTTGCGTTGGACCGGATATAACTAAGTGCCGCCTCAGCCGACTCTTTCATTATATCGCCCAATTGACCGGTCAGATGGAGATTGCCTTTGCCCTTCATGCCGGTGGCTTCGATAAACAGGATATCGCCGCCGACAGCCGTCCACGCCAGACCGATGGCAACACCGGGTTTCGAAGCGCGCTCGGCAATATCCACAAAGAAGCGTTGCGGACCGAGATAGGTCTCCACGGCTTTTGAATCCACTACAAATGCTTTTTTACGCTTCCGACCGGCTACATCGCGGGCAATTTTCCGGCAGATATTGGCAATTTCCCGTTCCAGATTACGGACACCGGCTTCCCGGGTGTAGTGCGCAATAATTTTCCGAATTCCGTCATCGGTAAACTTAATTGTGGTCTTGCTCAGACCGTGCTCCTTGATCTGCTTCGGGATCAAGAATTTTTTGGCAATATTCAGTTTTTCCTCTTCGATATATCCGGAGAATTCCAGCATTTCCATCCGGTCGCGCAAAGCCGGCAGGATCGTATCATTCATATTGGCGGTGGCAATGAACATGACTTTGGACAGATCGTAGGTGACTTCCAGGTAGTGGTCGCTGAAGCTGCTGTTCTGTTCGGGGTCCAGGACTTCCAGCAGCGCTGAGGAGGGATCACCCCGAAAATCATTTCCCACCTTATCAATTTCATCCAGCATAAAAATCGGGTTGCTGGAACCGGATTTGCGGATACTTTGAATTATCCGTCCCGGCAGTGCGCCGATATAGGTGCGGCGATGCCCGCGAATCTCGGCTTCATCCCGCACACCGCCCAGGGAAATCCGTATGAACTTACGCCCCATCGCCCGGGCAATGGATTTACCCATAGAGGTTTTGCCGACGCCCGGAGGACCTACAAAGCAAAGGATCGGTCCCTTAACGGCACTTTCTTTTTCGACCTGCTCTTTCAGTTTGCGCACCGCTAAATATTCGATCACCCGGTCTTTCACCTTGTCCAATCCGTAGTGGTCCTCGTCAAGAATCTCCTTCGCTTTTTTAACGTCCACGTTGTCCTTGGTATAGGTGTCCCAGGGTAGCTCCACCAGCCAGTCCAGATAGGTTCGGGAGACCGTATATTCCGGTGAAGCCGGCGGAATTTTTTGAAGTCTGTCTAACTCCTTTTCTGCCACTTTGCGAGCCTCTTCGGTCATGGGAGCCTTGGCGATTTTTTCCTCCAGCTCCTTAATCTCCATGGTTCCTTCGTCTTCGCCCAGCTCCTTTTTAATTGTCTTCATCTGCTCGCGCAAAAAATATTCCCGCTGGGTCTTGGAGATCTCATCCTGTACCTCCGACTGAATCATCTCACCCAGTTCAATGCGCTGTATCTCTTTATTGATAATGATAGTCGAACGCTCCAGACGCTTGCGAATATTCAGTTGTTCCAGCACCTCCTGTTTTTCAGCCACCGGCACATTCAGGAGCTGGATCGCCCGATCCACCAGGCGACCGGGATGCTGAATATTGGAGAGTACCGTGGTATGCTCTTCCGTTAAATAGGGTGCAACCTTGATCAGTTTATTATACAGCTGGCGTAAATTGGCGACCAGCGCATCAATTTCAATGCTGGGTTCGTAGGTCTCAGACACTTTCAGCACAGCGCCTTTAAAATAGGGCTCCAGTTGAATAAAAGATTGAACTTTGGCGCGTTCCATACCCTGCACAATGGCGCTCTTACTGCCGTCGGGCATGTTGAATATTTTCAAAACCTGTGCGATTGTTCCCCATTCATAGAGGTCTTCTTTATCCGGCATTTCAATCGAGCCGTCTTTTTGGGCAACGACGACAATCCGGCGCTTCGCTTCCGGGAGGTCCTCAATCAGTTTTAGTGAGCGCTCACGCCCGACATAAATCGGGATTACCTGCTGCGGAAACAGCACGGTATTCCGCAATGCCATAATCGGAAGGATTTCCGGAACTCCCTTAATGGTTTCCGGCTGATCCTGATAATCGGAATTGTTTATCTTTTCGGTCATTTTTTCTCCTGATCGTTTTTTATACGACATCTCCCAAGATTATTTATCGGTCATTTCGATAATTAGTTCCGCTTAACCAGCGGCTTTGTCCATCTCTTTCAGAGCCATTACAAACCGTAAGGTTACGGAGTAGTCGCCTTCCCTGGATTTCCCGGCTACTGCCGGAAAGAGTCCGTCTTTTTGCTGCAGGTCCAGCAGCCAGTTGACGGCTTTTTTAAAATTTGGATGGTTGTGTAGTTCAGCAACGGGCGCCAGGGCTTCGATAAACCGCAGGGTACCACCCCGGAAAAGACCGTTATCTGAGTAATCGGTATACAGAAAATTCCAGGCGTCGGCTTCCGGAAATAGTGTCGTGTGGTTTTTTTCCAGATAATTCTCGAGGACAAAAGTTGCCGCTTTCTGACATACCTCGGAATTCCGCAGCCGGCTGTGAACACTGAAAGCCTGAAAGGCAAAAATTGTCGTCCAGATGCCGCTCTTAGCCGTTTTCAAGGAGATTCCGCTGTGCACCATAGAGGGCGAAAGCCAACCGCCATCGAAGCGCTGCCGCTTAGCCAGCCAGCGGTACCCTTTTTCTACGAAAGGATTGCCGATCATATTGTAGCGCGCCAACAGCCAGAGTGCATAACTGTGATGATGCAGTAAAAGGGGAAATTTACCGTCGGGTTTTTGCATTTTCAGCAGCGCAATAATGCCTCTTTGAATCGCTGTAAAGTTTTTTGTGCAGCCGTAATCAAGCAGCTGGGTCATATTTTTCAATTGCTGCAAAAACAGCATTGCCCGGTTGCGTTCTTCGATTTTATAGCGTTTCTCCTGCTTCCAACATCCGTTTTCTAACTGGGTGGCGAGCAGATGTTCCCGCGGTTTATAGCCGATCAGCGCCTGTCTCAGGGTTTCCAGAAATTCCGTATCCTGAGGATTAAACTGGAGGGCGGTGGCATAACGAATGGGCAGCGGCGCCTTTTTTAATAATATCGGTATCGGATCATATTTCAGTAAGCGCAGCCAACTTTTCGATTTTGACATCTTATTCTCATTTCTATTATTTTACCAGATGCCATTGAATTATCCAATGGGACCGGTGTGTTATTCTTCGAGTAATATAAAAATTATATGATCGCCCGGGCGGGTTTGGGCAGCTTAAAGAAAAATCGCAGTTTATTTTTTTCAGAAATCTCATTATGAAAATAAACACTTAAATAAACGCATAACCGGTCGGTAATATCCTTGGTTTCAGGGCTAAATGCAAGAATTATTTCATTTTTCTAATTTGGAATTCACTGTTAATCAGCGTTTCGATTTCCTCAAAATTTCGGGCGGTATAGTCGGCGCTACTCAAATCCGAGAAGTTCGATGGTCCGATCAAACCGACGGTTATTGTACCCGCCGCTTGAGCCGACTGCAGCCCATTGATGGAATCTTCAATCACAAGCGTATGACCGGGCTCGACAGCCAGCAGGCGACAAATTTTCGCATAGGGATCGGGATAGGGTTTTGAACGGCGCACATCGTCGGCGGTTACGATCATGGAAAAGTGGTTGCGGATTTTGGTATTGGCAAAAATCCACTCCAGCATTGCTCTGCCGCTGGATGTCGCCAGTCCGGTCGGCAATTGCCGGTTGATTTTATGAAAAAAATCCAGAAAGCCGGGCATATAATCCAACGCAGTCGCAAATTCGCGCCGTAACAATATGCGTCCCCTATGTTTTATATCCGCCAGAGATGCCGGCAACTGATAGCGTTTACTGATCACTTCCAGGTATTGCTCTTCCGGCAGCCCCTTTGTATCCCTGATATCCTCCAAATCCACCTCAACACCGTAGGATAAAAACAGTGCCTGTTCAGCCTTTTCATAGAGTGGCTCACTGTTGACTACCACTCCATCGAAATCAAACACGACGGCATCAATTCCAGTCATTTTGTCAGCCAACAAATCCCAGAATCAGATAGAGCACCAGCGCCAACCCGGCAGTGGTCAGCGCGTAAGGCAGTTGCGTATTAACATGGTCAATATGGTCGCAGGCGCACGCCATAGAGGCAATCATTGTTGTGTCCGAAATCGGCGAACAGTGATCGCCGAACACGCCTCCACCCATCACCGCGCTGACCATTAGCGGCAGATTCAAATCGAGATTCAACGCCAGGGGCACCGCAATGGGGATCATGATCGCAAAGGTGCCCCAGGAGGTTCCCGTTGCGAAAGAGATGAAGCAGGCGATTAAAAACACCAGCGGGATAATTAGCGCCGGATGAATAGTGGCGGAGGCAAGGTTGGCGACATAGGGACCGGTGCCCAAGGTTTTACAGGTGGCGCCCAGCGTAAAGGCGAACACCATCAAAAGCCCCATGGGGATCAGACCGCCCATGCCCTTCATAACCAGGTCCAGAACCTCTTTCAGCGAAAAAATACCCTGTATCTTGAACAGGATCGCGCTGACGGCGATACCCATCAGGACTGCCCAAAAAACTGCCGTGGAACCAGACCCCTGAGTGATATTGCCATTCCCGGTAATCAGCAGCCCAAAGGGCACTGTCAGTACCATCGCCAGTAGCGGTAAAAACATATTGAGCGGACGCGGTGTTACCCCCGCTTTAACCGGCATGGCGATCGTCTCTTCCGAAACCAGCAGCTGGGCATCATCACGAATGACTTTACCGGTTTCCCGAGCCCGGCGTTCGGCTTTAGCCATGGGTCCGAAATCCCGGTTGGTCACGGTGATAAAGAGCACCAGCAGAATCGTAAAAATCGCATAGAAATTCGTCGGCACAGCTTTTAAAACGGTAAAGAAGGGATTGTCAATCTGCTGCGCCAGCAGCAATCCGGTCAGGACAGCCCCCCAGCCGTTAAAAGGGATCATCACACAGACCGGCGC
>DSAS01000168.1 GCA_011046365.1 Fidelibacterota bacterium
CTACATGAACTTTTTTTGTATAGTTCGGCTTTTGTTGTCAGTGTTGAAGCGGGTCAGAATGGCGTGCCCAGGGCGTTCAATCTGCAAGGTGCCGGCTGGGGACATGGCGTAGGGTATTGTCAGATCGGTGCGCTGGGCATGGCGCTGAAGGGCTACTCCACGGAAGAGATTGTGCTGCATTATTATCCCGGTTCGGTACTCCGGAAAATTTATTAACACAGAGATTGTGAAATGACGGATGCGAAAGTGAATTCAGGCAAGGAAAAACGGCGTTCCGGCTGGTGGTGGGTGCCGTCACTCTATTACGCCGAAGGTATTCCCTATAATATCGTCATGGTGGTGGCTGTTGTAATGTATAAGACGCTGGGTGTCTCCAATACGGCGATTGCTTTTTGGACATCCATCCTGTACCTGCCCTGGACAATCAAACCCATCTGGAGTCCCTTTATTGATGTCACCTCCACCAAACGCAACTGGATTATCTGGACGCAGTTAGTACTGGCGATGGCATTTCTCGGGATCGCTTTAACCGTCCAACTGCCCTTGTACTTCCCGATTACCATATTCATTCTCTGGATCGTGGCATTCGCCTCGGCAACCCATGACATAGCCGCCGACGGCTTTTACATGCTCGGTCTGTCGGAATATGAGCAAGCCTGGTTTGTAGGTATCCGCAATACCTTTTACCGGTTTGCCACAATAACCGCCATGGGCTTGCTGGTCATGTTTGCCGGCTATGTTCAGACCCATACGGGGCTGGAAGCAGTGAACCTGGAGGTGCAGGCACTACCGGCTGATCAGATTGCCATGCAGAAATGGGACCGACCTGTTGCGCCGGAGATGTCCGAACCGGGGAAACCGCGAATATTATATCATCCAGAAAAAGTCGTAGTACCGCTTTATGAAAAGGGAGTAAATGAGTGCGATTCGGTCGTCGTCTGGTTCTATCTTTCCGGGATACCAGAAAACGGGAAAACCGTTGTTATGAATTTCGGAAAAAAGAGAGGCAGTCAGGATATTTTTCTGGTTTCCGAGAGTCGGTTTGAATTCAATGCTGATAACTGGAATATTCCGCAGAAAGCGGTGATTAAAGTCAATCATGCTCTCCGGGAGTCGGCAAGCGCCGAATTTAACGCCGCTGCCGGCGACATTCCCCTGAGCTGGACCTTCTCTTTTGGTATCTTGGCGCTGATGCTGTTTGCCTTTGCCATATATCATAAATTTAGTCTGCCTCATCCGGTTGACAAAGCCGCTACAGAGTCAAAAGAGGTATTGTCGTCCTATCTGGACGTATTCAAGACCTTTTTCCGCAAAAAGGGAATTGTGGCGGGAATTTTATTCCTGTTGCTATATCGGTTAGCCGAATCGCAACTGGTCAAGCTGGCATCACCGTTTCTGCTGGATCCCCGGGAAGCAGGCGGCTTGGCGTTATCCACTTCGCAGGTGGGAATTGCTTATGGGACGATCGGCATTATCATGCTCCTGGTTGGCGGTCTGCTTGGTGGATTTCTGGCAGCCAAATACGGCTTGAAAAAATGGATTTGGTGGATGGCGTTGGCTATCAACCTGCCAAATATAGTCTATGTATATATGTCCTACGCCATGCCGGACAATTTTCTGGTCGTATGTGCCTGCGTAGGGATTGAGCAGTTGGGCTACGGGTTCGGTTTTACCGGATATATGCTGTTCATGATTTATATTGCGGAAGGCATTTATAAGACATCGCATTATGCGTTGGCGACCGCCTTTATGGCTCTGGGCATGATGATACCGGGTATGATCAGTGGCAAGATCCAGGAAATTTTAGGTTATCACCACTTTTTTATCTATGTGATGTTCTGCACAATTCCCAGTTTTATCGTTTTGTTATTTATCAAAATTGATCCGAATTTCGGAAAGAAGAAGAACAAACCGGTTACAATATAAGATAAACGCTTATCACGGGAAGGATTACCTGAATGGAGATAAACAGCGGATTTCAAACAGTAGATCTGATTATCATTTTCGTTTATCTGGTAATCGTCGCTCTGATTGGCAGTTTCTCCGGTGGAAAACAACGCTCGGTAAAGGATTATTTTCTGGGCGGATCAAATGTACCCTGGTGGGCGGTTGCCTTTGCGATTGTCGCCGCGGAAACCAGTACGTTGACCTTCATCAGCATTCCCGGATTGGCTTATGTGACGAATTTGAATTTTTTACAGCTGACGATTGGGTATTTAATCGGCAGAATTATCGTTAGTGTTCTGTTTTTACCAGCTTATAAGAAAGGTGAACTCAATACCGCATATGCATTGCTGGAGAACCGCTTCGGGCAGACGACCCGACGGTATGCCTCGATTGTATTTCTGTTCACCCGGATTGCCGCCGACGGCGTCCGCCTGTTTGCCACGTCAATTCCACTGGCGCTGATTTTCCGAGTTTTTCCCGTTTTTGACGGATTTACTACTACGCAGATCTATGCGGTTTCGATTATTATCATTACTCTGGTGACTTTGGTCTACACCTATACCGGCGGAGTCAAGGGAATTATCTGGGTGGATGTTCTGCAGATGGGCATCTATGTTGGTGGCGCAGTGATTGCCCTGATTATTCTGTTTCAAAATGTCCCCGGGGGGCTGCGCGCTGTCAACCAATATGCCGGCGATGTGAACAAATTTTCAATATTCAATCTAAGTTTTAAGAGCTTCTTTTCACAGCCTTATACATTAATTGGCAGTCTGATCGGCGGAGCTCTTTTATCCATGGCGTCACACGGCACTGACCAGCTAATTGTACAACGCCTGCTTACCACGCGGACGTTGAAGGACAGTCAGAAAGCGCTGATTACCAGCGGTGTTGTGGTGATCATTCAGTTTACTCTGTTCTTATTCGTCGGATTAATGCTTTTTGCTTTTTTCAAAGGGATGACCGTCGGATCGAATATGGCGCCTTTTGTCAAAGCCGATGAGATTTTCCCCTATTTTATCATCAATTATTTACCTACCGGAATCCGCGGACTCATTATTGCCGGTCTGTTTGCCGCGGCGATGTCAACTCTGGCAGGGTCAATGAGTTCGCTGTCTTCATCCACGATGATGGACCTCTACCAACCGATATTCGGACGGGAAAATTCACAGCAGAAAGACTTGCTGGTTTCGCGCCTTCTGACAATCTTTTGGGGCGTAATGCTCTCGATTGTGGCATTTCTGTTCATTAGAATGCTTCAATCCGTCGTCGAAATCGCCCTGGGGATATCATCCATTACCTATGGCGGTCTGCTCGGTACTTTTCTCCTGGGTGTGCTATTCAAAAAAACCGGTCAGAAGGCGGCTTTATGGGGTTTTTCCGCCGGGATTCTGACGATGCTGCTAGTGATTATAATCCCAATTGTATTTGGTGCGCCACCGATTTTTCATTACACCTGGTATGTTCTGATCGGCGCCGGGATGACAATTTTGGTGGGAAATTTGGTTAATTATGTGCAAAGTCGGAAATAGATTACTATTTTTGCTTTTGATTCCCCTTTTCCTGCTGGCGGAAAGCGATGATTTTCAGCATTCCAAAATTATTTACTATTATCCATCTGAAAAGGATTCCGTTAATCTTTATCCTGCTCTTGATCTACTCCTAGCGAACGATTGTAAAATCATAAAAAATAAAAGGGTGGCGGTTGTTTGTAACAGCGGCAGCCTGGACCGAAAGGGTGTCCACATTTTGGATCGGTTCAGCGATCGTGACGATTTTCAGGTAGTCGCGATTATCCAGACCTCGCAAAAGGAGTTCAACACGGAATCCTCCGGCATGAGCTATTCGCCATTCGATTCAGCCAATATTGCCAAAAATATCCTGATAACGCCCAATCATCCGGTTATCAAACAGGCGGACCTGAATGGTGCCAATCTGATTCTGGTGGACCTTCAATATCTCGGTATCCGGTATGATGTGAATTACGATGTGGTTAATTCACTTCTAAAATTAAGTGCCGAGCGCCGGATTCCGCTGGTGTTGCTGGACCGCCCGAATCCACTGACCGCTAAAATTATGGAGGGACCATTAGCGACTTCATCCGGGTTGCTCGACGGAGCACAAATACCCTGGCGTTATGGAATGACCATTGGCGAACTGGCGTTGCTGATTAACGAGGAAGGCTGGATAGATTCCGGAAATGCGGCGCGGTTGTATCTGATACCGATGGTAAATTACAATCGCCGGGACTGGTATGACCGGTTGGGCTTGCCCTGGGGGATTCCGCTGGAGAATATCTACACTATTGAGACGCTGCTGACATATTGTTCCACCTGTTTTTATTACTATTCCAACATCAGCAACGGTCCGGGAAGTCTGTTCCAGTACGAAGTCGGCGGCGCGCCCTGGATCAGCGGTTCGGTCCTGATAGACCGGCTGAACGATATGCTGGGTGATTATGCAGAATTCAGCCAGGTTACATTTATTCCGGGTTCCCGCAGCCGGATTGTTACTTCAAGCATTTATACCGGTGAAGAGTGCTCCGGAATCAAGATCAACATTCCGGATCGGAAGAAATATCACACAAGCACCGTAGGCACCTGTTTATTGGGGCTGATTGCCCAACTCTATCCGGGTCACTTTCGCTGGCGGGAGCCTGATCGGATTGACCAGCTGTTTGGTGCTGAATACTATCGTGCGCTTGTTGATGCTAAAGCCGATCTCCGGCAACTCCATCCGGTCTGGCTCTCCAACCTGACCTCTTTTCAAAAACTCCACACCCGGTATTTGCTTTACAGCGACTCATAAAAAAGCTTTTGTATTTCTGAATAGTTTTTCCGTATATTAAGCACGTCAGTATAAATAGAGGATGTCGATGTATTCTGATTTATACTGAAAAATGAGGGTAGCGTGAACAGGGCAAAAAGCCGGTTACACCAAAATTCAAAACGAAATTAACCAAAGGAGAGAAAACATGAAGTCCTTTATGTTTGTGTCCTTGATACTCGTGTTGTCGGCGGGTATCCTGATGGCTGGGGGGATTGTTACCAACACCAACCAGAGCGCCGCGTATATGCGGACATTGAACCGTAATGCCTCGACGGATGTGGATGCCGTCTACTACAATCCGGCGGGATTGACAAAATTGGAAGATGGTCTGCATTTGTCGTTGAGTAACCAGTCAATCTGGCAGACCAAGACGGTAACGAATAGCTATCAATATTTAAACTCGGATGAATATGTCGGGAATGTCTTTGCACCTATTTTCCCGAATATATATTTTGCATATAAAACCGGTAATTTGGCGGTTTCCGGCGGATTTCAACCGATCGGCGGTGGCGGAAGCGCTGACTATGAAGAAGGATTGCCATCTTTTGAAATGTCTGTTGCTGACTTAGTACCTGCTTTAGCAAATCAGGGACAGCCAATTTCAGCGTACGATGCCGATATTGCTTTCGAGGGTTCGTCAATCTA
>DSAS01000143.1 GCA_011046365.1 Fidelibacterota bacterium
CAGCATACTGTTATCATGATTGAACTGATAGGGCTCGCCATAGAGAAAGGTCTCAGCCAGAATTTTGCCCTGGTCTTCGACCGGCAGGGCTTCCGGATTTTCCAGATATTCCCGCAGCAGTGTGAAAAAAGTCTCCAGTTGACTCAGCATGGCGACGGCTTCGTTTTCCTGTTTGTTGGTTTCCAGCTCCTCTTCGGCTTCCTCGCCGGTGTAGGTTTCTTCAAAGGAATTGTTCAGCGCGTTGATGAAGGGCAGAAGATTGAGCTGAGCAAAGGTCTCAGCGGTTTTTGCAATATCTTCGGCTTCTGACAGCATTAGCCCCCAATCGTCGATAAACTGCCGGTCGATTTTCAAGTTGATGGCTTTGATCTCTTTCATAATCTCCGGGTTGGCTTGCAGGGCGGCGACAAAATCCTCGGCGCACTGTCCCATGCGGATTTTGTCATTGCCCTCGATGGTGATCATGATCGAAGCGCCGCCGGCGAACACCGAATCCACCTCGATATAGCTGGCAATCATCGGGTCTTTTTCGGACATCAGGTCTTTGATTTCGGTCTTAGTTTCTATGTTACCGGCGGAAATAATACTGAGGATGAAAAGGAGCAATGCCACAAACGGTATCCATTTGTAGAACCGGGTGACGAAAGCAGCGATGGCAGTCATCATTTTTTCTTCCGTTTTCATAATCCCCTCATGCTGTTATGGAAGGTTTAAAGATCGTTGTTACTTTTTTCGGTTGTAACCGGTTTTTTTAAAGAATGCCCATTTTTGGATTTTGGATTAATTAACAATTTGTACATTTTTGCGTATTCGGATACAAAAAGCGCCGTGACACTTGCCAGGTCGCATTGATAATAATCGCACCACTCATCACTGAAAATCACAAACGAAAAAAGCGGTGCCCAGAAAAGAAAAAAACCGTTAAGGTTCGCGAATTCCTTGTTATACTGAATGTCATACTGGTCGGCAAGTTTAAAATTGGCTTGAAAGTTCTGATCAAAATACTGGAAAATATTCAGATGCGGTGTCACCGGAGCGTCTTTGACAGATTCGGTAAAGGCGATTTTGATGATATCTTTGTGTGATAATAGAAAAGGCAGCGTATGATCCTTTAGTATTTTTTCAATGTTAAACTGTGAATTGTCGGCCATTGTGTTATCGGTTATATATTTTTTGATTTCAATTGATTCGCTGATAAAATCCTGAAACAATTTTGACAGAATTTCATCTTTGCTTTCAAAGTAGTAATAGATCAACGATTTTGTAATGCCGGCTGTTTTGGCAATGAGATCGATACCTGTTGAGTCGAAGCCTTTTTGTGCAAAGAGACTTTCGGCGGTATCCAGAATTTTTTTTCTGACGTCTTCTCTGGGTTTTCGGGACATAATTACCTTCTTTTAATTTATGCTGACTGACCGTTCAGTCAAAATATAAATGTGATAAATTTTTTGTCAAGCTTTTTTTTGAACGATCGGTCAAATTTTCGCAGCTATACAGCCTGATTTCGTCGGAATCAGAGAACTGCGAAAGTACCGCTCTGCGGGAAAATTTCTATTCCAGTGTAACGGTGACGACCGATTTCGCCGGCAGGAAGATGGTTAGCAGCTCCTTTTTCAGTTTGTAATCTAAAAATTTCCGGATATTCACCTGCTCAGGTTGCCCGAAATCGTTGTAGGCGTTCATGGCGTCGGCGGTGATGATAGAACCGCTTGATTTAGTCAGTTTTCCCACTCCCCGCAGTTCGACAGCTACGCCTACATTTCGGTTCGGATCAATATTGCAGAGTGAAACATGGATATTTCCGCTGGCATCCTTTGACGCCGAGGCGCTAACGGCGGGTATCGTCAGGTCATTGTATCTGTATGGTTCACAATTGATTTCCAATGGCAGCAGCGTGGCATCCTGATGGACTTTATACATTTTGAAGACATAAAAGGTCGGTGTTTTGACCAGCTGGTCGTCCCTGGTCAGCAGCATTGCCTGGAGCACATTGATGGTCTGGGCAATGTTTGCCATTTTCACCCGGCGAGCGTGGTTGTTGAAAATATTCAGATAGAGCGCGGCTGTGACGGCGTCGCGCAGGGTATTTTGCTGATACAGAAAGCCGGGATTGGTGCCGGGTTCCACATCAAACCAGTTACCCCATTCATCAACCATCAGTCCGATCCGGTTTTCGGGGTCGGATTTGTCCATCAGTTCGATATGCCGCTGTAGCCGTTCTTCCATCACGAGGGTGTTTTTCATGGTATGAAACCAGTCGTTTTCGTCAAATTGTGTTGCGGAGCCTTTTTTGTCCCAGCCGTGGCAGACGGTGTAGTAGTGAAAGGAATAGCCCTGAATCAGATGCCGGTAGTTTTCGGTTTTCTGGAGCACTGTTTCGGTCCAGTGGTAATCCTGGTCGGTGCCGCCGCTGGCGATGCGGTAGAGCTCGCCGGCGCGCAGATAGGTGGAATAGCGTTTGAAAAGATCGGTGTAGTATTCGGGGGTCATGTTGCCGCCACAGCCCCAGCTCTCGTTGCCCACTGCCCAAAATTTCACATGCCAGGGTTGCTCGCGACCGTTTGCCTTGCGCAGATCAGTCATAGGGCTTTGATTACCTGAATTTACATATTCCACCCAATCGGCGGCTTCCTGGACGGTGCCGCTGCCGACGTTGATGCAGATGTAGGGTTCCGCACCGAGAATTTCACAGAGGTCCAGAAACTCGTGAGTGCCGAAGCTGTTATCTTCAGTGACGCCGCCCCAGGTGGAATTAATGATAGCGGGTCGTTGATCACGCGGACCAATGCCGTCTTGCCAGTGGTAGGTATCGGCGAAGCAGCCGCCGGGCCAGCGAATCACCGGCGGATCAATCTCCTTCAGGGCGGCGATGACATCATTACGAATGCCCCGGGTGTTGGGGATCGGTGAATTTTCGCCGACCCAGAATCCGCCGTAGATACAGTTGCCCAGATGTTCGGCAAAATGTCCGTAAATGTGCCTGCTGATGGTTTCGGTTCCCTGATCGGCATGAATGCGAATGGAATTGGGCGAATCACCTGCATTCAGGACGACAAGCGATAGTCCGATGAAAAGGGCAAAAACTTTGGGAAAGCGCATTTTTTTACTCCTTTTATTTTGAAAAGATAACCGTTTTTGTACCGTAGCTTCATTCCATTTTATATTGTTCGATAGCGGAAAAATAATGAAATTTTACCGTATATGAAACGGGTTTTTAATATACACGGGTATGCAGATAGTAATTAAAATGCTTGTCTTGTGGTGATGGTGTTTCTATCTTTGAGCAGGAGGATACATAAGGATGAAAAGATTTATTTTGGTCGTTTTAATATTCGGAATGCTTTCGGTTATATGTTGGGCGAGCGGGCTGCAGGTCATTGCGCATCGCGGTTTTTCATCCGTGGCGCCGGAGAACACCATGGCGGCGTTTCGAGCGGCGGCGGAGCTGGGTGTGGCATTTGAGCTGGATGTGACGCTGACCGCCGACGGAGAGGTAGTGGTGATTCATGATGATACACTTGGTCGGACGACCAATGGTCGGGGTGATGTAAGCAATGTATCCCTGGCGGAGATTAAACAGCTGGATGCAGGCAGCTGGTTCGGCGCGGAATTTGCCGGAGAAAAAATTCCCACTCTGCGGGAAGTGCTGGAACATTTCGGCGGGGTAGTGCCGATTGACATTGAAATCAAAGACCGGAAGCCTCACGAACCGCTGGCGGATGCGGTGGTGGCGGAGATTGAACGGCTCGGTTTGGCGGATAAGGTGTTTATCACGGCGTTTAATCCCTACATGCTGGTCCGGGCGAGAGAGAAGAATCCGGAGCTGCGCCGCGGCATGCTGACGGGTACCTTTAAGGATGAAGACCTGAATCCGCTGGAAAAATTTGTCCTACGGCGCCTGCTGTTCCAGTGGAAAATCAAGCCGCACTACATCGCCATCGAAGATGTCCGGGTCAATCGGCGCAATGTACGGCGCTGGCAGCGGCGGGGTTATGCGGTACTCGTCTGGACGGTTAACGATGAAGCCGAAATGCGGCGCATGATTGAGCTGGGTGTGGATGGGATTATTACTGATTATCCCGACCGGCTGCTCAAATTGCTTGGGAAGCAGAATGAGAATTAACGTTTTTCTTTTAGCAGTCCTTGTGGCGTGGAGTGTAGAGCCCGGTGATGCCGGTGAGCAGCTGGAATTTTTTCCCGAATTGGCAGAATGGAGCGCGGCGGGTCTGGTTTTTTATACCGCCCGCTGGCTGGATCATCAGCCAGCCTGGGGTGACCGCTGCTTTTTCAATCAGCCCGATGATAAACCCTATCGTGAAAATACAGTTTCTACAACAACGCTCTACACCGCCGCCGGGCTGACAGGACTGGGAATTGGATTGATTCCCAATAATGATGGCTGGTTAAGGGTGTCCTCCTATCGGCACGCCCAAGGGCTGGTGGAGACGCTCTCGGGAACTTACCTGCTGACAGTAGTGGGTAAGAACCTCATTGGACGCCGGCGACCTAGTTATGCGAATTATCCTGCTAATGATCGCATAGATGCCGGTAAATCGTTCCCGTCAGGGCACACATCGATCAGTTTCGCGATTGCGACCTATAGTTCGTTGTATGCCCGGGACTATTTTGGGGATTCAGGGAAAGAGACCGGTCCGCTGATTTATACGACGACAAGCCACCTGCTGGCGGCTTATGTCGGCTATACCAGGATTATTGACAACCGGCACTTCCTGTCTGATGTGATTGCCGGAGGCTTGCTGGGCAGTGGGGTCGCCTGGCTGGTCTATGAATATCAGCAGCGTAAGAATCCGGCGGAAGATTCATCCAATGAAACCAGCAAATCGGTGGTTCCGGTTTTTTTGACGGTTTCGATTCCGTTGTGAGTCCGACGGTATCTTGTTCAGGAAGCGCTGGAATATCCCGATTTATCGTGACAAATCCACTCATGACCTGAATTATTTCAGACAGGATTAACAGGATTTTTAAGATTGAAATTGTTCAGTCCCCACCTTGGTTTCGTCGTCGCTACGCTTTGCCGGGTAAACTGCTTTATACGTTTTTGAGGCGCAGCCGAAATCCCGATCTATCGGGACAATTCCACTATTGGTCTGATTTATACAAGACGACATGAGCTAAGACCAAGAAAAGGACCAGTTTCAATTCCACTATTGGTCTGATTTATACAATTAGAGAGAAGAGACAAGTGATCACAGAGATTTGTTTCAATTCCACTATTGGTCTGATTTATACTGTAGGAATGTGTATGGAGTCTTAGACTCAATTTTATGGTTTCAATTCCACTATTGGTCTGATTTATACCAAAAC
>DSAS01000039.1 GCA_011046365.1 Fidelibacterota bacterium
CGAAATCAGATAGATATCCGTCCGGCTGCTGTTTTCCGCTTCATTCATGGTCTGCACCGTAAAGGCGATCTGCTTCCCGTCGGGCGATATCTGCGGGTCTTTCAGGCGTTTACAGGCAATCAGATCGTCAAAGGTCAATGCCCGCTTCTCGCCAGCAAACCCGGCTCCGCTTCCCAAGAAAAATCCCGCCACCAATAAAATCATCAGTCTGCGCATTCTTTCTCTCCCACAAAATAATTATTACTCTTTGGAACGGCTTTGGGCAATGATCTCACGGTAAATATCCGTACCGTTCTTCAGTGTCCGCTCCTGGGTCTGATAATCCACATAATACAGTCCGAAGCGCTTGGCAAAGCCCTCCGCCCATTCGAAATTATCCATTAGTGACCAGTAATAGTAACCCCGGACATCAATTTTATCCAGAATCGCCTCGTGCAGGGCATCAACATGTTTCAGAATGAAATCTTTCCGCAGCTGGTCATCATCGGTGGCAATGCCGTTCTCCGTGATAAATATGGGTACGCCGAAGCCATTCACCCGCTGCAGTGCCCGGTATAGACCGGCGGGACAAACCGCCCAGTCCATATCAGTTTTTGGCAGCTTCTTAGCCGGAAATGCCTGCACTCTTTGAGCGGAATTCGGATCGAACTTCGTTAAAAACCGGGTATAATAATTGACCCCGATCCAGTCCAGCGTATCGCTCAGGCCCGGTAACTCCTTTCTATACCGCACCCGGTTCAGCAGATTGAACCGGAAACGGTCGTTATGGAAGGCATCCAGGACGGCGTCATTGTACAGTTTGTTAATCTGCGTGGTACAGAGCCAGTCCGGCAGATACCACTTCCGCGCCGGATCGAAAATGGTAATATTTTTTACAATGCCAACCCGGCAGGGCACCCCGTCACCGTCGGAATCCTGACGGATAGTGGCATGGAGAATCCGGTACGCCTGCTGGTGCGCCTCCAGAATATTGCCCAGCACCCGGGCGGCGAGACAGATGTCCTGCTTCCCCGGCGACCAGACCCCGCGAATCCAGCCCATCAACGCCAGGGCAACGGGTTCGTTAAAGGTCGCCCAGTAATCAACATAAGGACCTAAGGTTTCGGCGGTTTTATGAGTAAAATCCATAAAGTAGTTGATCGAGTCGGGATGTTCAAAGCCACCTTTTTCCGCCAGCCAGCGGGGCAGTGTAAAATGGTGCAGAGTTAGATTCGGCTCAATTTCCAGATCGCGCATAAACCGACACATTTCCACATAGTGATCAGCCGCAGCGGGATTCCACTTCCCGGGCTGCGGAACCAGTTTGCTCCATTCCACAGAAAAGCGGTAGGAGTTGCAGCCAAAATCTTTCAGCAGCCTTAAATCCTCGCGGTAGCGATTCCAGTGATCGGCGGCTTTTCCGCAGCGGTCACCGTTTTTTATCCGCGGATTACCGGAAACATCATAAGTTTTTTCCCACTCTGCCCAATCGGCATTGTAACTGCCGCCTTCCACCTGATATGCCGAGGTTGCCGCCCCCCAGAAAAAGGACTTTGGAAAGGTATATTCAGCGATATTGATCTTATGCTCTTTCCACCTAACCGCCGGGTGCCGGAGATTCATCCAGACGACCAACAGCAGATACAACAGCAGCAGAAGGATTAGGAAATTTATCATAGTGTATTATGTGTCTTACCCCAGCGTATCCATCGAATCACGGGAATGAAACTATCAAAGTTTCCGATAAAGGGCAAGAAAAAGAAAAACCAATCCGCTTGCCGCTATGAAAAACAGTCTTTATGAAATTTGAACAATTTATGTATATTACCAGGGCAAGATAATTCACTGAAAGGCTTTTATGACATCCCGGCAATTTCCTTTATTCACTATTGCAATACTAATCCTGCTCAGCGGTTGCGCCCGACATTCCGAACAGACTATCCGGGTTATGTCCTTCAATATTCGCCTCGACACGCCCGCAGACAGTCTGAACGCCTGGCAATATCGCAAAAAGATGGTCGCCAGCACAATCCGTTTTCATAAAGCCGATCTCCTGGGCGTCCAGGAGGCGCTCTGGAACCAGATGCAGGACCTGACAGCACTCTTACCGGAATACGAATGGCTCGGCGTCGGACGGGATGACGGCGCCCGAGCCGGCGAGTTCATGGCGATTTTTTATCGGAAAGAGTGCTTTCAGGTATTGGACCACGCTACATTTTGGCTTTCGGAAACGCCGGAGCAACCCGGCAGGGGCTGGGACGCCGCCTGCCACCGGGTCGTCACCTGGGCTCAGTTCAGTGACCGGCGGAGCGGACAGGAATTTTTCCATTTCAATACCCATTTTGACCACAAAGGCAGCCTCGCCCGCCTGAAAAGCGCCGAACTGCTGCTCCAACAGATCGCCGGAATTGCCCAAAATGAGCCGGTGATTGTGACCGGTGATTTTAACTCTACCCCCAATTCGGAGGTGTACGCAATCCTCACTCGCGAGTTGACCGATTCGAAGAAGGTTTCCCAATATCCGCATCACGGTTCCGACGGAACCTTCACCTGGTTTGACCTGAAAAACCTCTTCAACGATCAGCCGATTGACTACATTTTTATTAAAAATAACATAACAGTTCTCTATCACGGGACACTCACAGATACCTTCAATGGTCGGCTGCCGTCTGATCATTTCCCGGTTTTAGCCGAGGTCGTCCCAAACCCTTCATAAAAGGAATCAATATGGAATCTCAGTCTGTCGGTAACAGTGAATTGCGCTCCTCACGGCTGGTCTACGGCTGCATGCGGATCGTCGGCGATTACTCAGCCGAAGCCCGCCAAAAAGGCAAACAAGCTCTCCGCACCGCACTGGAAGCCGGCTTTACCCATTTCGACCATGCCGACATTTACGGCGACGGAAAATGCGAAGAGCTGTTCGGCGAAGTGCTGCAGGAAAATCCCGGTCTGCGCCAAAAAATCCTCATCACCAGCAAATGCGGAATCCGTCGTAAAGGACAACCAAATCCGGAAGATCCGGCGCGCTATGATTTTTCTGAAGGGCACATTCTGCAGAGTGTCGCAGGCAGTTTGAAGCGCTTGAAAACCGACTATCTGGATATCCTGTTGCTGCACCGCCCTGATTACCTGTTCAGCGCTGAAGAGGTAGCCGGCGCTTTTGAAAAACTGAAAAATTCCGGCAAAGTCCGCCATTTCGGTGTGAGCAATTTCCGTCCGTCCCAGGTGAATCTATTGCAGAAATACTGCCCCATACCGATTATCACCAATCAGGTGGAAATCAACATTCACAACATCAGTTCGCTGCTTGATGGAACCCTGGATCAATGCCAGGAGCTGAACATCTCGCCGCAAGCCTGGTGTCCGCTGGGCGGCGTCGTCTACCCCGCCTGGGGCAATACCTTCACCGAGGAAACGGAAATCCGGATTAAAAGAGAATTCGATCTGCAAGCCGAAAAATACAACACCGCGAACTGGATCATTATGCTAGCCTGGCTGCTGAAGCATCCGGCACGGATTTTTCCGATCATCGGGACAACGACTCCCGCCCGGATCACTGCCGCCCTGCAGGCGCTGACAATCAAATACTCCCGGGAAGACTGGTACCGGCTGCTGGAAGCCCGCAACGGCTATCCGGTCCCCTAAAACAACAACATGGATAAAAAAATGAATCCCAAATTCACCATTCGCAAAGCGTTTCAAACCGACACCGACACCATCGCCGGTTTTAACTGCGCCATGGCGCTGGAAACCGAGGGTAAAAAGTTGGACCCAGTAACTATTTCAGCCGGTGTCAGTAGTCTTTTTAAACACCCTGAATACGGTTTTTACATTGTTACGGAAATTGAAAACCGGGTCGTCGCCTGCCTGCTGATCACCTATGAGTGGAGTGACTGGCGGAATGGTCTGATCTGGTGGATTCAGAGTGTCTATGTGCATCCCGATTTCCGCCGGCGGGGAATCTTCCGGCAGATGTACAGCTTCATAAAAAATCTGACGCAAAAACAGAATAATGTCGCCGGCATCCGGCTCTATGTGGAAAAGGATAATACCACCGCTCAGCAAACCTACCGCCGCCTGGGCATGACCGAAACCGCCTACCGATTGTATGAAGAGATGTTTGCATAAAATTTACAAACCAGGTTTCCCGGCGTTTGGAATCCTCTGATGATTGCGATCCATTTCCGGATCGAAAATTAATCATAGACCTTTGCCCGCTCCCGTATTAAATTTCGGCAATGAAATTAGCACCAATCCAAACCCGGAGGAAACCTTTTGTCAATCCATGAAAACCGCACCGTCAATTGTCCAAAATGTCAGCAAGAACAGAATATTCACGTCTGGAGCTCGATTAATGCGACTCTGAATCCCGAAGGTCGCAACCGATTGTTCGACGGACAGATCAATCGCTTCACCTGCGGCAAATGCGGTTATGAATCGCTGATTCCGCTGCCGCTGCTCTATCACGACCCCCAGCGGCAGATCGCCGCCCACTATTTCCCACCGGAATCCATGAAAAAAGCCGAATTTCTCGACCAGTTTGATAGCCAGGGAAAATTTCTGGTCACCGGCGAAGTTGATTTTGAGGTACCCGAACACCTGCTGGATATTCATGTGGTCTTTGATATGAATGAATTGATCCGCTACATCCTTTTTCGGGAAATGCTGATCGAATTTCACCAGCAGAACAGCACCTCTGCCGATCCGAGTCTCAACTGACAAATCCGGGAAATTATCCGATGATTTTCGATAAAATGATCCATACTGTTGCCGCTGAGCTGCAATTTACCCGCCAGCAGGTGGCGAACACCGTCCAATTGCTGGACGAAGATAATACCGTACCCTTTATCGCCCGCTACCGCAAAGAGCGCACCGGCGAACTGAACGAAGAGAGCATCCGCGCGATTCAGCAGCAGATCAACTATCTCCGTAGTCTCGAAAAACGCAAAGCGACCGTCCTGAAAAGTATTGCCGAACAGGGCAAATTGACTCCCGAGCTCAAAGTTAAAATCGAATCCGTGACCAAACTCCAGGACCTGGAGGATATCTACCTCCCCTACAAACCCAAAAAACGCACCCGGGCAACCATTGCAAAGGAAAAAGGGCTGCAAGCCCTGGCTGATCTCATCTTGAATCAGGAGACTGTTTCCGGTGATCCACTGGAATATGCACAACGATTTATCAATCCTGAAAAAGAGGTCAATTCCGCCGCCGAAGCCCTCGCCGGCGCCGGCGATATCATCGCTGAGACAATCGCCGAGGATGCCGACATTCGCAAGAAAATCCGGGAATTTGTCTTCACTCATGGCTCACTCACGGCGACCGCCCGGGATGAGTCCGCCA
>DSAS01000176.1 GCA_011046365.1 Fidelibacterota bacterium
GGACTGAGTTTATGGTTGTGGCGGACATTCAGGGTCCACTCCCGGCGCATATAGTCGGACAGGAATTCGTTGGTATATCGCCCACTGATCGAGCCGTCGAAGACATAGCGCTTTTTGTAGCGCGTGGCATATTTCGTAATAATGCCCACGCGATCATAAAAATCCAGCGTCAATTTCAGATCATAATAGTCATTGGGCGCCCAGAAATAACCCAGCCCGCGGATATTGCCGCCGTCCCGACCGCTCTCGCCATAAGTCGGCATCAGCCAGCCGGAATGACGCCGCCCCCCCTTATTGGGAAAAATGCCGAAGGGTAGCGCCAGCAACGGTATATCGTGAATATAGAGTACAATCGGGCGGGCGATGATTTTATCCTTATGAATCAGCTTCATCCGATTACTTTTAAAATAATAATGGGGGCTGTCTTCGATATCACAGGTCGTATAAACCCCATTCCGGACAAAAAACTCTTTGGTGCTGACCTTGCTGATATCTTCGCCGTAGTAATAACCGTCCTGTTCTTTGGTTTTTCCCTGAACGATCCGTCCCCTTTTGGTCTTCATGTTGTAAACCATCTCATCGCCGGCGAAAGGTTCCCTGCCGCTCTGATAAAGGGTCGGCAGGTCGCCGGACAGCGAATCAAAGGGCGCCGTGCCACGGGGATAGGCATAGAGCAGATTTTCATTCCATTTTACCTCGATTCGTCCTGCTGTCAGGCGCATATCGCCCGACTCGATGGAAGATTGATCCTCCAGGAAAGTGATCTTGTCCCGGAGATAATAATCAATTCGCGCAGCGGAATAGACGACCGTAGTATCCATGCTGGTATTGGTGGGATCTGGGATAAATTTACCCTCGGCGCCGCCGATCACGGTGATCAGCTGCATGCGCCGTTCGTCAAACAGCATGACCACCGTGTCGCCGCTGGCAATATTGACACCCTGAATAATGCTGTCCTCGGTGACATTGTAATAACTGGTCGCCATCCCCGAAACCCGGATCGAATCGGTTTGTCCCTCCTCAAAATAGATTTCCATGAATTTACCGGTGATCTCGTCATAAATTCGCACCGAGTCCCGCTTAGCGACAGCGGCGGAATCATTCTGATCATAGGGCAGATAAGCGATAGAGCGCGACGCCGCAACTGCATTCTCGTAAATAAACAGAGCCTGCAGCAGCTCGTCCTGCAACTGCAGCTTCATCCGCTCACCGGAGAGGTCCTGACCATCCCGATACACCTGCGGCTTGCCGAACATCTCCGCCACCTCTAGCGAGTCGTAATACTCCAGTTCCTCGGCGTAAGCGCTGAAGTCATCGCGCCAGATTTTGACATTGCCGATACTGACGAACTGCCCCTGGTCTTCATATGCCCGAATAATATCGCCCCGAATCCGGAAATTCTCTTTGCCGGTAGAGTCGTACTTGACGACATAGGGATTTTGGGTGGCTTCGATGTTTTCCGAATCATTAAAATAAACCAGGCTGTCGCCGAATAGGGTAATATTACGCCGGCTGTCACGAATGCAGGCATTTTGCCGGGCGATGGCTTTCTTTTTCTCTGAAAAATAACTCAGGCGCTCCGCCAGCACAGTCCGCTGTGTGCCGGTAAGTTTGACATTATGCGCCGCTTCGGAAACATCATCTTCCACATAATGCTTGAGACGGCGCGCCGTTAATTCCACCTCACCGTCATTAAAAACCGCATTCCCATTCGCCAGAATGATCTCACTGGCAGCCAGATAAATCAGAGTATCCGCCTGGAGAACCTGATTCCGTTTTGTGACATATACATTGCGATAAAAATCAGCCCGCTCATCCTTTTCGTACCAGTATGCCAATTCGCATTTCAGGTCAACTGCGCCTTTGCGGAAATGGACATTGCCGGTGAGTTTTTTCAGCACAACGTCTCCGCGGGTGATCTGCTCCAGGCGGTCCGCCTCAATCAGGCGCAATTTTTCTCTGGGTTTGGCGGTCAGCGTAATGCAAAACAGCCCGGCGAGAAAAACCGGTAAGGCACGCAAATAACCTGGAATTCGGGTTCGATTCAAGTAGGATTCTCCGGGCAAATAACTGACAACTCGTCGTATAATATACGCATTCTTTTGATTTCTTTTAACCCTAACGTTGCAGAGCAGCATTTGATCCTCAGAATCTGTTTGTTTTTCCAGTGTGTTGCCCTAAATTAATCATTGAAATGAGCCGTTCAACTCCGGGAGATAACATGAAGAAACTTGGTCTGTTTTGGGGAATTTTGGTCTGCATCGTCGCCCTGTCCGCCTGCGGGAAAAAGAGCTATCAAAACCATTTTGACCTGGGCAAATGGTACTCGGAAAAGGGTCTGACCAACGAAGCCATTCTGGAATTCAAAGCCGCCACCCAGTGCGATCCCAACCGCTATGAAGCCCACCTCCATCTCGCCATCGCCTACACCAAAAAGGGCTGGTACGAATACGCCATTAAGGAGGCTGAAATCGCCTTCGATCTGCACCCTTCCGACCAGACCTACAAGCTGATTCAGCTGATCCGGGACAAGCGATCACTGTCATCCTATCAGGATTTAATCGAATCAGAATAAAAACTCACTGAGCATTTTTAATTTAATATGCCGTCGTACCCGGCTCAAATCATTTCCGCCAGCCGGCGTGAAGATATTCCCGCTTTTCAGGGCGACTGGCTGTTGCGGCAGATTCACACGGGTTACGTGGACGTTCCCAACCCCTTCTCAAAAAAAACATATCGGGTCTCCTTGAAATCCGACGACGTCGGTACCATCGTCTTCTGGTCGAAGAATTACAGCCCCTTTTTCCCGACACTGGAAAAAATTAATTCACTCTATGACCACCGATTCCTGTTTCACTTCACCATCAACGGTTTTCAGGGACGGGCGAAAGAGCTCTTTGAACCCCATATTCCCGATTGGCAAACCGCCGTTCAGTGTGCAGCAATTCTATCATCAAGGTACGGTCAGGCGACAGTGCTCTGGCGCTTCGATCCAATCATCTTTTCTTCGGTAACGCCGGCAGCTGAGCGCCTTGCCGCATTTGCCGCCCTTGCCGGAAATCTCGAGGGCGTCGTCCGGCGTTGCTATATCAGCTTTGTGGACCTGTACGGCAAGGTACGCCGCCGCATCGCAGAGATGACAAGGAAGCACCAGATTATATTTCAAACCCCCCGTTTTGAAGAACAGGTAGATTTTGCCAGCCGACTGAAGCAGATCGCTGCCCGCCACAATATCGGTCTCTTTACCTGTTGTGAAAATGACATCGCCGACGCAGTGGGAATTTCCAGGGGGCATTGCATTGATGCAAAGCTCTTACAGCGACTCTATCCGGAGATTGATTTCACCACCGCAATCAGACCGACCCGCCGCGAATGCGGCTGCTATTTTAGCCGTGATATCGGCACGTACAACAGCTGCCGTCACCGCTGTCTCTACTGCTATGCGACACAATAGGTCATTTGCCATAATCGGCGGTGCTCAGGACATTCCTGCCAATGATGTCGTCCCAGTTGTAAATCTGAAAGGTCTTATCATCGGACATGGCGACAAATATACCGTGGGGGAATCTTGCTCCGAGATTGACATTCGTCACTTCCGAACCGTCGCTGTTATTCGTCGCGACATTGACAATCTTGACCAGCTTGTGCTGATGCGGTTTTGCCGGTTCGTTATCTTCGGGATCATCGGGATCAATAATCGCCGGTGTGCCCTCGCGCGTATAAATCCGGAAACGGTTAGCGCTCTGATCTGAGACCAGGATATACCCCGTTTTATCGTCAATAGGATAGATGGAAATACCCTCATTATCTTCCCAGTAATCCTGAGCATGAATGATCCCCAGCTCCCGATTCGCATTCGGCACCGCCGGATTGGCGTAATACTTCCGGATACCGTACTGTTCATCTGAATAATAAACATACCCCAGCTGGTCATCCACGGCGATGGCTTCGATCTCCTTGACACCGCTATATTTCCCGAATTTACGAACCAGCTCACCGGCCACATTTCCTTTGCCATCGTCCTTCAAAAGGTACTGCCAGAGATAGGTTCCGTCGGTGGGACCCTCCTTGCGGCTGACAATGGCATATATAGCGCCATCTGCGGGGCGTTTATACAGCCCAATGCCCATGGGCGCCCGCAATTTCTCGCCCACAAAAACCGGGATGCCGCCGTTATCAATACTTCTCATTTCCGGCAGCGCATATATCCGGATTCTGTTCTCCAGCCGTTCGGTAACGACGGCGATATCAACCGGCTTGCCGTTCAACATCAACCCGTACTCTACATCCACGTTATTGGGACGCTTCAGATTGTGGACTACTTTATCCCACTGGATTTTACCGTTCAGATCATAAACATAAAGCGCGCCGTCTTTATCTTTATCGGTGCCGATAATCAGACTCTGCGCCGGATCATTCGGGTTGATCCAGATTGCCGGATCGTCGGTATCGTGTTTGGTTGGCTCGGTCACCGCAACCGGTTGGACCACATCACAGGGCGCCGCAGTTTTTTTGCCACAGGAATAAAAAACCAGCACTCCGATCACTACCGCTATCAAAACAGGCATCGGTTTTTTCAAACGCATCCTTTCCTCCTTAATTAACTTCAAGTCTCCACGTTCTGCAGGGAATCCGAAACGGACTCCCTGCAGATTTCACTACCTTCACAAATTTAAACGCCTCGGATACCGGATTACAAATTAAACTTCAAGCCAGCATTAAACCACCAGGAGTAAAATTCCCGCTGAATTGGACGGTTCACTTCGCCTATATAATATCTGAGCGGGGCGTTATTTAAATTGATCGCCTGCAGATAAAGCTGCAGTCCCCCAACCAATTTCTGACTTGCGGAAAAATCCCACTGAATGTGATTATCATAATAGATATCCTCATCCTCATCTTCGCCCAACTGATCAAGAAAATCGCCGTGGAAGTTCATACTCACCCGACCACTGAAACCGCCCTTTTCATAACTCAGGGCAACATTCGCCATATTCGTTGATTGTCCCGCCAACGGCAGATCCTTGCGTTCACCCACCGTCGCCGATGAGGTGGTGTAGGTATAATTCCCATAGATACCGAGATGTTTCAGAGAGCCTGGCAAAAAAGTCAGCTGTTGTTGCCAATGGACCTCAAAGCCGAACAGACTCGCCTTTTCTCCTTGAATCCACGATGAAACTTCATATTTGGGATAATTCGGATCGTCTGAGGGCAGCTCA
>DSAS01000066.1 GCA_011046365.1 Fidelibacterota bacterium
CCCCTCCGGCATGAATTGCAAGAAAAAAATTACGTTATCATCTTTTCTTCCCATACCTTTCCCGCATCCGGCCGATTCGTTTCGGGGCTGTTTTTTCTTAATCTTTTTTTCCGCATTGTTTAAATTTGAACCATGAAGAATATTCAACAACGCATCGCCGAACTCCGCCGTCAGATTAATACCGCCAACTACCACTATTACGTCCTGGACAATCCCACCATCAGCGACGCCGAATACGACCGGCTGATGCGGGAGTTGCAGGAGCTGGAGGCGCACCATCCTGAATTCATCACACCCGACTCGCCCACTCAGCGGGTCGGCGCCCAACCCCTGACCGGGTTCGGCACTGTCACGCATCGCATTCCGCTGCTCAGCCTTGACAACGCCATGAACGAGGGCGAGCTACTCGATTTTTTTCAGCGGATTCAAAAAGCGCTGCCCGGCGAAACAGTGGAATTCGTCGCCGAACCGAAAATTGACGGGCTGGCAGTAGAGCTGGTTTATGAAAACGGTATTTTTACCGGCGGTTCCACCCGGGGCGACGGATTCACCGGTGAAGACATTTCCCAAAATTTGAAAACCATCCGCGCCATACCACTTACATTGAGAAACGCCGACATCCCAGCGCCGGAGCTGCTGGAAGTCCGCGGCGAAGTCTACATGGACCGTCCGGATTTTGAAAAATTGAATGAACAGCAGCTCGCCGAGGGCAAACCAGCCTTTGCCAATCCCCGCAATTCTGCCGCCGGTTCGCTGCGCCAGCTTGACGCCCGCATCACCGCCAAACGTCCACTGAAAATCTGGTGCTATTCGCTGGGCAGCTGCACGGGAATCTCCTTTGAAACCCATTATGAATTTCTGCAGACACTTCCCAAATGGGGTTTCCGGGTCAATCCGCTGATCAAACTGTGCAAAACCCGGGAAGAATTGCTGGAATATTACCACTATATCGAGTCAATTCGCGACTCCATCGCCTACGACATTGACGGGGTGGTTTTTAAGGTCAATTCCTATGCGCAACAGCAGGCGCTGGGTGTCAAGTCCCGCAGTCCGCGCTGGGCAATAGCCGGAAAATTCAAAGCCCGGCAGGAGGTCACCCGGATTCTCGATATCGAAGCCAGCGTCGGGCGCACCGGCGCCATCACCCCGGTAGCTCATCTGAAACCGGTCAGCCTCGGCGGCGTCACTGTTGCCAATGCCACTTTGCACAATCAGGACGAAATTGACCGCAAGGACATCCGCATCGGCGACTGGGTCATCATTCAGCGCGCCGGCGACGTGATTCCCCAGGTCGTCAAGGTTATCACCGAGCGGCGCACCGGCAGCGAGCAAAAATACACCATTCCCGATCGCTGCCCCGTCTGCGGTGGACACGTGGTGCGCCCGGAAGGCGAAGCCAAACATCGCTGCCAAAACATGAATTGCCCGGCGCAACTGAAAGGTCGGATTCGCCATTTCGTCTCGAAACGCGCTATGGATATCGAGGGACTGGGCGAAAAAATCATTGATCAGATGGTAGACTCCGGGCTGGTGAAAAATGTCGCCGACATCTATTTTCTTAAAGCGGAACAGATCGCCGCACTGGAGCACCTCGCGGTTAAATCCGCCCAAAATATCATTGACGCCATTGAAAAAAGCCGCAATCCAACATTAGCACACCTGGTCCACGCTCTCGGCATTCCCAACGTCGGTGAACACATGGGCAAGCTGCTCGAGCAGCATTTCGGAACCCTGGAAAAACTGTTCGAAGCCGATTTCGATGAACTGAATCAAATCGAAGGCGTCGGTCCGATCGTTGCCCAGTCCATTGTTGATTTCTTTGCGGAGGAGAAAAACCGGCAGACTCTGCAGCGCCTACTGGAGGGCGGTGTGCGGATTCAAGCAACGTCATCTCCCGAAAAAACAACCCATCCGCTGGCGGGAAAAACCTTCGTCTTTACGGGATCACTCGCCCAATTCACCCGGGATGAAGCCAAAGAAACGGTAGAAAAACTGGGCGCCCATGCCGCTTCATCTGTCAGCAAAAACACCGATTACGTCGTGATCGGCGAGAGCCCCGGCGCCAAAGCCGACAAAGCGCACAAGCTGGGAGTAAAAATTCTCTCCGAATCGGAATTCAGAAAACTTATTGATTCTTAAGTAAAGTCTCCTAACTTACCATATCATTTTCCAGAAGTTTATCAATCATCAAAGATGCATTATGAAAACCCGATTAGCGATTCTATTTCAATTTATCTTCATAATAACGTTCTCACCGCTCCGCGCTAATCCTTATCCCGATCAGCACTATATCATCAGCGGCCCGGACAGTCTGTTGCGGGACGCCGAGACGGTTTATAATATTGTCAAAAGTCCCAACGGTCAGTGTCTGCAACTGGTTGATTCGGCTCTGACCGGCTATATTGTTCTGCGACCACAACAGGCAGAAGAGCCCTTCAACCGCGGGCTGCCCTCCTGGAACGGCAGCGCCCCTGCTCAATCATCGGCTTTTAAAGTTCTGATGCGCTTTCCCTATGGCAGCGGCTGGTCGTCCTGGCTGACGGTGGGTTTCTGGAAAAACAATGTCTGGTCCAACTACGGCAGCACCAGCTTCGGGGACGGCTATGTGGATATTGACTATGTCAAACTTTCACAGTACAAGCGCGAGTGGCAGTTCGCCGTCATTTTTGAACGGAAGAGTCTGGAATATTTCTCTCCGACAATGCACATGTTGAGTTTTTTCACCAGCGATACCCGCACCACCGATAATGTGGATCATACCGCCCTGTTAAATGACAAACCAGCGGCGATTTTTATCCCTACGACCTTTTATCATCAATATTCACTGGATCCGGCAATCGGCGGCAGTATCTGTTCGCCTACCTCGGTTTCCATGATCTTACGCAGTTACGGCATCGCCGTGGAGCCGGTCCAGTTTGCCCGGGATACCAAAGACCCCTACCATGGCATCTTCGGCGTCTGGCCGCGGGTGGTGCAGAATTCCTCGGAGTACGGGGTCACCGGCTATGTCACCCGCTATCGCTCCTGGAGTAAGGCGCGGGAGGTGCTGGCAAAGGGTGGACGGATCGCCATGTCCGTCGGCTCACCCCTCTATTCCGGTCACCTGATGATGCTGGCTGGCTTTGACGACAACGGCAATCCCATCGTCCACGATCCGGCTAAAAGCAACGGGTACGGCTATAAATTCAATAAATTAGAATTGGGCAAATCCTGGTTCAATAAAGGAGGCATCTCCTATACTTTTTATTTAAATGACAGCACCACATCCATTGTGCAGACTGAACCACCTGGTGGAACATTGCCGGTGGAGCAGCGAATCATCCGCAACTATCCAAATCCCTTCAACAGCCGGACGGTGATCAGTTTTCTGGTGGAGAAAGCCGGGAATATCACGATTTCAGTTTATAATATCAACGGTCAAAAAGTGGCGACCCTTCTGCACAAATATCTCGACGTCGGGACTTATACAATTCCGTGGGACGGCACCGACCATTACGGAAACAGATTGGGCTCGGGGATTTATTTTGCCCTCTATAAAGCGGAAAACGGTCAGCTGGACTTTATACCGCTGCAGCTGATTAAATAAAACGGTATCCTGACAGCCCCCGGCGCCGGACGGGAATGAGTTTGATTAAACGATTCCTGATATAGAAAAAGGTAAAGAAATTTGTATTAATCATGATATTTTCATATTATGCACAGTACAATTTGAAAATGGAGTGATATATGAAGAGTATCTGTTTGTTTATGATTTCTGCAATCCTGTTAACAATGATTTTCTCGTGTTCAGAGGAGAAATTGGTCCTGTTCTCCGATAAAGACGAGATTCCTGTCGGAGTGCTACTTTCGATTACCGGTTCCTGGGTATCGTTGGGAGAATCCTCTCAGAAGGCGCTTGAGTACGGCATTGCTGAGATCAATGCCTATATGCAGGAACTGGGATATTCGACCCGTTTCAGACTTTACATCGAGGATACGCAGACCGATCCGGAAATTGCTTTACAAAAATTAAAGTCATTGCATGCCCGCAAGATCAAGGCGGTCATCGGACCACAGGCAAGTTCCGAAGTAAGCGCCTGCAAAGAATATGCGGATGAAAATGATATCCTTCTCATCAGTCATTCGAGCACTGCCCATGCGCTGGCGATCGAAAACGATAATGTTTTCAGATTCTGCTCGGATGATCGGAGTGAAGGCAAAGCCGTAGCACAACTGATGTGAGAGGACGGCATCCGGGCAGTCATTCCTGTTTGGCGCAACGATGCTGGTAACGCCGGGCTGCATGACGCCACCAAAGCCAACATCGAAAGCCGCGGCGGAACCGTATACGATGGCAGAATGTACGAAGCCGGTACAGAAGATTTCAGTAGTCATATTGCAAATGTTAAAACTCAATTAACCCAGGCAATCAATCAGCACGGCGTCGGGCAGGTTGCGGTTTATCTGGCTGCGTTTGACGAAGTAGTTACCCTGTTTACTCAGATTGCCAATGATGCAGTTCTGAGCTCGGTCCGGTGGTACGGTAGTGACGGAGTGGCGCTCAATGAGGGCTTGATCAATGATAGTCAGGCGGCTCAGTTCGCAGTCGTAACAGGCTACCCAAACCCAATTTACGGTTTCGATCCAGGCGCAATTGATAAATACCAGCCTATTATTGATATCATCGCAGCTGAAATCGGTCACCAACCGGATGCGTTTACCTTGGCGGCATATGACGCACTCTGGGTTGTGGCACGCAGTTACATTGATTCTGAAATCAGTGACAATTTCAACATCTTTAAGAGTTCATTTATCAAAAACGCAGAATCCTATTTCGGGGCGACCGCAGGTACGGCAATTACGATTTCTGGGCTGTCACTGGTGCCAATGGAACATACTCCTGGGAAATGGTGGCGACGTACCTGTTCGATCCTGCCGGTACAGGGGATTTAGTCCGCTACTGAGAAAACCGCGAAGCTGAATGCGGAGACAAGACACGACCTAAGTAAAACGGTTTATAATTTACAAAACCTGAAATTTTCAATCTCAAATATTATATCGGAGTATCCGCGTTTTGCAGGGAAATTGGTGTGGCGAGGGACGGAATTCCCGCTTTAGCGGGACTAATCCCGCCTGCGGCGGGGCGAACCGCCGATATCCGACAGTTGCCAGACTCTACCGACTTTTTTCAATATAAAAATTAGTGGCGAGGG
>DSAS01000113.1 GCA_011046365.1 Fidelibacterota bacterium
CCGGACAGAGAAAACGCCCAAACTCTGATTTACCAGAGAATTCTTTGCGCATTTCTGGTGTCTTTACGGTTAGTCCTGTTTGTCCGTTGACTCAGATTTCGAAGAAGTAATCAGGCGAAAGTCCAACTCTGCATAAGGTATTCTGGTTTTTTTCTCGTCCGGATAACCCAATGCAACGATACATTCGATCCGTCTTGAATCGTCAAGACCGAGCAGCTGACGGATATACTGCTCGGACAGGACACCCTGAGCAGTAAAGCGATTGCGGATTTGAATCCAGCAGCTGCCCAGACCGATAGATTGCGCGCTCAGCTGAACGATAATTGCGGCAATGGAACAGTCTTCGATCCAGACGTCACTGACGGTTTCATCGGCGGTTATGATGATTCCCAAAGCGGCATCCTTCAGAAATGCCGAACCGTTTTCTTTGGATTCGGAGAGCCGTTTTAAGGTTTCTTTATCGTCAACAAATATGAACTCCCACGGGCGCAGGTTGCGGGATGTCGGTGAACGCAGCAGCGCTTCTTTCAGAATCTCAATCTTATCCGGTTCAATCAGCCTGGATTTATATTTTCGAATGCTACGGCGCTGTCTCAATAATTCAAGCATGATCACTCCTTTATATTAACCGAAGATCGTTAATCATTTTCCTGATTTTTATGAAATGCGAGCCCTGCCAGTAAATTTTCCCGCAATCACGGCATTTCTTAAAAGAATCAAAGTTGTTAGCAGTCTTTTCAGGTAGCTGGTCTAAAATCGCGGCTTTATCAGCGAGTAGGATTAATCCGTTGCAGGAAGAGCAGCGGGTGAAAGGCGCGATGCTACTGTGCAATTGAAAATAGCCGATAATCTCTTGCAGTTGGTGCTGCGGAGTGTGCTTGCGGACCCAGTAACCGTGAGTGACGGTGTTATGTTTCAGGATGCCCCGGTCGCGGGTTAGGATTATGCGCTTTTCATCGCGGGAGAGGCGAATAATCTCTTCATCGGAATAGTTATTTTCATAGAGAGTGTCAAATCCGCATAGCCGGAGTTTCCGCGCCAGCCCGCCCAGATTGACATCGGCGATAAATTTCGTATTTCGCAAAGGTTTCGGGCGGAGATGCTGCAAGGGGGTGATATCGAGTGATTCAATCACCGGATAGACGGAGACATGTTCGCCCCCTTTTAACTGATAATCGAATGTCACGGATTTGGAGTTCACCAGGATCAGGTCGATTTCTGTGTGGGGTACGCCAATCGCTTCGATTGTGTCTTTGATGGCTGGATTCCCGGTGAATGTCACCGGGAATGATTTTTTTCGCAATTCAACGGGCAGGAAGTCGTTTAATTCTTCGTAAAAACGGAATTGGGCGGCGTGTTGAATAGGGGTGTGGAGTGTATTCATGGCATGATTAACTTTGTAAAAGTTGACCAATTACGCAAAGGATATTTTGATTGGGCGTTGGGGAATTTTGATTCTCTTAAAAAGGGGTTTCAAACCTTGTATGATCCTTCCGGCTGGGTCAACTCGGCTGCCAATTGATCATAGACTTCATTTATCAATGCCTCATAGTCGTCGTCGCCATTTGGGAAAATCGGTTCATGAAATTTCACCTGTATCTTTTTCCAGGGGCGCGGAAAGCGGGCGCCGCGTGGGAGCGCCTCAAATGCGCCTTTGATAGAAACCGGCACAACCGGGACTTTTAATTCAGTTGCCAAAATCGCGAAGGTTTTTTTGAATTCATTGAGTTGACCGTTGTGGGTGCGGGAGCCTTCCGGGAATATGATGACATTTTTACCCCGTTTCAGTACTTCGGCGAGCTTCTGAAGGGATAATTTCAATTCCTTGTTAATATCGGAGATGATGATATTATGACGATTTGCCAGGGCTTTGACCCAGCGTTTCCGGATATGTTTCTTCTTGGCATAAAAGTAGGTGTTACGATTGGTTTTATTATCGAGAAAGACCGCGACAAACATGCCGTCTAAAAAGCTCTGGTGGTTTGGCGTAAAAATACAAGGTCCCCTGGGAATATTTTCCCTGCCTTCACCATGCAGACGGAAATAAATTTTGAATAATCCTTTCGTCAAATGCTTGAAGATGTTCCAGGTGAACCAGCTGTCGGGGAGTTTTAATTCGACCTTTTCCTTGAATATCTCCGCCCATTTAACAACCTCGACGCTGAGTTTATTTTTCTTTTCTCGCATATAATTGGATAATTTTTCAACAGTTGGGTGATGCTGAAAAATGTCATCTGAAATTTCGATCCCGAAACTCGATTGCAGGAAGGTCTGGAAACTGACTTTTTCCAGAGAGTCCAGACCGAGATCAATTTCGAAATGATCATCAGGGAAAATGTCGGCGTTTTTCTGTTTCATGAGAAAATCGCGAATCACCTGGTATTCTGCGTGCTCCGGCTCATGGGTACTGATTTTTTTTAATCCTATGGAAGCGGCTAATTCGGACAACCTGAAACGCTGAAGTTTGCCCAGCCTGGTTTTCGGCAGCTCTTCTTTCAGAATGATGAACTTTGAGATTTTTTTATAATAGGAAACCTGTTGGTTGTATCTGTCAACAATTTCTTCCTGAAAGAACTGGTTGATATTGTGAATATTCTGTTCCTTTAATGCCTTGAAATCCGGATAAAACGCCGCCTGGATATGATCATCTTTCTGGAAAACACCGACATCGGCAATCAGGTCCGAGAGCGACAACAGCTTTTTTTCGCTTTCTTCGGGATTGATTTTCTTTCCGCTGGATAGGACAATGATTTCCTTTTTGCGCCCGGTAATTCGTAAGTAACCGTCTTTATCAATTGTTCCAAGGTCGCCGGTATACAGCCAGCCGTCTTTTAATACTTCGGCGGTTTCCTCCGGGCGGTTGTAATAGCCCTGCATGATGTTGCGACCCCGGGCGACGATCTCTCCATCGCGAATCTCCATTTCGACATCGGGCATCGCCTGACCGGCGGAGCCGATTTTCCACTTTCCCGGGCGGGTAAAGGTAATCATCGGAGCGGCTTCGGTCATACCGAACCCTTCGAGCATTTCAAATCCCAGGGCTTTGAATCCACGAGCGACATCTTCATCCAGTTTGGCGCCGCCGCTGACCATGTATTCCACCTGCCCGCCGAATTTCTGATGAACGGTTTTGAACACCAATTTTGAAAATGCGCGGGAGTTGATGAATTTAGCAGTCTTAAATAGTGCTCTGGTGATGAAATGAGCGTTGATTTTGTCCATGATGCCTTTATGGATCGCCGCATAGAGTCGGGGCACACCGATGATGATATTGACGGCGTTTTTCTGGAGTGTTGCGATGATATCTTCGGAGCTGATTGATGGTGAAAAGGCAATTTTTCCACCGGCTTTCAGCGGCGCGATCATGACACCTATGAGGGGAAAGATGTGATGAAACGGTAGCAGCGCCAGTACTGTCCGAAAATCCGTATAGATCGGAATGACGTCAGAAACGGCTTTCACATTGGCAAGGATGTTATCAAAGGAGAGCATGACCCCTTTGGGACTGCCGGTGGTGCCGGAGGTATAAATAATTACCGCGGTTCGGGTCACTTTCGGAACATCAATAGCATCGGGACTAAACTGTTCTGCTTTGTAATGCTGATCTTCAAAGCAATGTAAGCCCGGTTTATGACCGACGGATTGAAGCGCCCGCTCCAGCACCGCTTTGGTTTTCTCAGAGTAAAAGATCTGTTCTGGCTGGCAGTCGTTCAGGATGAAGGCAACTTCTTCGGCGGAGGCGAGAAAATCCACCGGAACGACGACAGCGTTATTCTTCCAGCCGGCATAAAAGGCAAAAATCCACTCCGGACGGTTCTCGGCGAAAATCGCAATTTTACCAGTCCCTTTAGTAAAAAGTGTGGCATAATAATCCACATGGCGTAGCAGGTCTGTATAACTGTAGGTTGTGTCCTTCCAAATCAGAGCGGCTGTATATGATGGGTTTAAAAACAATGCAATCTCCTGATAAAAAGTTGGGCATAGTATACGGAAAATGCCCGACGATCAAAAGGGCTGTTTCCGGCATTTATGTAAAAGAATTGTAAAATTAATTGTGAACGGAAAAGTTCCCTGATTACAATCTTTTTCAGAAACCGAAACCAATCGAAACATTGACCGATGGAATGTACATCAATTTATCTGACTTGACTTTTTCACCAAGAAATTCAAAATAGCTTTTGGCGACGTAAAGGGCTAATGTGCTGTTAAGAATTCCATACTTTCCCATGGTACCGGTCAGACCGAATTCAAAAATGGCACCGTTGAGGTAGTATTTGATATTGGCGCCGGTTTTGACCAGATCAAAGAGGATGGAAGCTTCGTTAACAGTGACTCTTGCAGTGCTGTAGCCGACTCCGCCAAAAAAGCCGCTGCAGGAAGGTTTCAGGTAGCGCCTGAGACTTGTGGTCAAGGAATACAAATCCGATGTTCCCATAATCAACAAGCCGGATAATACACCCGCTTCAAACTCCGGCAGGTGAGCGAACGAAATGCGCCATTCCAGTTGTGGCTTGATAAAACGATAGCAATAACTGACATCTGTCCATTTACAAAAAATCAGACGCATCGGTTTGAAGACTACATAATTATGAATATTTATCGCAGGATTCGGAGGCGGTTCAAAAGGAACTTCTTCCGGATTGATGTCTGGGAAATATTTTCTGATTTCCGAATACAGTTTTGTATTGTATTGATTACGCTGATCAATTTCGATGGTGTTTGAAAAGGAGTTATATTTGATTCGTGGATATTTTTTTCCTGATAACTCTGATAAAGTTGGTTCGGCATCTTCACCGTCTATAGTTGCGATTATTTCCCGATCAATAATAAATAAATTATCACCGTTTTTAAGATATAAATAATCGTTATCTATGGATCTGACATCTCCGGTGATATTAATTGCATTGTTCAAAGTTATTTGAATGGCTGACAACAATGACGACAATAAGACGATGATGAGGAACAGTCTATTCAACGGATTATGTTTTTAGGATTATTTTAAAAGGACGCATTTGCGCTGAACAGAATTTCGGTTGGATATTAAATGAATGATATAGATTCCCGACGATAGTCCATCCGCATGCCAGGTGACATGATAATTACCGGCATAGTGATA
>DSAS01000054.1 GCA_011046365.1 Fidelibacterota bacterium
CACCAATAATTGGACCTGGTATATTCCCGGTCGCTCGTACACATGGGTGACATTTTTTCCTTCAAGAACGACTCCTTCATCAACTGTCCACCGATAGGTAACGATTTTTCCGTCGGAGTCGTTAGAAAATCCACCTTTAAAACGTACTTTTTCACCGATTGCCGCAATTTGTTCCCGTCCGGCATCGGCAACCGGTGGACTGTTGACGGTGATAGTAACGGTTTCCGATTGAATAGCGGTTTTTGTTCCTGAGGCATCCTTAACCGTCAGAGTAACATTGTAAGTCCCGGGCGAGGCATAAACATGGGATATTTTCTCTCCTGTGCCGGTCTGACCGTCGCCAAAATTCCAGCTGTATTCGATTATTTCATCATCACTGTCCCTGGAACCGGTGGCATCAAACTCTATAACACTTTCATTTACCAAACGATCACCGCCGGCATCGGGTACCGGCGGATTATTGACCCGAATGGAATATGTCACCACGTCCGAATTATTCAATGTTGAGGTGTTGTCAAGCACTGTTAATTTGATCGGATAGGTACCGGGTTGAGCATACCGGTGGCGTATTTTCGAACCGGCTTTAATCGAACCATCGCCCAAAGTCCAGCGATATTCCGATATTTGACCGTCGGGATCAACCGACTTGGCAGCATCCATTATCACCAGTTCATTGGCAGCCACGACTTTTGGGAATTCTGCTTTCGCAACCGGTGGAGCATTGACCGTGATAATTTCCTGCAGGTAGGCTTCGGCATTGGCTAGTTCGGAATCATCGCGGACTGTTAACTGCACTGTATATTTACCGGGTTGTTTATACCGATGACTGTTTCTGATTCCTTCCGCCTCGCTGCCATCACCAAAATTCCAGTGGTAGTGAATGATTTCGCCATCGCTGTCTATGGATCCGTCGGCATCCATAGAAACCGATTCTTCTACAGCAATCAGGTTTTTTGCCAGATTTAAACGGGCTTGAGGTGCGCGATTGATCCAGATTGCCGCGGTCGCCTTCCCTTTGGTGCACAGGGTTGTACCATCATCTTCCACCGTAAGAGCTACTTTATAATTTCCCGGACGCGTGTATTTATGACTGACCCGGACGCCGGATTTGACAGTCCCGTCACCCATGTTCCACTGATAAGCGATAATATTTCCGTCGGTGTCATAAGATTTATGGGCATCAAAATAGACCGATTGATAGGGTGCCGCCTTTTCAACGCCTTCGATCACGGCTTTCGGCGGCTCATTGATAACCACGGTCTGGGTTATGCGGGAAGTATTGGCGATGTAGATGGAATTATCAATAACCAGCAGCTTCACCGGATGTTTGCCGGGCTGTTTGAAATCATGGGCAATTCGGATACCTTCCTCCGATTCACCGCCTTCAAAGTACCACTTAAAAGTCAGTTCATCACCATCGGGATCGGAAGACTCGGTAGCGTCAAGAATCACTGTGTTGCAACTTGCCAGCGGTATGACCTTAAATTTCGGGATCGGCAGGGAATTACGGCGCGCCAGTTGCGGCGGGTAATCCAGCTCCAGGATCCTCCCGGTTTTATCAGTGATCCAAAACTGAATATTATTGGTGGCGATATTGCCCTCAATCGCGAGAGCGGCTTTGCGCCCCTGTTCCTCCTTTAGCACCGCCACGGTCGTAACAACGAGTTCTCCGTCACCCGAACCTTTAATCGCTATATTATTCCGAAAATTGGTTTCAAAGCTGATTTTATTGGGACTGCGGTTCATGTCCCCGTCAAAATTATTGACAACGATCGTGTCGCAACCGGTCGGGATTGAAAAGGTAATCTGGGTAGTCATGGTGGGATTTGTTGCCATGCGCAGACACATTGCCGGTGAGGTTACAACGGCGCCTTCGATTACTTCGTTGCGCTTGTCGTCCGCTGATATAAATAACTGATAGCGATTGCGACCGGAACCGCTGATCCCGTCTACGACGACCCGAAATCGGGCTCGATCCCCTTTGACCAGTCCCTCGTTTGTACGAAAACTGCCGATCGTACGCCAGCGGTTATCGTAATAAGGGTCCTGACCGAGACTCAAATTTACCAGCGCCGCTCTGACATCAATGGAATCTTTTATCGAAAAAATGTTTTCAGATATCCCGTTTTGTCCAAACACCAGGTAGCGGGTCCGGGAATCCCGACCGGGATTATCGTAGGTATCGCCCAAGTCAGCGTCAAAAACACGGAAATGGACCTTGCCGGGATAGGCGGTGGGGATATCCACATTGATAACCGTCCGGTAGAGACTGTCTCCCTTATCAAGACCAGCCTCAATACCGGAGGTGATTAAAAAATTCTGATCTATGATCTGGGCATTAACTAGCAGCGGAATCAATCCCACTAATAGAATTTTGAGAATTTTCATATTAGTTACCTGTTATTTTGGATTCAAATATTGAAAATTTCTGGATTTACTCCTCTTTAATATCCATCACCACCATGGTCAAATCATCATCAAAGGTCTTTTTATGATCACCAACCCAGTTTTTTAATTTTGTCACTACCAGATCAATAAATGCCTCCGGTTCCGTATTCTGGTGATCTTTAATTAAATCAATCAAGCGCTGATCGCCAAACAGATCACCTTTTGGATTGGCGGCTTCCACAATGCCGTCCGTGTACATGACCAGCCGGTCGCCCTCTTTGAGCTGCGTCTCCACCGTCGGGCAATTGATATCGGGCATGAAACCGATGATCATCCCTTTCGGCTTCACCCGCAGCATCTCTCGCTCTTTCCGTCGCCAGATATATAGTGGACAGTGACCGGCATCGGCGGTAAGCAGTTTCTTCTTCGCTAAATCAACGTACAGATACATGGCGGTTAAAAACTGATCCTCCATCTTGCCGGTTAACAGGCGGTTCATCTCATTGAGCACTTTTGATGCATCACTGCCGATGCTGCCCTGTTGGGAAAAGGTGACTTTGACCATGGTGCTGATCATAGCCGCCGGAATGCCGTGTCCCGAAACATCAGCAACCAGCACGCCCACACTTTTTTCGTCAATGACATGGAAATCATAAAAATCACCGGCAACGCCCTCCATGGGTATATAACGCGCCCCGAAGCCAAGTCCCTCCAGATTGGGTCCACCGACTGGTAAAATGGATTGCTGAATCCGACTGGCAATCTTGACCTCTGCCTGGATTGCAAACAGCTCCTCCTTGACCTTGACTGCTTCGCCTAAACTGATCGCCATCTCCTGTAGTGATTCACCCAACTGACCCAGCTCATCCTTTGATTTTACATTGACCTTCACATCAAATTGCCCGCCGCCGATTTTTTTGGCGATCCCTGTCATATATCGTATAGCATTGGAAAAGTAGCGCGCAAAGATGATGGAAAAGACCACGCACAGCGCAATAGTCAGGGCAACCCACTTGACGATATCCCGTTTAGCCTGCTCAACCATTGCATAGGCGCGACTGGATTCATCGGCGACAATGATGCCCCATTTGACATACTGAGAAACGGCAAAATTACTGAGGAAGCCCACATCCTGATAAGTAAAAGGCTCAATCCTGGAAATCCGGGCGGCACCGCTTAATCCGCTTTTCACCATTGACATAATCGGATAAAGTAGCGTATCCCCCGACGAAAATTTGGTATTATTGCTGAAGACCACCGTTGCGTCTTCGTTGACAATGTAGAGTTCCCGCGCACCGATGGTAATTTCGGTGGATAAAAAATTCAGAATAGAGTTCAAATTAAATACTCCCCGCAGAACCGCACGCTGCCCGTCATCCCACTCAATCGGCACCTCAATGGGTAAATATGACTGCTCACTATTGGGCAGCAGTATCGGCGTGCGGATAATAAAGTCTTCCTCGTCCATGGTTCCGGCAAACTGAATCAATTCGGCTACTTTCTCAGGATCCTGATGATAAAGTGCCACCACATCTTCGTTCTTCATCGTGGAGAGCTGTTCACCGGAATCCGAGAGTTTCAGAGTCAGAATAAGCATATCGTCAATCTGGTGAAGTTTGGAATTAAGAAGCGTATTGATCAGCTCCATTGACAGGTAGGGATCGTTCCGGATGAATTCAGCCGTAGATTTCAGGTTAGACAGCCAGTTCCCGATATAAACCTCATCTACAACCCGTCGAAGTTGATCAACAATCAGATAATACTCTTCGTTGAGGACCGATTTCAGCTCATCTTCCGCCTTTTTCATGGTGAAATATTCCGCAATAATGAGCGGCACCATAGTCACTATGAAAAAGGCAATTAAGAATTTTTTCAGAAGTGATGATCTAAATATTTTACGGAAGTTCAAGAAAAATCCCCCTCCAACCCGGAGCCTTATGGATAATCTGCCTGATTCCCCAGATAATCCTGGATCACGAGTTCGTTAATAACCAGTTTTCCCTTAATTCCCGGCGGAATCATCAGCGTTCCGACATAATTCCCACCCGAGCTCAGGCTTAAGATTCCCGAGAAACTTTGATTGCCGCCGCTGATTCCGAGGTTGTATTTCCCGTTCCGGGCGAGACCGACACCATCATCGCGAGCGGCGATATTGATTTGAATCAATTCTCCGCCTTTCACTTGTTGCGGCGTAAGGGTCGCTTGCAGAATTTTCGGTTTCTCGGTATCCCGAAAAATTTCAATCTGGATTGTGGATTGGTTACCTGCCAAATCTTCCGCCACCAGTTGCAGGTAATTGTCACCCTCCACCAGTGTCAAATTGGCGCTAAATTTCCGATCACTGACTGGAATTTCTTGCTTATTTAAAAATACATGGCATTCTTCACTCAGAGTTCCGCTGATTTCGAAATTTGCCGCTCCGGTAAAAGAAGGAATATCATCAATTTCAATTTCCGGCGCTTCCCGATCCAGAGTCAGATTCAGCGCCAGCGATTGGGTGTCTCCCTTGGCAGATTTTGCATCAAGAGTGATCGCGTTACTGCCCTCTTTTAAATAG
>DSAS01000003.1 GCA_011046365.1 Fidelibacterota bacterium
AATTGACTATGACCTGATTGAAATGAAGCGTGTAAATTAATTGACGGGGTGATTTTTATAAAATTTGAGCCTTTTCAAGGGCATTTAAGAAAACATTATTCTCTATATCGGAATTTGAGTAGGTTATCCAGCTGGCAGATAATGTCAAAACTCACTATATTGTTTATTGTGATGCAGATTATGAAAAAAGCAGCGGTTCTCGGTACTTGGATAGCGATCCTTTTGCTCAGTCCGCTGACCGCTCAAACGCCAGCTGCGGCAAAAATTGATTCCCTGGCAAAAAATATTCAGTGGTTGGGACAGTCTGCGGTTAAAATAACAACGGATCAGACGACACTTTACATTGATCCTTTCCGCATCACGGAAAAGGAACAGGCGGATATCATTTTCATCACTCACGATCACAAAGACCACCTGGACCCGGTCAGTATTTCAAAAATAATAACCGATAAGACGATTATTGTGGCACCAGTATCAGGCAGGGATAAAATAATGGAATTGAGCATTGCTGATACTCGATTCCTGAATCCATGGGACTCAACAAATGTTGAAGGTATTAAAGTTTTAGCAGTTCCGGCATATAACATTAAAAAATCTAATTTTCATCCAAAAAGTAAAAACTACCTTGGCTATGTTCTAACCATTGACGGAGTTAAAGTTTATCATGCCGGTGATACGGAGCGCATTCCCGAAATGCAGCAGTTCGAATGTGACATTGCCCTGCTGCCGCTGGGACAAAAATATACCATGAATAGTGTCTATGAGGCGGCGAACTCAGCCCTGGACGTGAAGGCGAAAATCGCTATTCCGATTCACTATGGTCTTTTCGAAGGCAAAATCTCCGACGCCGCTGCTTTTCAGGAGCTTCTGAAAGACACCATCAAGGTCATTATTAAGCCTTTCGATTTTCAGCAGTGACGGCAAATCAATGACACGAAAACCTTTGGAAGGTTTCTAATAAAACCCCATTCCTATTAAAAAATTCATCGGGAAACCTTCTGAAGGTTGACTTTATAATTTCCAAATTTTTACTTGACATCTACTACTATACCCCGTATATTACTACTGTTGTAGTAGTTCAACGACAATCACCGGAGAACATTATGCCAAAAGTCGAAACCCTCACAAAACTCGAATGGGAAATCATGAAACTGGTCTGGAAAAAGGGACGCTGCAGCGTCCGGGATATTCACGAGGCGCTCCACCCGGCTCATTCAAAAGCCTACACCACGATTCAGACATATATGGAACGTCTTGTCGAAAAAAAATACCTTTCGAAAGAAAAAATCGGACTGGTTAATTTTTATACTGCCCGGGTCAAAGAGACCGATACCCTGAAGCGTGAAACCACTCATTTCGTGAAGCGGGCTTTTGACGGCTCGGTGTCAAAATTGGCGGCATTTTTATTTGACACCCAGCATTTTAATGAACATGACCTGGAAGAAATCAAGCGCTTAATCGAAACCAAGGAGCAGGAAAATGGCTGAGTTCATTCAACAACTAAACCTGATCGGCGAGTGCTGGCTTAATATTATGACGCAGCAGTCATTCCATCTGGCAATCTTATTTGTGCTTCTCTATAGTATAAATATCCTGTTCTGGAAAAAATCAGCCGTTTTTCTCTACTCCGTTTGGTCACTTTTTCTATATAAAGCGGTCCTCCTTCCGGTTATCAGACTGCCCTTTCTGCGTCAGCCGGTGGTTCCGGCGATCCCGATGAATGCTTTCCGATTCGAGACAATCACCGCACTCGGCACTCCATCGGCAAATTCATCTGTTTTAATTTCAATACCATCTATGCTTTTCTTATTCTGGGTAGCCGGAATATTTACGATGGTTTTTATTTATTTTCGCAACGAACGTCTGTTTTATTCCTCATTGAATCATTCAGCAACGTTTAAAACTCCGGCGAATTTTGAACGATTACGGCAACAAAACGGCATCCGCAAACCGGTTGCCCTGCGCATCTCAACTAACGTCCCGGCACCGTTCACAAAGGGCTTCCGCAAACCGGTTATTTACCTGCCGGAATCAGCGCTTAGTTGGAACAATCACCAGCTGAATCATGTCCTCTGCCACGAGCTGGCTCATATCCGACGGAACGATATTCTTGCTATCAGTTTTCAGAATGTGCTGAATATCCTCTACTTTTTTCATCCGCTGGTCTGGTTAGCCAACCACCAGATCAATCTCCAGCGGGAAAAAATCTGCGACGATGCAGCAATTCAAATACTGGATGAAAATCCAGCTAGTTACGGTCGTACACTGATAGACAACCTGCAGAGTTTTCTGGTTCATCGCCGGCTACCCTTGATTGCCAACGGTCTTTTCTTCTCGAAGAAAACCATTATCCGGCGGTTTGAGTATTTATCAAATCATGGAAAGGAGATCAAGATGAAACTCGGACCCGCTCAAAAATCAATCATTCTTTTAATCGGACTATTTGTCTTGATAACCGCCTGTGTCAATGAAACCGAGCAGAATCAAACAACTTCACCGACACTTTCGAAACAATCGGAATTGGTAGTAACTCCTGACACTGCTAAAGTGAAATTCGTACCCTACGATTCGCCGCCGGAGCCGGTTGGCGGATTCAAAGCCATTCAACAGAATGTGATTTATCCGCAATTCGATCAGGATGCCGGACACGAAGGCACGGTTGTCGTTCAGGCATTTATTGATGAAAATGGTAATGTTTCGGATAAGACGACTATCTTAATATCGTCCGGTTTTGAAGGTCTGGAGAAAGCGGCGATTGACGCTATAATGAAGACTAAATTCAAACCGGCTATACGAGAAGATAAACCGGTGGGTGTCTTTATCTCCATTCCGATCTTGTTTAAACTCGACAGCGAAAAAACAGAGTAGTTCTCCGAAATTTCCGGCAGGTTTACACATAACCTTCGGAAGATTTCCAAGAAAACCCCACTCCCATTAAAAATTCCGCGTGAAATCTTCCGAAGGCTTATTATACTCTCAGCAGTATTCCTGCCAGCTGCGGACTTCCAGGCGCTCGTGAGTACCGTGTATGATGGACTCGATAAAGCGCATGGCAATCTGCCGGTTGGTAATCAGCATAACGTTATAATCCACCGCCGCCCGCCGGATCAGGTATCCGTTGGTCAGCTCCTCATTCTGGTAATTTTTAGGAATATTGATGACCAGATCAATTTTCCCATCGCGAATATATTCCACACAGTTAGGCGACTTTTTATCCAGCGGCCAGTGGAGTGTTTGTACCGGTATTTGGTTGATTTTCAGAAATCCCGCGGTGCCTTCGGTGGCATAAAGCTGAATACCGGATCGGCTGAGGAACCGCACTCCGTCCAGCAACTCGGCTTTCGAGGCGATTGGTCCGGTGGAGAGCAGTACACTTTTAAACGGCAGTTTGTAACCCACCGACAATAGCGCTTTTAAAAACGCCTCTTCAAAATTTTCACCCAGGCAGGCAACTTCACCGGTGGAAGCCATCTCCACGCCTAGCGTCGGATCGGCGCCCTGCAACCGCGTAAAGGAAAACTGCGGTGCCTTGATGCCGACATAATCCAGTTCAAAAGAGGAACTCGACCACTTCTGCACCGGAACCCGCATGATCACCCGCGTAGCCATATCAATAAAATTCTTCTTCAGAACTTTGGAAATAAAGGGAAAGCTCCGGGACGCCCGCAGATTGCATTCGATAACCTTGACCTGGTTGTTTTTAGCGATAAATTGAATATTGAATGGTCCATTGATATTCAGCGCTTTGGCGATCTTTTTGGAAATTGCGCGCACCTGGCGGATCGTTTCCAGATAGGTTCGCTGCGGTGGAAACACCAGGGTCGCATCACCCGAATGCACACCGGCATTTTCCACGTGCTCAGAAATGGCATATGCGATGATTTCGCCGTTTTGGGCGACAGCATCAACCTCGATCTCTTTGGCATTTTCCAGGAATTTACTGATCACCGTGGGATATTCCGGCGACAGTGTTACGGCTTTTTTCAGATAGGTTTCCAGCTCTTCGTCATTGGACGCCACCGCCATGGCGGCGCCGCTGAGCACATAGGAAGGGCGAATCAGAACCGGATACTGGTGTTCCAGGGCGAATTGCCGGGCTTCCTCCACCGAGGTCAGCTCTTTCCAAAGCGGCTGATCAACGCCTAGCTGATCCAGCAGACCGGAAAAATGCCGGCGGTTTTCCGCCCGGTCAATACTTTCCGGTGCGGTCCCCAGAATCCGGATACCCTGTTTGTGTAGTTTCAGAGCCAGGTTGTTGGGAATCTGCCCGCCGACAGAGACGATCACACCGATGGGATTGAACATGCGATAGATTTCGGTGACCGATTCGCGACTGATTTCATCAAAAATAAGATAGTCCACCTCGTCATAATCGGTGCTGACGGTCTCGGGATTGTAATTCACCATTACTGTGGCATAACCCAGTTTCCGCAGCGTCTTGCCGGTATTGACGCAGCTCCAGTCAAATTCCACCGAGCTGCCGATACGATAGGCACCCGAACCCAGAATAATGACGGCATTCGAGTCGAAACTGTCCAGATCGTGCTTGTCGGCGTGATAGGTCAGATAAAGATAATTGGTCTTCGCCGGATATTCCGCTGCCAGGGTATCAATTTGGCGAATTTTCGGAAATAGTTGATACTCCTCGCGCAGTTTAGCAATATCAGCCGGGTTTTGTTGGGTGATTACCGCAATTTGTTCATCGGAGAAACCCGCTTTTTTGGCAGTTTTAAGTAAATCAGCGGGGATCCGCTGCCCGGTCTGCGCCAGTTGCTTTTCGATCCGGACAATATTTTGAATTTTATAAATAAACCAGCGGTCAATGTGGGTCAATTCATAAATTTTCGTTATGGAAAAACCCTTTTTAATGGCTTCGGCTATGGCAAAG
>DSAS01000061.1 GCA_011046365.1 Fidelibacterota bacterium
GGCAACCGATGCCGGATTTATGGACCGGTTTGTCGCCAATATGACATTTACTGAATGCTTGAGATAATTGTGGGTCATATCACAGCAAACCCGGTTCCAACGGTTTCTATGGTGGATCGTGGAGTTAAGCATTGAATTTGAAACTGAAAATATGTATAATGAAAAATAATCGAGGGAAAAATGAACCACTCTGAAATTCAATTCGTCGTGCCGGAATATACTTTGGATAACTGGCAGCGGATTGTGGATATCCTGGCAAAAATCATCGGTGTCCCGGCGGCGCTGATCATGCGGCTGGTGGACGACAGCATTGAGGTATTTGTATCCAGTGAGAGTCCCGGAAATCCCTATCATCCCGGCGACAAAGAACATTTTAAAAACTCCGGGCTCTATTGTGAAAGGGTGATTAAAACGCAAAAACGGTTGCTGGTTCCCAACGCCTTACGCGCTGCAGAGTGGCAAAACAATCCCGATATCAAACTGAATATGATTTCCTATTTAGGTTTTCCGATCATGCTGCCGAATCAAAAACCCTTTGGAACGATCTGTCTTCTGGACCGGAAGGAGAACGCCTATTCAGATACAGTAATTGAACTGATGCTGAAATTCCGGGACCTGGTTCAGGCGGAGCTGGAACTACTCTATATGAATCAGGTTCTGGGTGATAAAAATAAGCGGTTAAGTGACTATCTGGTGGAGTTGCAGGCGCTGCGGGGGCTGGTGCCGATCTGTTCCAACTGTAAAAGCATCCGCGACGAGGAGGGACACTGGCATCCGGTAGAGCATTACCTGGTTAATAACCCGCAAGCCAGATTCAGTCACGGCGTCTGCCCCGACTGTATGCGCAAACTCTACCCGGAGTATGCGCAGAAAAATCCGAAAAATCATGAGCATCGTCAATAACGATAATGAGGTGAGTAATGCCGCATCAGCTGCAATCTTTTTTTACGAAAAAAACCAATGTTCGTGCGGTCACCATTCTGCTGAGCATTCTGATTGTCATCACCGGATTCTTCAACTATCGGCATGAACACCGGACGATTCACCGGACCCGGGAGCATTTCCTACAATCCGTCGCCCATCTGAAAGCCAACCAGATTTCCGCCTGGTATAAGGACGAAATCCACGATGCGGAGATTATTGCGAATGACTTTTTCCTGCTGGAATACGTACAAAAATGGCTGGCGGATCCTTCATCCGTCAACCGGCAATGGCTGCTGCGGTATTTAACCGCAATTCGGGATGTGAACGACTATACGGATGTCCTGCTGACGACGACGGAAGGGCGCTTGTTGCTGTCTCTCGACCCCGAAATCACGCAACTGGATTCCGACCTGATTCACAATATCCGGCGGGCGATAGCCGCCGATTCACTGATCGTCACCGATTTTTATCGTTGCTCGGTGTACCAGAAAATTCGGCTGGATATTATCCGACCGTTAAAGGATGGTGATAACTCCAGCGTGGTACTTGTTTTCAAATTGGATCCCGAGCAGTTTTTATTTCCAATCGTAAGGTCCTGGCCGGTGCCCAGTAAAAGCGCCGAAACGCTGATTGTGCGCCAGGCGGGCGATAGTGTCCTCTTTGTGAATGAATTGCGGCATCTCAGGGATACGGCGCTGAATCTTCAAATTGCCCTGACCGAAACAGATGTACCTGCTGTTCAGGCGGTGCGGGGTTATCGCGGTATCTGGAGCGGACTTGATTACCGTGTTGTGAAAGTATTGGCGGACGTTCGACCGATTTCCGGGACGCCCTGGTTCATGGTTGCCAAAATTGATCGGAGTGAGCTGTTTGCCGAGTTGAGATCAAAAGCCTTTTATATGGTTCTGTTCGTCTTTTTACTGGTTCTGTTTGTCGCCGTAGGATTGGGCTTGCTCTACTACTTAAAACAGCGTGATGTTTATCGGCAGCTCTACCGGTCGCAGCAGGAGTTCCGCACCACTCTCCACAGCATCGGTGACGCCGTTATTACGACGGACATTCGGGGCAAGATCAAATACTTCAATCCGGTAGCCGAGGAGCTGACCGGTTGGCGGGAAAGACAGGTGGTGGGCAAGCCGCTGCGCCGGGTATTCAAGATTATCAATGAGGATACGCGCCAGAGCGCCGCGAGTCCGGTGGAACGGGTGTTAAAAGAGGGGCTGGTGGTGGGACTAGCCAATCACACGTTGTTGATTGCCAAAGATGGGCGCGAGGTCCCGATCGCCGACAGCGGCGCCCCCATTCGGGATGAGGAAGGTAACATCATTGGCGTAGTGCTGGTCTTCCGCGATCAGACCGCCGAACGTGCCGCTCGGAGAGCATTGGAGGAGAGCGAGGAAAGATACCGCCTGATTGTCGAGAAATCGCATGACGGTATCGAAATCTGCCAGGACGACCGGATTATCTTCTGCAATGCCCGCTTTGCCGAAATACTTGGTTATACTCCCGCTGAAATTCACAATATTCCCTTCAACCAGATTTTTACTGAAGAGGCGCTCAGGGATCTGGATGACCGTCGGGCGCAGCGTGAAGCCGGGCAGCTGCTTCCGCATTTTTATGAGACCACCTTTTACCGCAAAGACCACTCTGTAATTAATGTGCAGGTCAGTTATGAGATCATTGATTATAGAGGCAAGCCGGCGACCTTTGCGACGATTCGTGACATTACCGCCCAGAAACAGGCGCAGATGGAGTACCAGCAGCTTATCAACGGGATGAACGATACCGCCTTTGTCATCAGTTTTCAGGGTAAATTTATCGAGGTGAACGAGGCGGCAGTCAGAACTCTGGGCTATTCCCGGGCAGAGCTGGCGAACATGGGACCCACCGATATTGATCCCCACATGAGCGCGGCTGACATCGGGCGGTTAATTGATGGAATGAAGACAGACCGACGTCAGGTTTTTGAAACGCAGCACCGCGCAAAGGATGGTCGCATTATCCCCGTGGAGATTAATTCCAGTCAAGTGATGTATAAAGGCGAAAAGGCGATTTTGAGCATCTGCCGCGACATCACCGAACGAAAAAAAGCGGAAGAAGCGTTAAAAAAGAGTGAAGCTCTGCTTAAGGTAACAGGGAATATTGCCAAGGTTGGTGGTTGGGTACTCGATGTGCAAACCAAAAAGGTAAGTTGGACGGAAGAGACGTATCGTATACACGAAGTACCGTTGGACTATGAACCCTCCCTGGAGGAAGCCATCAACTTTTTTCATCCCAAAGATCGTGGCAAATTGACCAAAGCCATTGAGTGTGCCTTGGAAAGGGGAGAACCATACGATTTTGAACTTCGCTTTGTTACCGGAAAGGGTAAAAAACTTTGGACGCGGACGGTTTGTGAACCGGAGATAGCGGATGGCAAAGTGGTCAAACTAAAAGGAATTTTTCAAGATATTACCGCAAGGAAAAAAGCAGAAGATGAATTGAAAAAACAATATTCTCTTCTGCAGATCGCCGGTAAAACCGCCCGGTTCGGGGGCTGGGATGTTGATCTACGCACTAACACCTGTACCTGGTCGGATGCGGTTGCGGATATTCACGAAGTGCCCCACGGCTTTGCACCCAAAGTAGAAGAAGGCATCAATTTTTATGCACCCGAGTGGAGGGACAAGATCACAGAGGTTTTTACCACCTGTGCTGAAAAAGGCATCCCCTACGATGAAGAAATGGAGATCATCACCTCAAAAGGAAAACGCGTCTGGGTGCGCACGATCGGCAGAGCGGTGAAAGATGAAAAAGGTGAAATAATCCGCGTTGAGGGTTCTTTTCAGGATATCAGCGACAAGAAAAAAGCGGAAAAACTTCTACAAGACGAGAAACGGCAACTTCTTTCAGTATTTAATGGCATTGAAGAAGCAATTTATATTGCGGATCCTGAAACTCATGAAGTGCTTTATGTTAATAATTTCCTGAAAAGTTTGCTCGGCAGCGATCCTTTGGGGAAAATATGTTACGAGCAGTTTCAGGGTTTAAATGCTCCCTGTAAATTTTGCACCAATCAGGCAATTTTACAAAATCCGGAAGAAGTCTATCGTTGGGAGTATTATAATCCCATTTTAAAACGAGACTACCTTCTGTTTGACCGCATCATAAAATGGTCTGATGGACGCGATGTGAGATTCGAAATGGCTGTTGACATCACCGACCGCAGACAGGCGGAGCAGGCGCTGAAAGAGAGCAGACGAAAGCTGAAGACATTGATGGATAACCTCCAGGGAATGGTCTATTCCTGCCTGAATGACAAAAACTGGACGATGAAATTCGTCAGCGAGGGCGCTTTGCCGCTGACCGGCTACTCGCCTGAGGAATTGACCAATAACCGTGAGCTGGCATATAATGACATCATTCATCCCGACGATCGGGATATGGTCTGGAATGTTATTCAGAAAGCAGTGGCAAAGGGGGAGCCCTATGTGCTGGAATATCGCATTATCACCAAGGAGGGTTCCCCGAAATGGGTCTGGGAACGCGGTCGGGGCGTCTTTTCGGCTGATGGCGAGCTGCTTACACTGGAGGGCATCATCAGCGATATTAGCGATTTTAAAGAGGCGCAGGAGAAGATCGGTCAGCTGAGGGACAATCTGGAAACAGAAGTGGCGGCGAAAACCCGGGAGTTGCAGCAGCGGGTGGCGGAACTGGAGCGGTTTCACGACGCCACCGTTGAACGGGAGCTGCGCATGAAGGAGCTGCGCGATGAAATCGAGCGATTGAGAGGAATTATTGAGAATTCGAAGCAGGAGTGATTTCAACTTTCAGATGGTTTTCATGAATAC
>DSAS01000108.1 GCA_011046365.1 Fidelibacterota bacterium
GGGACAAGGAAGTCCGATTGGAATTTTCCCATTTTTCAGCCGTGGGATTTAAAAAGCTGACACCCGCCCGGTGCGCCGCCCAGAGAAAACCGGTCGCATGATCGTAATAGACTGCGGAAATATAATCATCGGCTAAACCAGTACTGACAGTATGGGGCTCGCCCCAATAACGCTGATAGCGATGATAAGGTACGATTCCGCCACTGGTTCCGAAGTAGATGAACTCGTTGGCTTCCGTAAAACTGGTGATGTGATTACAGTTCTTATAGGTAATCCAATCCCCCAGTTCATAGATTCTCACCGGCAGACCTTCGTTATTCTGTGAAAAACAGAATAGCGGCAGTAAAAATATAATTGGCAATCTTGAAATTATACGCATTTATACCCGGATAAACATTTTCCCGGCGAGTTGCCGGACACACCCTTTCAGCTCGAGGTTTAACAATATAGGCAGAATTTCAAAGGGTGACTTGTGAATGGATTCAGCCAGCTCATCAATATTGATCGCTTCATTCGACAGCTGTTCGTAGACCAGTTTTTCATTACCATCGAGTTTAAAGTCAATGTCCATCTGAACCGGTTTTGTATGATATCTGCGCATTGATTCGATTTCCAGCAGGATATCATCCACATCTAAAACCAGCTTCGCCCCCTTCTGAATGAGACGGTTGGTGCCGACACTCTTTTTGTCACCGATTCTGCCTGGAATGGCAAATACATCGCGATTCTGATCAATCGCATAATAAGCCGTTATGATGGCACCGCTCTTTTCGCCGGCTTCAATCACTATCACCCCGATACTCAAACCGGAGATAATGCGATTCCTTCGCGGAAAATTGACGGCATCGGGTTTTGTACCGATGGGAAATTCCGTGCAGTAAAGCCCATTTTGCAAAATAAGATTCTTCAAATCGCGGTTTTCCGGTGGATAGACCCGATCAATCCCGTTCCCTAAAACGGCAATAGTACGACCACCCACCTGCGCTGCGACACTGTGGGCAATGGTATCAATCCCCCGGGCAAAACCACTGACAATCGTAATCCGCTGCTCAATCAGCCCTTTAACGAGATAATCGGTTATGGATTTTCCGTAGCTGCTTGGCGTGCGGGTACCGACAACGGCGATGGCATCGTAATCTCTCTGATCAAACTCGCCCAAATAGTAAATCAGAATCGGCGGGTCGTAAATATTCTTGAGACGCTCAGGATAGTTTTCATTAAAAATTGAGATCACTTTAAATGGATTCTTACTCAACAGAAGCAGCTGGTTGTCAACAAACTCATCGGTATCAGAACTGCGTATAATCTTGGCGAGATTCAAGTCAATTCCAGGCACCTGACAGAGGTCCGATAGCCTGGCATCGAAAATATTGTCAATCTCCTTGAAATAGCGTACCAGATTCAGAATTCGCCGGGGACCCAAACCGGGAACGCCGATCAACTTTAGGATTTTTGCTATATCAGACATCGCTTTCCAGTATTTGCACAATGCGCTGAATCAGGTCTTCCAAACCGCCACCGTTAACAGCTGAAATTGTCAGGATATTTATTCCGGGCAGGTCAATTCCCGGAACTTGATCCGTCAAATCGCCTTTTGACAACACCAACAGACGCGGTTTCCCGCGAAATACCGGACTATACCGATCAAGTTCTGCGTTTAATGTGTGATACTGCCCCACAATATCGTCGCTGCTGATATCAATCAGAAAGATCAGAAGTCTTGTTCGCTCCAGATGACGTAAAAAGCGATATCCCAAACCTTTGCCTGCATGAGCACCTTTTATCAAACCTGGAATGTCAGCCATGATGAAGCTGCGATAATTACCGTATTTGACAATTCCGAGATGTGGTGTCAATGTCGTAAAAGGATAGTCGGCGATTTTCGGCGTGGCGGCGCTGATTTTCGAAATCAGCGTGGATTTTCCGGCATTGGGAAAACCTACCAGACCGACGTCGGAAATGACCTTTAATTCGATAATTAGTCTCTTTTCTACACCCGGCTGACCCGCCTGACTGAAACGGGGCGTCCGGTTCGTCGCCCTGGCGAAACTGGCATTCCCTTTTCCTCCTTTACCACCTTCGGCAATCAGGGTTCTGGAACCGGTCTCCGTCAGGTCGGCAACCACCTCATGGGTCGCTTCGTCAATTACAACCGTTCCCGGCGGGACTTTGATAATAAGCGACTGTCCGTCCTGACCGGTTTTCCGACTGCCCTGTCCCGGACCACCGTTTGGCGCTTTATAGGATTTGCGATACTTGATATCCTGAAGCGTGAAAAGATTAGAGTCCACCTCAAAGATAATGTCGCCGCCCTTCCCGCCGTCACCACCGCTGGGACCTCCTTTCGGAACATGCTTCTCCCGTCGGAAAGCAACGCAACCGCTGCCACCATTGCCGGATTTTACATTGACCTTGGTCCAGTCAACAAACATCAGAATATCCCGGTTTTGTGCTTCATCATTCCTGACTTAAACTAATATTTTTTTGTATTGTTGCAAATGTAAAAAGCTAAGCGGCTTTGCTGCTGAACAATCGCTCAGAAAATATTAAGAAAACCGGAATGATGGAATTTTTATTTTGTTGCCTCTTCCAGCAGCTCGTTCATACGTTGAACATATTCGGTGGGATTATCCAGATTGCCCTCGATGAGCATCGCCGATTCGTACAGTTGCATGATGGTTTTTCGAAGAATGGGGTCAGTGCTGCTGCCGATATTCCGGCGCGCTAGATTTTTAATAATAGGGTGCGCCGGGTTGATTTCCAAAATCTTCTTCTGCGGAGTCACCTCCTGATTCATCAACTTCATCATCCGTTCCATCTGCGGATCAAGTCCGTCTTTGCCGACAACCAACGTCACCGGTGAATTCACCAGGCGTTTGGATGCCTTGACGTCGGCAACTTTCTCGCCGAGAGTCTCTTTGAAAATTTTAATTAACGATTCAAGCATTTCAGAACTGAGGGTCTCTTCCGGTTTCCCATCGCCGCCCTTTTGCTCTTCTTCAAGGTCAATATCCGCCTTTTCGATGGATTTCAGCGGTTTCTTGTCGTATTCATTGATTGAAGGAATGATGAAAATATCCACCGGATCAGTTAGCAGCAGGACCTCGTAATCGTTTTTACGAAAATATTCCAGATTCGGATTTTTCTCAATTACATCACGACTTTCACCGGTGATATAATAGATTTCCTTCTGTTTCTTCTTCATTCGCGAAACATAATCATCCAACGAAACCAGCTCCCCTTTCGGCTTGGCAGTAGATTCGAACCGCAACAATTTCAGAATCTTTTCCCGATTGGCAAAATCGCTGTTCAGACCGGTTTTAAACAGCGGACCAAAATTCTTGATCAATTTTTCATATTTGCCCGGATCATTCTTTGACCAATCCTCCATCAGCCCGAGAATTCGGGTAGTCAGAATGCTGCGGATTTTTTGCATCACCGGAGAGTGCTGAGTCACCTCTCTGGAGATATTCAACGGCAGGTCTTCGGTATCCACGACACCACGTACAAATTTAAGATAATCCGGCAACAGTTCTTTAGCATCATCCTGAATAAAAATCCGGTTGGAATAGAGATGTAAACCGCGATTCTCAAGATCGTAAAAGAGATTCAGTGGCGCTTTCGGTGGAATAAAAAGCAGTGCTTTAAAATTGACGGTGCCCTCCAGTGATAGATGCAGATGACCCAGCGGCGCCTCAAAATCGTTGGCGATAAATTTATAAAACTCGGTTAGTTCATCCTCTTTGATTTCATCTTTTGGGCGGCGCCAGAGGGCTTCAACCTTGTTGATCTTTTCTTTTCCCAGCTGAATCGGGAAATCAACAAAATTGGAGTACCTCTGAATAACCGATTTCACCCGGTATTCCTGGGCAAAATCCTTATGTTCATCCTTGAGTCGGAAACTGATCGTTGTACCGCGTTTTTTCCGGTCAATCTCCTCGATGGTGAAAGTCCCTTTCCCATCGGAAATCCAGCGATAGGCTTTTGAATCGGGATTCGCATGCTGGGTTTCGATAATTACTTCATCGGTGACCATAAAGACGGAATAAAAGCCAACCCCAAACTGACCGATTAAATCGCCTTCCGGCTTTTTACCCTTTTTCTGAATTTCTTCCAGGAATTTCAATGTGCCGGAATTTGCCACGGTACCGATATTGGTAATCAATTCATCTTCGGTCATTCCGATTCCGGAATCTTCTATGGTAAAAAGTTGCTTTTTTTCATCAAGATCAATTTTAATCTTTAATTCCGCTTGCGGATCGCATATCTCCTGGTTGGTCAGTTGCATGAAGCGAACTTTATTAAGTGCATCGGAAGCGTTGGAGATTAATTCCCTCAGAAATACCTCGGGATGGGTATATAAAGAGTGCACAATCAGATGCAATAGCTGATTTAGCTCGGCTTTAAATTGATAGGTTTTCTTCGTCTTACCGGTACTTTTTGCCATTTCGGTTCTCCTTCATTGGTTCAATTTTTAACGTTGCTTCATTTTACCAATATCATGCCAAAATCGGGAATAGACAGTTTGTCACACTACAGCAATCGGCGATTTGAGTTTTTTCCTAAAATATTCCAAAATAGTGGGTGTACATTTTACTTAAATTTATTAAATTATGTCGCTTTGAAAGTTACTTGAAATGAGGTAGATACAGAAGTCCGGGATTCGGATTCTGGTTCACCTTAGAATAGATAC
>DSAS01000018.1 GCA_011046365.1 Fidelibacterota bacterium
ACCCGGAACTGTATGCAAGAATCTTTATCCATTGGAAAACAGGGCTTCGGTTGCGGGAATTTGAGAACAGTTACTTAAAAAACGGCTTTATCCGAACCTTTAACCCCTGCAAACAAGGCATTGAGCGGGATATTCCGGTTGACCGGGAAACAGCGATTCTTTATTCCTGGCTAAAGGATAACGGTCAATATATTCCCGGCACAATCAGCAAGCTGTTTTTAGACCTTCTAAGAGCGTTGAAACTTAATAAGACCCCTTCCGGTGAAAATCGTCACTTTCACACCTTGCGACATACCTTCGCTGTCAGGACGTATTTTCTTACAAGAGACATTTACAGAGTAAAAACTTTGCTTGGGCATTCCAGCGTTAAAACGACGGAGATTTACGCTAATTTTGATTTAACCCTACTGGATCACGATTTCAGAGCACCGGAGACGGTCACAGAACCGCCAAGCGTGACAGTAGAACCCGAACCCCTGGCAATCCCGGAAACCGTCTTAGAGTCGATTACAGAGGGAATTTATGCCAATGCCTGAGACCGTTTCCCGTCAATGTGGATACCGGCATGTGGATACCGAATGTGGATACCGGCTTTCCCCGAGAATAAAATTGACTAAAATTGAGCGGATTTTACAAGGTGATTTCAGCCTAATAAGTGAAGCCGGCCTATTAAAAAGACCGTCTAAAGTATTGTTTTTTAAGGAAGCGGGGCCGACGGGACTCGAACCCGCAACTTCCGGCGTGACAGGCCGGTGCTCTAACCAGTTGAACTACGGCTCCATTTTGAAAAATCAATGAAAAACTTCCGGTGTGATCCTGCTTCGCTGTGCTTCGCAGGACAAGCAGCCCGGTGCTCAATCCCGATTTATCGAGAAACTACGGCTCCATTTTCAAAGTCCTGATTGCTCAGGCGGTCGCAAATTTAAAGATTTTATCGCCATGGCGCAAGCAGAAACAGTAATCCAGGAAAAATTATTCCTACTCTGAAATATTCTTCATATTTTACCGGTAATGATGAAACAATACACTACCGGGAGATAAAAATGGGATTCAAATGCGGAATAGTCGGTCTGCCGAATGTGGGAAAATCCACTCTGTTCAACGCTTTGACACATGCCGGTGCGGCGATGGAAAATTATCCCTTCTGCACGATCGAACCGCATGTGGGAATCGTCGAAGTGCCCGATCAACGCATGGAACTCCTGCGGAAAATCTATCAACCCGAAAAACTCATTCCCACCACCCTGCAGTTCGTAGACATCGCCGGGCTGGTCAAAGGTGCTTCCCAGGGCGAGGGGCTGGGCAACCAGTTTCTCAGTCATATCCAGGCGGTGGACGCCTTGGTGCATGTGGTACGCTGTTTTGAGAATGCCAACGTGGCTCATATTGACGAACAGCTCGATCCCGCACGGGATTTCGAAATTGTGGAGACCGAAATATTGCTGAAGGATTTGGAAACGATCGAGAACCGGATTCACAAAATCCAGATCAAAGCCCGCAGCGGCGATCAGAAACTGAAAAAGCAGATGGCGATTCTGGAGGAGCTCAAAGACCTTTTAGCGCAGGGTAAATCGGCTAAAAGTTATCACGCTCATCCGGAGGAAGAGGGTTTTATCAGAGAGCTGGGACTGCTGTCCCGTAAACCGGTACTGATTGTGGGCAATATCTCTGAAAACGAGGCGACCACCGGGGAAAAAAGCGCCATCACAGCCGCGTTTAAACGGTTTGCACTCTCCACCGGTAACTATTTTCTGACTCTCTCGGCGAATCTGGAACTGGAGTTGACGGAACTGGAGCCGGACGAGCGAAAACTGCTGATGAAGGAGTGGCAGATCGCCGAATCAGGACTGGAACGCCTGATCAAAGCCTGTTATGCGCTGCTGCAACTGATCAGCTTCTTTACAATGGAATCCAATATCTGCCAAGCCTGGACGGTGCCCGCTGGTTCACCGGCGGTCATAGCCGCCGCACAGATTCACAGCAGTTTCGAAGACCGGTTTATCAAAGCTGAAGTGCGCCACTGGCAGGACATTGCAAAAACCAAATCTGAGAAATTGCTGCATGAACAGGGTTTGATCCATATCGAAGGCAAATCCTATATCGTCAGAGATGGCGATGTGATCACTTTTAAATTGGCGCCGGGATAGTCGGAACATGCCCTCTTTTTTGGCGGAACTGCAGAAACTGAATCAGAAAACGAATATTTTCAGCAGGGAGCGGCAGTTGCTGCTGGCTGTTTCAGGCGGCGCCGACAGTCTCTGTCTGGCGCAGGTGCTGGCAGAATACCGCCGTGTGATTGATCCCGGTCTGAACCTGGAAGCGGTGAATGTGCAGATTCCCCAAACGGCGCTGAAAAATTCTGATTTGCAGATGTTGCGTCATTTTTTTCAAGAAATGGATATTCCGCTAACGGTGATCAATGGAAATATTGACGATTCAGAGCCATTCAACTGCTATATCTGCGCCAGAGAACGGCGTAAACGGATTTTTCAATACGCAGCGGAACGTAACATCGTGGTAGTTGCCTTTGGACACAACCTGGATGATTATCTGGAAACTGCTTTGCTGAATCTAATCCATGGCGGACATCTGGAGTCGTTAAAACCGGTGCAATCCTATTTTAATAATAAAATTACAGTGCTGCGTCCGCTGCTTTCGATTCGTAAAAAGCATATTACGGCTTATGCGAAAAATTGTCAATTTCCCAAATTGACTTCCGTGTGTGTTTATGAATCCGATAACCGGCGTGCGGCAATTCGTGTGCTTATGGCTCAGCTACAGCGCTTAAACCGGGCGTTTGTTCCCAATCTGCGCAAGGCGGTGAACCGGTGGAATGGGTTGGATGTTTAAAAATTAATGACAAATTAAAACATATTTTAGTTGTCTCACTGATACGCAGATAATATTTCTAAAATAACAAAATAAGAGGCGGTTTAATTTTTACAGGATTAGAATATATATTCACGTAAGAATATTCTTGTCTTTGATTTAATCCTTTTCTAAAATAATTTGCAGTTAAAATAAAAAAGTAAAAATGCACAGCCCCTGTATCATTTTTACGAGATATTTGATAGGTAATAAACGGCGTTTTCTAAGAGGGGTGGTTCGGTGCCGATTCCTCTCTTGCTCGCCTCCCGGGAGTATTTGGGAGAAGGAAAAGATAAAATCGGGTACGGAAAGTGAACCCTGACGCGTCAAAGATAAAAATGGTGTAAACGCAATGACTCTTAAGCCAAAAGCGATTGTTAAAATAGCCCTGAATGTAATTCTACTGCCAGGTATTATCCTGCTTGCCATTTCCTGCAAGGAATGCCCTACAGAACCGGAGGAGAAGCCGGGGAAAGTGATTCTTTCCACTGTCTATATCACAACCCGGGCAGTGTACCTGGAGCTGAGCCTGTCCGATTCCGCAAAGACTGCGGACATCCGCCTCGAGCGGGACAGCACCGTGATCCTGGAAACCACCCTGCGTTCTGCGGATACTCTGGTCATTGATGACAGCCTTCAAGCCGGCAAAACCTACTCCTACCGGGGATACCTGCTGGAAAAGGGCAAAATCCAGTCTTCCGGCGAGATTCTGCCGGTGACGACCATGGACACCACGTCCCATGCCATTGCTTACTGGGAGATCGATACCCTGGGTTACAGGGGAGAGGTCAACGACATCTGGATCGTATCGGAGAACAATATCTGGGTGGTCGGAGAGTTTGTGACTGACAGCGGAGAATTCAATGCCGCCCGATGGGACGGGAATAAATGGACTCTTCTCCAGGCAGTCAATACTGCTAAACTTTATAGTATTTATTATTTTTCTGATAATGATATTTGGGTAACCTCATTCGGATTACCTATTCATTGGGATGGAAGCGTGTGGACACTTTATCATATTCAGAATATGGGTATTGATGTTAGTGCGGGATTTGGCATTTGGGGCACTTCATCATCCAATATGTACTTTGTGGGACTGGACGGTTCCATCGTCCATTACAACGGTTCATCATTTGTTAAGATGACCAGCGGCACCACCTGTGACCTGGATGATATTTACGGACTTGATAACAAGCATATCTGGGCAGTGGGTTCGAAAACAGGAGAATTCCAGAGCGTTATCCTGTTTTATGATGGCAGAGAATGGACAACACTGCACGATACCCAAACCGAAAATTTCTGTTATTCCAATTCATTCTGGACGGATTGTCCCTATTTCCTGTTTCTCAATGGCGGGAGCGGTCGTTACTTCTTTGATATGGTAAAACATGAATACAAGAAATATTATGAAGCGGGGAGTTGGTATGGCTATGCTATTGACGGAATAGCCTATAACGATATCTTCGCTACCGGTATGGGGAGTGAGGTGCTGCATTACAACGGTTCCACCTGGTATTTATACCCGGAGATCGGGGACCGTTTTGAGACCTACGGGCATATTAAGTGTGTGAAAATGACATCTGATCTTGTTGTTGCGGGTGGTTTCTACTATACCGGTCTTTACGGACTTCCGATCATCATAAGAGGGTACCGGTGAGGGGACTTTTTAATTTAGAATTGGTCATTGATCATTAAAAAAAGAAAGGAACTGATCATGAAGAATATAACCATAACATCGCTTACAATCCTGCTGCTGGTCTCGGGACTGGCGGCTGTTGATTTTTCAAATCGTGATATGATCATCCGCATGAATGGAC
>DSAS01000093.1 GCA_011046365.1 Fidelibacterota bacterium
CGGATGATGCGCTGGCGGCGAATGTGGTGGGGATCAACCCGGAGCGGATCATCACGGCTTCCTTTGCGATTGGTTCGGCCTTAGCCGGAATCGCCGGGATTCTGATCTCCTTCGAGACCAACCTGGAGCCGACGATGGGCTTTTCGGCGTTGCTGAAGGGCATTATCGTTTCGATTGTGGGCGGAATCGGTTCGATTCCGGGCGCGGTGCTGGGCGCTTATTTTCTCGGTCTGGTCGGGAATTTCGGGATCTGGCATATTTCGGCAGGCTGGAAGGATGCGATTGCCTTTGGGGTGCTGATCGTGTTTTTGCTGTTCAGACCGGCGGGTATATTGGGGAAAAGGGGTGAGTCGGGGAGATGAAGAGACTGGGGACTTTAGACAGTGGACTGTGGACTTTAGACTGGAAGAATTATGGGTAGGGATTATCGAAATATAAAGGCGTGGCAGCTTGCGGATAGGCTGGTGATCGAAGTCTATAAGGCAAGCCGGGACTTTCCAAAGAGCGAAATGTTTGGTTTGACTTCCCAGATGAGAAGAGCCGCTGTTTCTGTTGCCGCCAATATTGTTGAAGGTTCTGCCAGGAAATCTCTGAATGAATATCTTCACTTTTTATATATCGCTTTAGGGTCGCTTGCAGAATTGGGTTATTATCTGAAATTATGCGCCGAAATCGGATATATTGATGAATCGCAGGAACATTCATTGGATGGCTTATTTCAACAAACCATCAAAACTCTGCGCGCCCTAATCAACTTCATCGAAAAACCAAAGTCCAATGTCTAAAGTCCAAGGTCAAAAGTCTAAAGTCTAAAACACATGGAATACCTTCTCCACATCCTCGTCATCTCCGGCATCTATATCATCCTGACTCTCAGCTTGAATTTGATCGTAGGCTTTACCGGATTGCCGTCGCTGGGACATGCGGCATTTTCCTGTATCGGGGCGTATACGTCGGCATTGCTGGCGCTGAATTTCGGATTATCACCCTGGCTGGGATTTATCGTCGGAGCGCTCTTTGCCGCGTTGTCCGGTTTGATGATCGGGTATCCGGCAATTCGTCTGAAGGGGGATTACCTGGCGCTGGCGACTTTTGGATTGGGTGTGATTATATATTCGATCGCGAAAAACTGGGTTGGTTTGACACGCGGACCGATGGGTTTGCCGGGGATTCCGGGATTTACGCTATTCAGTTGGGGAATTTCATCTGTCTGGTCTTATTTGTTGTTGGTATTGGTATTTGTCGCCATGACAATTTTTATTATTAACCGGATCGTTCACTCGCCTTTCGGGAGAATCCTGCGTTCGATCCGGGAGGATGAAATCGCAGCCCAGGCACTGGGGAAAAATACAAATCGGTATAAATTAAGCGTGTTTGTCATCGGGGCGTTTTTTGCCGGAATTGCCGGCAGTCTGTATGCGCACTATATCACGTTCATCGATCCGTCGAGTTTCACGGTCACAGAGTCAATTACGATTTTATTGATGGTGATATTCGGTGGAATGGGAAGCGTAACGGGGTCGGTTGTTGGTGCGATTACTCTGGTTGTCTTCCCTGAACTACTACGCTTTATCGGTCTGCCGTCATCTATTGCCGCGCCGTTACGGCAGATGATCTATGGTTTGATTCTGGTTTTACTGATGCTGAAACGTCCGCGCGGATTGATGGGGGTGTACCGGTTTAGGTGAGTAGGATAATGGATATTGGATTTGAGAATATAGACTTTAGACTATGGACTGTAGAATTTTGGTTTAAGCGGAGTAAGTGAATTGTTGGAAATCAGTAAATTAACGAAGGATTTTAATGGGCTGCGAGCCGTTAATGACCTCGATTTTTCAATTCAGCCGGGAACGATTAATGCCCTGATAGGTCCAAACGGCGCCAGTAAAACGACTGTGTTTAACCTGATTACAGGTTTTTTACCGTTTCAGTCCGGTGAAATCGTTTTTAATAATCAGCAGGTCAATAAACTGCCTGCGTTTCAAATATCGAGGCTTGGTATTTCCCGGACATTTCAGAATATCCGGCTGTTTCCGCAGATATCGGTCATGGAGAACATGCTGCTGGCGATGAAATACCCGAAGGGCGAAAAATTACTGTCGGCAATCCTACGCTCGAATGAAATGCTTAGCGAAGATGAATAGAATCGGAAGCAGGCGTTGGATTCTCTGGAATTTGTGGGACTGATTGAGAAGCAGGATGAATTGGCGGAGAATTTATCCCACGGTCAGCGACGTCTGCTGGAGTTAGCCAGAACGCTGGCAACTGATGCGGATCTCTTCTTATTTGATGAACCAACCTGTGGTGTTTTTCCGGAGATGCGGCAAAAAATCCTGAAAATTATCAGCAGTTTAAAAGAGCAGGGAAAAACGATCTTGTTTATTGAACATGATATGAAGGTTCTAATGGATATATCGGATAATATCATTGTCCTGAATTTCGGGAAAAAGATTGCCGAGGGAGAACCGGGAGATATTATCAAAAATAATGCAGTAATTGAAGCCTACCTCAGCAAGGGGAGAGCCGGTGCTGCTTGATGTTGACAGAATATCGGTTTATTATGATAAAGTGCAGGCGCTGGAGACTGTTTCGCTGACATTTGCCGAGGGAGAGATTGTCGCCTTAATCGGTCCCAACGGGGCGGGGAAATCTACCTCATTAAAAGCCATTGCCGGGATTATAAAACCTCAGAGTGGGACTATTTCCTTTCTTGGTGAGACTATCAACGGGCTTCATCCTTACCAATTGGTTTCCAAAGGATTGTGTCTTGTACCAGAAGATCGGCATGTATTTTCAACAATGACTATTCTCGAAAATCTGGAGATGGGTGCCTTTACACTGTCTGATCAAGCGATCATCCGTGATCGAATTCAGAAAATATATGATCTGTTTCCCCGTTTAAAAGAACGCCGATTCCAGAAAGCGGGTACTTTGAGCAGTGGCGAGCAACAAATGCTGGCGATTGGACGAGCGCTGATGCTTGATCCGAAGTTACTTATGCTGGATGAACCATCCGTCGGTCTTTCCCCTAATTTTATCGAAAACGTATTTGAAAAATTAATGGAGATAAACCAAGACGGGACGACAATATTATTGGTTGAACAAAATGCCAGAATAGCGTTGGAATACTCCGATAGGGCTTATGTATTTGGTATTGGGAAAATAACGCTGTCGGGACCAACATTCGGAATTAAAAAAGGACGAAAGAATCCAGAAAGCCTATTTGAGTGGGTAAAATAAATCTTCCCCGAGGTTTCGAACCTCCGGGAGGATTATTTGTTCTTTTTTATAATGGTAAAACCCATTATATTACCACCGGTTTTTTACCTGAGATGAAGGAGTGATCTAACATCAAGGGGTGTGAAAAAGACAACGATTAATATCTGCGTAACTTCCATCCCTTGTCACAACGGATGGATTTTTTATGGAAAAACGGGTTCACACCACGACAATCACGGTCTACGACCGGGATGCATCCTATCAGCAAGTGGGCGAACTGCTGCATAGTCACGCAAAAAGTATCCTGTTACGCGTCGGCTATCCTCTGGAGAAGCACAATGCGGCGATCATCTTCCTGATCCTGGAGATGACCACCGACGAACTGGGCGCCCTGACCGGTAAGCTGGGTCAGATTCCTACGGTCAAGGTAAAATCCACAGCTCTGAAAGTATAGTGGTGTTGAGTCTGTCTGAGCTGGATATCCGCGATTATCTGAGCGGAAAGAATGATGCGGCACTTTTCGCTGAAGCCGATAAGGTTCGGCGGGAGATGTTCGGGGACGCAGTATATCTGCGCGGCATTCTCGAATTTTCCAATTACTGTCGCCGAAATTGCCGGTACTGCGGTTTGCGGCGGGACAATCGGGAGATTCAACACTACCGGCTGACCGTTGATGAGATTCTTGACGGTGTGGCTGAGATCGCCGGAAACGGTTTGAAAACAGTGGTTCTGCAGACCGGTGAAGACCCTTTTTATTCTGCCCGTGAAATTGCCCGGATCATCACAGCGATCAAGTCCCGTTACGAGATTGCCGTCACCTTATCACTGGGCGAACACAGTCGGGAGGCTTACCGCCTCTGGCGGGAAGCCGGTGCAGACCGTTATTTGCTGCGTATTGAGACGTTCAATCGGGTGAATTATGCCCGTGTACGTCCACAACGTGTCTGGGAAAAGCGTCTGGAGTGCCTTGCGACGCTGCGCGATCTGGATTACGAAATCGGTTCGGGTATTATGGTGGGGCTGCCCGGTGATCAATTTGAGGATATTGTCACCGCAGTACGGGAATTGACACAATTGCAGCTGCATATGATCGGCACGGGACCGTTTATTGCCCATCCAAATACACCGTTTGCTGGTCAGCCCAGCGGCAATATTGATTTGACTCTACGGGTTTATGCACTGCTGAGAATCCTGAATCCGCTGGCGAATATCCCCTCGACCAGCGCAATGGAGAGTGCCGCACCGGGTGGACGGCTGCGTGGTTTGCAGGTGGGCGCCAATGTGATTATGCCGTCATTTACGCCGTGGCGGGTGCGGGAATTGTACAACATCTATCCGGGTAAAAATATCCAGCAGGACATTGACGACGGATTGTCATCCGCATTGGCAATGATCGCAAGAGCCGGATACCGGGCGAGTTTTGCAAGGGGGGATTC
>DSAS01000111.1 GCA_011046365.1 Fidelibacterota bacterium
ATCAGTCTGTATCGGCTGCGGCGAGTGTCTGGCGGTCTGCCGCTTCGGCGCCGTTAAGTTCAAATGGGACAGCTCGTCGGAATTGCTGCAAAAACAGATCGCCGAACACGCCCTGGGAATTGTCCGACAGAAAAAGGGTAAAATGGTCTACTTCACTTTCCTGATAACCATGACGAAAGACTGCGACTGTGGGGCTCAAAAACCGATTGCCCTAATCGCAGATATCGGCGTTCTGGCTGGCACAGACCCGGTTGCCATCGACCAGGCAGTGCACGATCTCACCCGGGAGAAGGCGGGTAAATCGCTCCCGCAGAAAGCTTACCCGGCGGTTGATGCAACCGTTCAACTGGCTTACGGTGAACAGATCGGACTGGGCAGCCGGAATTACCATTTAATCGAGACCGATTTCTGACAAAAGTAAGGAGAGTACTATTTTACATTAAATAACTCTTCAGTCGGATTCGAACACCATCCCGAGCAGGCTTCAAATCATTAAATATTTAATTAAATTTACCCTGCACAAAGGATATTTTTCAGGAAAGAATATCATGAAATCCAAATTGACTTTGCTCGTCGGTTTTATACTCATCACCCTTAGCCAGTGCGCAGTTAAGCTCAGTAACAGTGCTCTGAATGTTGTCCAAATCGAGGCAGACCGGATTACACTGCAGCCACCGACTGACGACTACCGGAATTTCTGGGATGCCGTAAAACATTTTGATTTTGACTATATCAATCGCCATGAGGTCACCGCAACCGAGCGGGATTTTGTCCGCGGTCTGCATCTGATGATCGCCGGCAGTTTTGACGAAGCCGAAGAACTTTACTGGGATATCTTCACCGGCAGCCGCGACAGCCTGATGCGAAAAAATTGCGCGGTGATTCTGCAGGCGCTGTTGAATTACACTTATCAATGGGGAAAAATCGTAGAATTGGACGGTCAACTACCCGGCGGACTGGACGAAGAGAATACCGTCACCTTTGCCCGGGTTTTTCAGTCGGCACCGCCGGAACGAATTGTCTTTCCCGGGACACCGGTGGTCCTGCCGATTGATTTAAGCATCAGTGGAGTACCGGTAATCACGGTGACCGTCAACGGGAAAAAACAAAAGTTCTGGATTGACACCGGCGCTGAAATGACTGTCTTAGCCTCAGATGTCGCCCGGAAATGTGGAATTGCCGAATTTAAACACGATATCGCCAAGCTGCGCACGGCAACCGAAATAATGGTGGAATCCTGGCCGGGTGTGATTTCTGAATTGAAAATCGGGGACCTGACGATTGAAAACCACCCGGCGATTGTAATTGATAAAAAGGATTTGGAAGTACGCCTGTTTAAAATGATCAAGCTCGTAAAAATTGACGGCATCCTGGGCTGGAATGCGATCATGCAACTGCACCTTGAAATTGATTACCAAAACGGCGTGACGACGATTCAAAAACCCGCTATCAATCCCTCACCGGCACCTAATTTTCACTACGCCGGCGTACCTTTCCTGAGTCTCAGTGATACCAGCGGCACGCCCTTCTATTTTTTTCTGGATACCGGCGCGAACCGCAGCAGTCTGTACCGACCGGCATTGAGCAAAGTGGATACTCTGCAGGCAAGCCGGGAAACATCTCTTGTCGGCGGAGCTGGCGGTACCCAAAAAATCGAGCATGTCCAGTTAACGAATCAGTCGTTTCTGCTGGATCGCCACCGGATAAATTTCGACAATATCAGTGTACATGGCGACGGTGAGCACTATTTTTTTCACTATGATGGCGTCATCGGCAGCGATATTGCCAAATTCGGAGTATTCGTTCTGGATTTCCAGAACGGACGTTGTGAATTAATTTTACCGGAATAGAATTACCGAATCCGGGATTTTTGCAGGGATTACCAGTCCAGCAGGCGGCGCTCTCCCTCGAGTTTCCGAATCTCTGAAACCTCCTGTGAGACCTCCAGGACACCGCGGTAATTGCCTGTCTCGTCATAGACCGGAAAGTAGCGGATATAGACAAATTTTTCGCCCATTTTAATCCAGAAGTCTGCCACATTTCTGGTCTTATTTTTGAAACTCTCAACTATTTTTTCGACGATATGGACGCTTTTCGGCGGGTGACAATTCTGCACCGCCCGACCGATGATGCCCGGGCTACGCGGAAAGATACGATCGGCGGTGTCGGAGTAGTAGCGCACCTGATCGTTTTCATCCACGAAGGTCACATCAAAGGGTAAATGTTTCAGCATCAGATTAATCTGTTCGGCGGTCAGTTCGCCGGTATCTAGTCTAATGGTATCCTGCAGTGCTTTTGTCTCTTGATTGATATCAATGGATTCGATCCGTTCAGCCATTCCTTGGCTGGCGGCAAGACCGGCATCCCAGAGATTTGACGGTGTAATCCAGGCATATCCGATTTCCGACTCGCCGCGCTTGATCCGCGCCCATTCGGCATCGCTCAGTTTCCGCAGAGCGGTGGGGAAAAGGATTCTCTCCTCAAGGAAAATCAGTTTCTTAATCGCCGACGATAGCATTTTGAATTCCCGGTACAACGCCTGCCAGTCGCCGGCGTTGTGATTAGCACTCATCTGCCGGATGTTGCCGCGGATTTCATCATGTTTACCCCACATAACCTTAGTCGGTCCGGTAAAATTTTGCGCTTCCAGAGCCGGAAAGAGTTGATTTTCCTTCCGCACGAAATGCTTTTCGATTTCCTTAAACCGTTCGAAGGTCTCTTCAAAATCACCCAGCAGCTTTTCATCGGGCGCACCACGCCGGATACGCTTTAAAAGGCGGCGCAGGCGTTTCAATTGCTTTTTTACTTCCTTATTCTCAAGCAGATAGCTGTGTACCGGATGTCCGGGAACCTTACCGGCTTTGCCGACCTTTTTCAGAGAATCTGCGAATACGGAGGCATGCACATCACACAGGCGCTGTACCTCTTCCACGGGAAACCCTTCATTGATCAAGGCAGTCTCCATTGCGGCAATCTCCTCCGCCGATGTATTACGGATAATTTCATGGAATTCCTTCTTCAGTTTTTCAACCGGAACCCCGCGGTGCAGTTCGCGGATAATATTTTTCAGCGATTCCTGTTTTTGTTTTGATTGATTATTAATGACCTCACTCATGAATACCTCCTTTTTATTTCGATATATTAATGTGGATAAAAATCAGCGAAATAGCAATTGGTAATCCGCCCTAAAACCATTAGAGAGCGCTACTCCCAGACGGTTTCAGCCCGACAGATTTCACGCTGGTTACATGTCTGAAAGACCGCATGCCGGAATCCCGTAGCGGATTTCTGCTCAGATTTAACGACAATCTCGTGCTGATATAATGCCTCTGTCAGAAAGTTAATCGCCAGACTACGAAGCCGGCGTTCCCTGAAAATCCCCAGTTCAAAGGTTTCGAATATCCAGTCAATATATCGGCTGTTGGTCACATGTTCATTGACATCCAGGTCCTGATAACCGACAACTGTTCGCCATTCGGAATCAGTCCGTTTCAGTGCCGCTATCTTTGGGGGGCGCCCGGGAAAAAGTCGTTTATCGAGCTCAGCCAGCCCGTTTTCGAAAGCCGACTGCAGCGCAACCGGTTTGCGGGTGGTCAAGTCAATAACGCACCAGGAGCTCGTCGCCCGTCCCAATTCACGCTCTTTTTGATCGAAAATCTGAAAATCGCGAAAGGCAAAAAGTCCCTCCTGTCCCGAGGGCCAGGTGGCGATTCGGATCGTTTCATTCCAGCCCGGCAATTTCTCAACGGAAATCAGCATGCGGGTCAGCACCCAGGCAAAATTTTTCCTGATCAGGTCACTGAATCCGAATCCCAGCTGTTCGGCATTTTTCCAGGCTGATTCCTGCATATAGCGATTCAGACAGGAAAAGCGCAGCCGCGTCGTGAAGTCAGTCTCGTATGAGTGAATGTAATAGTCGTCGGTACGTTGCAGAGCTGCGTCAGCCAAAAATTTCCTCCTCTATATTATTAAAAATCTTTCATTTCACTGCAAACGAGTATAGCAAATTTATATTCGGATTCCAAATTTCGTTATTGCTCTTTGAACCAAAAATAGACGCCGGCAATCATGCTGATTTCACGATTCATCCCGAGAGGATGATACTGCAGCCGGTCATTGGTCAAATTTTGAATTGCCACCCGCACCAGCAGACGCCGCTGCCAGCACCATTTATTGAATCCGGACTCGATCCATACTCGCCCGGAGAGCATTAATGGGGTTACGACTTCCACATCATCATCCGTCAAATCCCAGTGTTCGCCGCTTTGATACACGCCATTCAGGAAAAGAGTGAAATTCCGGTCCGGTCGGAAAGTCAGCCGGCAAACCACCTTGACAGCAGGCTGCTCATTGAACGGATCGTCATTTGATATTCTAAATTTTGCAGAAAAGTTACCCTCCATCCGCCTGCCTCGCGGCGTGACTATGGCAATTCCCAGACCGCCGTAAGCACCCTCGCGCCAATGCTCCGACTGACCCGCGGTA
>DSAS01000096.1 GCA_011046365.1 Fidelibacterota bacterium
AAAAGCAGCTGAAACCGGCACATTTTCACTTTATTGACGATCAGGTGGATACGCTGATCCGGGCACAGTCTACCGGCGTCAATCTCTATCTGGCAGGCTGGGGATATAATAATGCCGAGCAGGTAGAGACCGCCCGGAAAAACCGTTTGCAAATTCTGACATTGGCAGAATTTCGGGAAAAATTCGGTCGTTGAAGGGGATTACTTCCGCCGCCAGAAAGCGACCGCCAGCACAATGATATACAGAAGGGCAAGCACCAGCAGCAGTTTGGTCCAGCGCACCTCCGCCACCTCGATGATGCTGCTGTAAACGGTTTTACCCGGTTTGATGACCAGCTCCAAATCGCCGATCCGGAGCGGCTGCAGCATACCAATGGAATAGTCGTTGTCAGCGACTTTTATATTAAAAACCCGTTTGGCGTGGTCGAAGTCCGCCAGGATGCATTCAACCGCTCCGCAAATAACTGTGTCGCCCAGGGCTGCGGCATAGTCCTGATTATTGATATTCAGATAAAACAGAATCTTCCGGTCGTAGGCGTTCTGGTACAGCCGGTAATGACCGATCGCCAGCGGCTTATTGACCGCCAGCTGCACGGTGTCCCGCTCATTGATCAGCAGTTGACTTAGGAAAGCTCTGGGAGTGCGCTGGTTGTCGTGATATTGAATTTCAAACTGTAACAGCCGTAGTTCGCAGTCATGTGTTGCCGATGCCGACTTCGTAAAGTCCGAGAGACGTACCGTTTCGTCTTCCCGGATGGTCATGAAAAAGCGCCGGTTGCTGCTTTTTTCAACGGCAATGATAATAAAGCAGAGCGCCAGCAGTAGGTGCAGGATTTTCTGAATCGGTGAACGAATTCCTTTTAGAACGATGCCCGCAATCATGCTCAGGGCTAAAATTCCCCAGAGCAGCACATTGACGGGGGAATCATAAAACCGATCGAGATGCAGGGTGCGGATCAGGCGGTTGGCGGCACCGGGATACTCACCGGGCGGAAATTCGCTGACTTGCGGGATGAAGGTGCTAACCACCAGGAAAACAAGCAGCAGGATGCTGACAATCTGAAAAGCGTATATCCAATATTTCCGCATTAAGACTCCTCTGATGGATCAAATTTAGCAGGTATATCGGAGAAACCAAATAGACAAATTAAGGCATTCAAAAAGACCGGGGTTTTGGGTATTTTCCGTATAATAGGTTATCCATTTGAAGAGCGAACCTGCGGAAGACCGGAAAATGACGAATGCCGAAACGAATCACATTATGAAAAAATGTATTAGGGTGTGAATAAGGACAGACCCGCATGCACCGGGCACAATCGGTACCCACGGCACACCAGTATGTATAGCAGTGGACATCATTGATTTTCCAGCGCTGAAGTCCGTGCAGAGTTTCGCGTTTTCCTTTTGGGATTGCATTGGCGGGGCAGTTATCGGCGCATTTTTTACATTTTCGGCAAAAATCTTCAACGCTTGGGTCTGGCGTATAGGTGTCTTTTATCAGTGGTAAATCAGTGGTTACCACGGCGATACGAACCCGCGGACCCAGTTTTGGTGTCAACAGCAGTCCCATCCGGCCGATTTCGCCGAGACCGGCATCGCGGGCTACCAGCGGGCAGATAAGCAGGTAATTACCATCGATATGAGCCCGGGCGGCATAACCCCAGGAGCGGATCTCACGAGCGATTTCAAGAGCGATCTGACCGGAGTTCAGGTATTGCCGGGCGGATTCGGTAACTGCCGGAGCTTTGGGAGCATGAGCCACTGCATCAAAATCCATTTCAACCGTAAATGTGATCGCGAAACGATGTGAGAGGTCTATCGGCAGTCCATAGCGATCTCCCTGTCCGGACACGGAATAAAGGTGATAGGGCTTTAATCGCGTAATTCCGACAGAATGAGCACCCGATTGCAGAATTTTTATTTTCAGGGTCTGGGTGGCATTTTCAGGTGATATAGATCTCTTTTGTGGGGTCACCGGACCGTCAACCCCATCCCGTTGTGCGGCGATCTGATCGAACAGGTATCTGGCTTCTGAAAAATATTCAAGGTGAAAAAACCGGGCATCTGGTGATAGTAATCCCGGTTTTTGGCGAAAGCGATCATCCGGTGCTTTATGTCCAGGATAATTCCTGTAGTAATGATCATATTCAGCACTGCCGGGTCTTAACTCGGCTCGCGAGAACATGGTCTCGCGCTCATCAAAACGGTGACTGTCCGGAATGTTTTGGACGAAATTGGATTTTGCCCGGACCGGGAAAAACAGTATACCAATAAATATTCCTGTCAGGGCAAGTAGTCCGACTGACCATACGGATTGAATGGTATCGGGTAATATCGGGGTCATCCAGAAGGGTAACGCACTAAGACAGGCTAACAGAAGCGACCGTCTGGCGGCTGTTTTTTCTTTTTCCCGGATAGCCAGAATCGCAATGCCCAGCCAGCCGATGAAATTCAGGTTTCCCAGAATGAAAGCGATTTTAATAATTTTCATAAGCGGCATGAATCAGCAGTGATGCCGGATGACTTTTCCCCGACTGGCGCCGATATGCTCGCCTTTATTGATACTGATTTCGCCATTGACGATGACATATTCGATGCCGGTGGGATACTGATGTGGGTCGCTAAAGGTGGCGTTGTCTATTACGGTCCCGGGATTGAAAACGACAATATCGGCGAAGTAATTTTTCTGTAAATAGCCGCGCTGCTTCAGGTTCAATTTATCAGCTGGCATTGTGGTCATTTTTTTAACGGCAGTGATCAGATCAAAGACCTTTTCATCACGGGCATATTTTCCCAGAACTCTGGGAAAGGTACCGTAAAAGCGGGGATGCGGTTTGCCTTCACCAAGTTTACCGTAGGGTGCTACGGCAGAACCGTCGGAGCCGATCATGACCAGGGGTGAGGCGAGTACTTTTTTCAAGTTACTCTCATCCATGGCAAAGCCGATCACGCTGACCCGGTTACGTTCGTCAATCAATAAATCACGGATGAACTCAAAGGGTTCTTTTCCGGTCATCTCGGTACATTCCCGGATTGATTTTCCCTCGTAAATTATGTTTTCTTCATTGTGGCAGTTACTGATGACCACTCGCTCCCAGCCGCCAATGCGCCGTCCGCGGCTTTCGGTATAGGATTTAATCTTTTTCAGATCGTCCTTATTCCGGAGCCTTTCCAGGATATCATCGGTTTCGCCTTGTCTTGACCAGAGCGGCAGGAAGGATGACAGACCGGTGCCCCAGGCATTGTAGGGATAGCGGTCGGCGTGTACCGGCAGACCCTGGGCGTGGGCGTTTTCGATCATTGCCAGCATATGGTCTACTTTGTGCCAGTTGGACTGGTTGCAGGCTTTCAGGTGGGAGATTTCCAGTGTGACGCCGGATTGGCGGGAAATTTCCAGCGCCTCCTCAATGGCTTCTTCCACGGTATCGTCCTCATTGCGCATGTGGGTGGCGTAAACGCCGTCATTAGCTGCAACTACCTTGCAGAGCTCGATCAATTCGGCTGTTTTGGCATAGCTGCCGGGAGCGTATTCGAGACCGGTGGAAAGTCCCAGGCTGCCCTCTGCCATGGTTGCCGCCAGTACCCGCTTCATCTCCTCCAGTTGTGCGGGTGTGGGCTGGACATCGTTTTTGCCGACTACGAAGGCGCGCAGGTCGCCGTGACCGGTGAAGGTGGCGTAGTTGAGGGCGGGCTGTGCCATTTCGATGGCGGTGAGAAATTCGGCGGCGGTTTGCCATTTGATGGAGATGCCGTAGCGCTCTTTTAATCTCTCGTGAAGAGCCCGGCTGTCGTCTTCATTCAGCGGGAAGGGTGAGGAACCGCAGTTGCCGCTGATTTCCGAGGTGACGCCCTGGTGAATCTTGCTTTCGCCCCGTGGATTGGCCAACAGTTCAGTGTCGGTGTGGGTGTGGATGTCAATAAAGCCCGGGCAGACGATCTGGTTGGCGGCGTCAATGAGATGATCAGCACCGGCGCCTGACAGATCGCCGATGGCGACGATTTTATCTCGTCTGATACCCACATCAGCGGGATAGATCGCCGGCGAACTGCCGTCAATGACAAGCCCGTTGCGGATGATCAGATCGAAACGGTTTCTAATTGAACAACCGGCGATGACACCGAGCCCCGCCAGCGTACCAGCTTTGATAAATTCTCTACGATTGATTTTCTTTGCCATCTGAATCCCCCTGAGTCTTGCCGAAATTTAGAAAATGTTGCGGGGAATCAAAAGGGATAGTATCAGTAATAATCTCCGGATAACCATTGCCCGGTACCCTTTTGCCTTTCGCCATGAATCTTTTTCACTGCAAATATGCGGATTTACTCTGAGTTGCATTATTACTGGGTCAGCGCTTGTAGTTGGTCGTATTAAATTGTACCAATAATGGTCTTGAGAAAGTGTACCAAAATTTCAGATGAGGAGTGATCAGAAAAAAATGAACAAAGTGTCTCAAATATTGGTAATCTTTGCT
>DSAS01000132.1 GCA_011046365.1 Fidelibacterota bacterium
AGGATTTTACATTCGCGTCCGGTTTCCCGGAATCCATCGGACAGGTTCTCAGCACTTATGGTAATTTCGGCGTGATGGTCCGCGCCTATGTCTACATTACGATGTTGGGGATCAAGGGATTGTCCGAAGTATCGCGAAATGCGATTCTAAACGCCAATTACCTGCGGGTTAAACTTGCCGAAAAATTCAGCGTGCCCTATAACCGTGTCTGCATGCATGAATTTGTCGCTTCGGGAGAAAATCATCGGGAGCTGGGCATTAAGACTTTGGATATCGCAAAACGGCTGCTGGATTTCGGTCTGCATTCACCGACCGTCTATTTTCCGTTGATCGTGCGTGAAGCAATTATGATTGAGCCGACAGAAACGGAGAGCAAACAGACCCTAGATAAATTTATCGCCGCCATGGAGCAGATTGACCGGGAAGCCCATGAAAATCCCGAGATTTTGCATCAGGCACCGCATACGACACCAGTTCGTCGTCTGGAGGATCTGAAGGCTAACAAAGAGTTGAATGTTTGCTATGGAAAGTGAAGGGCATGGTGAGTAGAAAAATCGTTGCAACAGATAAGGCGCCCAAGGCAATCGGTCCGTACAGTCAGGCAATTATCTCCAATGGCTTCGTATTTACATCGGGTCAGGTGCCGATCAATCCCGCCTCCGGCAAGGTTGAAGCGACGACCTTCAAAGAACAGGTGCGTCAGGATTTGGCAAATATTGCGGCAATTCTGGAAGCCGCAGGAAGCGATTTGAGACGTATTGTTAAGTTGACCGTGTTCCTGACGGATCTGTCGAAATTCACCGAATTGAACGAAGTGTTTCTGGAATATTTTCCTGATAATCAAGCCGCACGCTCCGCCGTTCAGGTCAGCCGTTTGCCGCTGGATGTAATGGTGGAAATCGAAGCCGTGGCGACATTGGAGTGATGAACATTGGAGAAAAAAAGATTTGCGGTCATTGTCAATCCGGTTGCCGGGGGCGGCAGAACAGCACGATTGTTTCCCAGGCTGAAAGAGGTCGTCGAAAATACGAATCACCGATTTGATTTTTACTTTACTGAAGCGCCTTATCACGCCGCCCGGATTACCGATAAGATACATCGCGAATACGACGCCGTCGTGGCTTTTGGCGGAGACGGTACCGCCAATGAGGTGGTTAACGGATTAGCCGGTACGACTACTCCCTTTGGCGTTATTCCGGAAGGCTCGGGAAATGATTTTGCCCGCACGATTCATGTTTCCAGAAATATTCAAAAAGCCGTTGATTTGCTGGTAAAATACGACTATCGTTTGATGGATTTGGGGACGATTGATGACCGTGTATTTTTAAATGGCGTCGGCATCGGTTTCGACGGATTCGTTAATTATCGCAGTAAAAATGTTAAATTCCTGAAAGGCTCGCTGTCCTATCTCTATGCGGTATTCAGCAGTCTGGCGGTCTGGAAATCAATCCCGGTTCAGATTGAAATTGACGGAAAAAATATCGGCAGGAGTCTGATTTATCTGCTGGCAATCGGTAACGGCTGGTCTGTGGGCGGCGGTTTGAAACTGACCCCCAACGCTTCCATTCACGACAGTCTGTTTGACATTTGCCACGTGCGGGATATTCCGGTCTGGAAGGTAATGTTGAATTTTGCCAAACTGAAGAGCGGCACTTTGGAACAGATTCGGGAGGTCACGATTACCAGAGGATCAAAAATAAGAGTCAACAGCGAGATTTCGCTGCCCATTCACTTTGATGGTGAAGTATACCCTCCCAATACCCGCGAAGTAAATATTACGATTGTGCCCCAGTCCGCCTTTGTAATCGGTAACTGGCAGGCATAAAAGAGCGCAGATGGGGTCCGTGATAACGAGAATTAAGTCCCGAATTAACATAATTTTAATAGCTTTAATTATGCTGCCTTCAGGAATTTTCGCCATTGACAATGTTACACCCGATTCGGTACGGCAGATTATGCCGAAAGCCGCCCTGATTCGTTCCGCCATCGTTCCCGGTTGGGGGCATTTATACGTGCGCAAACCCATTAAAGGGCTTATCTATTTTTCCCTTGAAGCCTATCATGTCTACCGGTTTATTGAGTACAATTCGATTTATCAACATGTAAAAGAGACTAAAAACAGGCTGGGAATCGAGGTTTGGAGTACGCTGACAGAACCCCAGAAGAAGGAGCAGATTAAAAATATTACCGGCTATGAATTGCAGGATGCGACCTGGCGTCCCCGGGAAATTCGTAATAAATATGCCTGGTGGTCGGTTGGCTTTTATCTGATTGGAATGCTGGATGCCTTTGTTGATGCGCATCTTTATTATTTTCCGTCTGATAAGGTGGAACTCACCGGTGATTCCAGATCAGTGAGTATGGGCATTAAAATATCCTGGAGTTTGGGAGACAGCGAATGATCAATCAACGTGAACAGTGGGGTTCAAAACGGGGCTTCGTATTGGCGGCTGCCGGTTCGGCAGTGGGGCTTGGAAATATCTGGAAATTCCCCTATCTGGTTGGCGAAAACGGTGGAGCAGCCTTCATTCTGTTATACCTAGTATGCGTAATTTTAGTAGGTTTGCCCGTGGTTATTGCCGAGATATTGATCGGGCGAACGACTCAGCGGAATCCGGTGGGCAGTTTTCGCGAATTGAGTCAGGGAAATCCTTTCTGGATGGCAGTGGGAGGATTGGGTGTCTTGACCGGTTTTCTGATTTTGTCCTATTACAATGTGATTGCCGGCTGGTGCCTGGGATATGTGGTGGAATCCTTCAAGGGTAGTTTTCAGCAGATCGAAAATCCGGCGCTTGCCGGCGAACTGTTCAGCAGCCTGTCTTCCAAACCACACTGGACGTTGCTGTTTCATGGACTATTTATGATGATAACGATCACCGTCATATATGCCGGCATTACCAAGGGGATTGAACGGGCGAGTAAAATCATGATGCCGGCGCTGCTGGTCTTGATCCTGATTCTGGTGATCCGCGGAGTAACACTGAAAGGTTCCGCCGCGGGAGTAGGTTATTTGCTGAAAGTAGATTTCTCGGTGATAACAGGCAAGACCTTTTTCCTGGCGCTAGGACAGGCATTTTTCTCACTGAGCCTGGGCATGGGAGCCCTCCTGACCTACGGCAGCTATATGTCAAAAAAAGAGAGCATTCCCGGCAGTGCGCTGCAGATTGTCATTCTTGATACCGTGATTGCGTTGCTGGCGGGATTTATGATATTTCCGGCGGTTTTTGCAATGGGAATGCACCCAGCCCAGGGTCCGTCGCTGATTTTCAATATTCTACCGGTGGTTTTCAATTCCATACCGGCGGGTTACTTTTTTCGAATTGTATTTTTCCTGCTATTGACGGTTGCCGCGCTGACTTCAACCATATCCCTGCTGGAGGTAATCACCACCTTTGTCGTGGATGAATTTCGCCTGCCGCGGAAAATGGCGGCAATTTTTCTCGGTATCGTGGTATTTGTCATCGGATTACCGAGTGCGCTGTCCTTTTGCGGCTGGCAGAATGTACGGCTGTTTGGGCTAACCTGTTTTGATTTTGTTGATTTTATTTCTGCAAATATATTCTTACCTTTAGGTGGAATTTTTATTGCGTTATTTGTAGGTTGGTTCTGGGGGGCGGAAAAGGCGTCATCACATTTACTTGAAGGTGCGGTTAATTTAACACCCTTTCTGGTTTCAGCCTGGTCAATTTTAATTCGTTTTATCGCTCCGGTTTTGATATTATTAATCTTCCTGAGCAGTATCGGAATTTTATGAGTAAAAGAGTTGGTTTAATCGTGCTTCTGATGGTTGTCAGCACGCCGGTTTTCAGCAGTGATACCGGAGGACGTATCCATGATCCCTGGTTCGGTTTTGATAAGTTGAAGCACTTGAGTAGTTCCTTTATCCTGACGACAACCGGTTATTACGTGCAGACGCGGATGGTTGCTTTACCTGAACAACAATCACTCAGCAACGCCGGAATGCTGACGATCTCGCTGGGTTTAGGGAAGGAGCTTTTGGATCGGCGGAAACCTGGTGGAATATTTAGTTACCGGGATCTGGTCGCCAATCTCACCGGTGTCGGTCTGGCTGTTCTGTTTATCAAGGTGGTGATATGATGCGTGAATTTCAGGAATATTCCGGCTGTATTCACGTACATTCAGTCTATTCCGATGGCAGCGGTACCATTCCCGAAATCATTAAAGCGGCTCAGGGAGCGCGGCTGGACTATCTGATGCTATCGGATCACATGACTCTGCGGGCGCGGGATGAAGGGTACACCGGCTGGCATGACGATCTGTTCGTCTCTGTCGGATATGAAATTAATGATCAGGCAGACCAGCACCATTATCTGGCTTTCGGGCTGGATCAGGTACTGCCGCCCGGGTACGACCATGAGCAATATATTC
>DSAS01000022.1 GCA_011046365.1 Fidelibacterota bacterium
CTTCTTAATTTTGTATCGGAGCTTGCGTTCGGTGATACCCAGCAAGCGCGCTGCTGCACTTTGGTTTTCCTGCGCTTGACGAAGTGAATTGATGATTAGTTGTTTTTCCAGTGCCTCAACCTGAAGTGGGAGAGAGGTATTGCCGTCGATTGATGCTTCGCTTTGCAAATCGCGCAGGTGAATGGACAAATCGGTTGTTGTTATCACATTGCTTCTGGCAAGAATAACGGCGCGTTGGATAATGTTTTCAAGTTCCCGGACATTTCCCGGATAATCATATTTCATCAATGTATCCATGGCTTCTTTGGAAACAGACAATGGCGATATATCCTCTTCCGAACAGTATTTTTGCACAAAATGATCGATAAAAAGCGGTATCTCTTCTCGCCGGTTCCTCAAAGCAGGAATGGCAATAGTGACCACGTTTAATCGGTAAAACAAATCTTCTCTGAATTTGCCTTCCCGAATCATGTTTTCCAGGTTCTGGTTGGTAGCGGTAATTAATCGGACGTCGGTGCTAATTGTTACAGTGCCGCCAACCCGTTCAAAATTCCGTTCCTGAAGCACCCGTAATAATTTTACCTGTGTGGATATAGGAATATCGCCGATTTCATCAATGAATAATGTTCCCCCATTGGCCATTTCAAAGCGTCCCCTCCGTTGGCGATCGGCACCGGTAAAAGCCCCTTTTTCATGACCAAAAAACTCACTTTCCACTAAATTGTACGGAACTGCTGCCACATTTACCGCAATAAAGGGTTTGTCACTTCGCGGGCTGGCCTGGTGAATGGTCCGCGCCAAAACCTCTTTCCCGGTTCCGCTTTCACCTCGAATCAGTATATTTGCCCGACTCTGGGCTGCCCGTCCGGCAAGATTCAACACCGATTCCATGGCAGCGCTTCCGCTGATCAGATGATCGAAATTATATTTCGTTTGCAGCGATTCCTTTAATATGCGGTTTTCACTCAGAATCTGTTTACGGTCTAGCACCTTTCTGATAATTATATCCAGGTAGTCCAGGTCAATAGGCTTTTGCAGGTAATCGGTGGCACCGGCTTTCATGACTTCCACCGCATCCTCAATATTCCCAAACGCCGTTATCAGGATGATATCTATCTCCGGGTTGAGGTGTTTGATTTCCCCGATGAATTCCAAGCCGTTCATCTCCGGCATACGGTAGTCTGTCAGGACAATATCAATCATGTGTTGCCTGAGAATAGCCAGACCATCGTTCCCGTTAGCGGCTTTAAGAACCTGAAATCCCTGTTTCTTCAGGTAATTCGCCAGCATATTCAATTGTGTGATTTCGTCATCAACAATCAGGAGAGAGTAGTCGTTCATTAATGTTCCTCAAATGGTAATAATATCCGGAAAGTCGTCCCCTTTTCCGGGTTTGATTCGACAATGATTTTGCCATCGTGCTGCTGAACAATCTGACTGACGATCGGTAAGCCCATGCCGGTGCCATTTCGTTTCGTGGTAAAGTAGATATCGAAAATTTTCTGCAGGTTCTCTTCGGAAATTCCGCTTCCGGTATCAGAGACTGAGATTTCGTAATGGTTGTCGGTCTTATGGGCAGATAGCCGGATTTGACCGTTGGGCGGGGTGGCATCCAGGGCGTTCTGGAGCAGATTCAGAAGCGCCTGCTTCATTTGCTGGGGATCAATCAGAAGCCTGGCGTTGTTTTTCACCTGGATCGAAAAGGCGATATTCTGTACGGTGCTGCTGCTTTTAAACAGCCGCCCGATTTCATGCAAAAAATCACGAATATCGGTGGGTTGTCTTTGCAGAGCAGCCGGTTTGGCAAAGTGTAAAAACTGCTGAATCGTCTGATTGATTCGTTTGGTCTCGGTGATAATTGAGACGGTAAGTTCATCAAATTCCTTTTGTTCTTCTTCATTATCACAGGGTCGGAACTCTTTCTGCAGACGTTGGGCGATAATGCCGATGGCGTTAATCGGATTGCGAATCTCGTGGGCGACGCCGGACGCCAATTCACCCATGGCGGTCAGCTTTTCCTGACGCAGCAGCTGTTCTTCGAGGTGTCTTTGGGCTGTCATATCCGTGGCGATTAAAATGACAGTTTCAATTTCACCAAGGTGATTGCGAACAATGGACGTGGCTAAATTCAGAATTTTACGGTTGCCCTTCAAGTTGAGTAAAAAATGATGCGCACGACTGGTCTTTCCGGTCTCCAGTGTATCAAGAATGGATTCGAGACATGGCAGGCGTATTTCAGGCAGGGACTTGCCGATGACCTTTTCGGGCGGGATTTCAAACAGCTCTGCGGCAGCGATGTTAAAAATTGTCACTGTGCCGTTCTTGTCAGCGGCAACTACGGCATCTTTCAGATTTTCCAAAATTTTACCGGTATACGTTTTAACGCGTTGATAGGATTCCGCCAGAATCCTCGTATTCTGGTTGGCGACCATGACACTGAATCCGATCAGCCCAATAAACAAAAATATCAACGCTGTGATAATAAACCGCAGGCGAATGTTCGTTAAAATTCGCCGGTATTCATCCATTGGCAAGCCGATCCGGTAAACCCCGATATACTGTCCGCGGAAAAAGAAGGAGCCGGCGATTTCGAAAACCGGCATTGCACCAACCTCATAAATGCGGGCATCTTTTTTCATGGCAATGGAAATATCCAGGAGAAACGGGTCCATTAAGACAGGGTCAAGGTCCGGTAAATTATCGCTGCCCATCAATGTACCGTAATCATCCTGCAGGGCGATATAGACGATATCGTTCTGCTGCATAATGGTCTTGATTAATTTACCGGGTCCATCCACATTTTCTCTGGAGAATGCCTTTTTTTCATACTCAATAATTGCGCGCTCACTGCTGACCATCAGTGCGTCCAGCAGAAGAAAACCACCCTCTTTTATCATCTCCAGCAGGTCTTTTTTCGATTGGTAATATTCGAAACCGGCAAAACCGCTGTATAACACGAGGAGAACGATCCCGAGAATCAGAATCGTCCGGGTGGAAACAGTCGCGCGTAGTTCAGATTCAGTTTTTGGAGATGATTTCATATTCAATGTCAATAATTTATTCAAAAATTTTCTGTTTTAAAATCGGTCGTGTCCTATCGGATCAATTTTCAGTATGGACGAAAGGTAATAATAGCAACGCCGTACCGGTCAAACCGATGGACAGGATAAACGGCATATTCATGCCCACCTGATCCCAGAGCAGTCCGGCAATCAGCGATGCCGGGAAGGCGCAGAGCCCGGTGACCATCTGATAAATTCCGAGGTAACTGGCGCGCAGCGTAGCCGGTGCCAGCTCCGTAACGATGGCTTTCTGGACCGGCTCGATGGCGCCTTTGTGCATCCCAAACAGAACAAAAATTGAGATTACCGCCAGAATATGATGGGTTACTAAAACGGTGATGCCGATGAAGATCCAGAGACAAAAAGAGATCGCCATGACGGTTTTATGACCGATGATGTCTGCCAGTTTACCGAAGGGAAATGCCGCCAGCGATGCCGTTCCGGTGTAGATCAGGTAGAGAACCGGCACGAACGCCGTCCGGAAGCCGAATTCTTTGGCGTAGATCAACAGAAAAGAATAGCTGAAAGAGCCGACGGCAAAAATGGCACTGAGAATTAGAAACAGAATGAAATTCCGCTTTAGTCGGACTGTCAGCCGGAGGTCGGCTTTGGTGCGCGCCGGAGGCTTGATTTCGTGGATGTTTCGGAGGATTAATACGACGCTGATCAATGACGGGATTGCCGCCAGCGCAAACAGCAGCCGGTAGCCGAAAATTTTAAAGAAGACGATACAGATCAGGATTCCAAACACCGCACCCAGATGGTCGGCGGAGCGCATAATCCCGAATATTTTACCGCGGGTCTTACTTGTAGAAACATCTGCCAGAATTGCATCTCGCGGGGCGCTGCGGATTTTTCCGGCCCGGTCCAGTATGCGGAAAGGAATCAAATGAGGCCAGGCTGTTGATAAAGCGTAACCGATCCGGGAGATTGCGCCCATCAAATAACCGGTCCAGATGAAGATTTTACGCTTTTTCGTCCTATCGGAAAGGTAACCGGAGAGGGCTTTAGAGATTGAGACAATTGCATCGCCGAGCCCATCAATCAAGCCCAGAACCGCCATGTTGGCGCCGAGGACTGATGTAACAAACAATGGCCATATCGGGTAAATGATATCGGAACCCATATCGTTCAGAAATGAAGCCAGGGCGAA
>DSAS01000114.1 GCA_011046365.1 Fidelibacterota bacterium
CGCCATCGGACCGACACCGCGCCCCACAAAAATCGTATCCACCACATTGTAGAGTGCCGTGACAAACATCCCGATCATCGCCGGCATGGAGAGGCTCACCAGCAGACGCCCGACCCGATCGTCGGCTAAAACATGATTATTACTGGAATTTTGATTTTTCATGCTTAAACCGGGGCACAAATATAGCAATAATTAGTTGCGTGTGCAACTAATATTCCACAGAATAAGAGAATATTGATAAGGGGTTGAGCCGCTCAATTCCTCTTTCGAACGGGAATCAAATACCAAAAAACGGCAACACCCAGCACACAAATAGCCGCCGCTAAAAAGATGGCAGCCGTATATGACCGGCTCACATCGTACAGCCAGCCACCAAAAGAGGGTCCGAGGACTCCGGCTAAACCGTAGCTGAGAAAGACATAAGGATAAACTGTACCCAGTTTATCAGACCCATAAAGCAGCGTCACCTCTGCAGCAAAAAGAACAAAGTTAGCCCCGAATCCAAACCCCACCAGAAAAGGAATAAATAGAAAGAATAAATCCGATCGGGAAGCGGGTATTATCAGCAGGGTAAATAGAGTCAAAAGAGTCAGTGCCAGGATAATCGAGCGCCGACCACCCAGTCTGTCGGAAATAATACCCCAGACGACCCGTCCGGTCATATTCCCTACTGCCAGAAAGCTGATGGCGATGGTTGCATGGATTTCAGAAATGCCGTAATGCAATCCGATCAGCTTCAGGTTTCCGATTACTAGCAATCCCGCAAAGGTTCCGGCAAACATCGTTAAAAACAGCGCCCCTACGGTCGGGTCCCGCAGCAGACTCTTGTTTGACAGAGAAATTCTATTCAGCCCTGTACCGGTTTTTTCAGGAACCGAAAATAGTAAGGCGCCAAGAAACAACACAATACCGTAGCTGATACCGACGATTCTGAATACCTATAATACCGGTATACCTCTGTTCAGCATATTTCCGGTCAGCCATGCCAATAAAATTGCCCCTCAGCCGAAACCGGCTATCGATATACCAGTTATCAACCCCTTGTATCCGGGGAACCATTTGATGGGTGTTGCGAGGGATGTTACGTACCCAAATGCAATCCCGGCTCCTGACAGAATCCCGATCCCGATCAGCAATAATCCAAAACCGCCGCCCGAAAATGAGGCAACGATGTATCCGGCAGTATAGAGAACCGCACCAATCAGAGCCGTTCTCCGGGGACCTCGTTTCTTTTCAATCAGACCGGCAAAAATCATCACCACCGCAAATACGGCAATTGTGAATCCGAAGACCAATTGAGTCTGAGCTGTCAGTAAACTGTGTTCATTGATCAGCGGAGGAACAAAAATACTCCAGGCATACACGCCCCCGATACACAGCATAGTTAGGAAAGATGCAACTATTTGCAGATACCGTTTCATGGGATCTCTTTCTGGTTTGAAATATTATTCTGATTTATAAATACTTAAAATAACAACGCCGCCGTTTGTGCTGATGGCGCTCGAAAAATTTCCACTGGGTCTGAACCCTCCGGTTATCTTCCAGCTCCGGATTGGACTCCGCATAAAGGATACCCTTTTCGAGGAACTTGTGCCCCAGATGATTCAGGATCAAAGCCGGAACGCCTTTGCCCTGCAACTCCGGCTTGACCCCGATGAGGTAAAAATCCACCACCCGGCACCACCGCAGCGCCCGGTAAAAATGCCACCATCCGAAAGGCAACAGCCTGCCCTTTGACCGCTGCAACGCACCGGTCAGCGACGGCATAGTGATGCCGAAAGCCACCAGATTCCCCTCTTCATCAGCCACCAGCGCCACATAATCGGGCTGGATATAGGCAAAATATTTCGCTACCACATCGTCCACCTGACTCGAACTAAGCGGAACAAAACCATAGAGTACTTTATACGTTTCCTGAAACAGGTCAAAAACTCCCCGCGCATATTTCAATATCTCACTCCGGGATTTCAAATTGATCATCTGCAGACCGTTCTGACGGGCGATACGTTCAGCAAACTGGTCAATCTGCGGCGGAATCTCTTTGGGCGCGATGATTTGATATTCCACCCAGTCCACCTCTTTTTGGAAACCGAGACGCTCCAGATATTCCGGGTAATAGGCATAGTTGTAAATAGTCGCCATCGTTCCCGGTTGACCAAACCCTTCCACCAGCATTCCCGACGGGTCCAAGTCGTTAAAACCCAGCGGACCGTGCAGGCTTTCACAACGCTGCCGGCGCGCCCAATCTGCCACTGTCGCCAGCAGCTCCTGACACACCTCGAAATCTTCGACAAAATCAATCCAGCCGAAGCGCGCCTGGCGCTTTCCCGTGTAGCTGTTCAGCCGGTGATTGATAATGCCAGCAACCCGTCCGACGACCTTACCGTTTTGATACGCCAGCCACAACTCGGCGTCACAGGTCTCATACGCCGGGTTCCTCGCCTGGTCCAGTGTCTCCCGAAGACCTTTCCGTAGCGGTGGCACCCAAAAAGGATTTTTCCGATAGATTTCAAAAGGAAAGGCAATGAATTTTTTCAAGTCTCTCCGGTTCTGGACCGGTCGGGTAATCACAGTCACTGGTTTTTTCCCCTTCAGAAGATATCAAACCGGGAAGCGGATTTACTGCCGCTTTTGCTTATCCTTCGTTTTTACGGACTTCCGTGCATCGGAAGGTGTTTGCCGGGTCTGCTTGCCCTCGGCGGTATTGTCGTAAAAACGGGTCGTCGGATAGGCAAAATCAATACCTTTCTCCCGGGCAAAGCTCTCCAGTATCTCCTCCCAGATGGCATGTTGGGTACTGCGCCGGCTTCGCGGTTCACAGAGATAACGAATGGTCAGCTGCACACCGGATTCCTTGACCGCTGTATAGACGGTGGGAGTGAGATTTTTATAGAAGATCATATATTTTTTACTGGCTTCCCTGATTCTGCGTTCAGCCGATTTACTGAGATGTTCGGCATGTTTTTTGGCAATTTCCAGCATAATATCCTTCGCCTTTTTCCAGTCGCTTTCAAACGTAACCAGAACATTGATCTCGTCCCAGATGTACTGAAAGCCCTTGCTGTAATTGGCGACCGCCTGGGTGAATATTTGCCCATTGGGAATGTAAATCACCCGCCCGGTACTCTGATCTGCATCCACCCAGTTGCCGATTTCCAGTAAAATAAATTGAAATATCCGGATATCAATCACATCCCCGGCTTTTTCACCGATCTGAACCCGGTCGCCTACCGTAAAAGTTCGCCGGAACATGATGAACAGCCAGCCGGCGATGTTGGTCAGCGGGTCTTTCAAAGCAATGGCAATACCGGCGGACAGCAATCCCAGATAAGTTCCCAGCTCCTTGAATCCCTTGAACCAGACGCTTCCGACCATAATCAGACCCAGCAGAACCACTACATAGGTGATGGTTTTCATCCAGACATAGCGTGTCTTGACGTCTTCAGTTTGCCGGTATATAATCCGCCGCAGGATAAATCGGATCAACCACAAGACAAAAATGATGATGAACGTATTGAAAAATTTCACCTGAACCGCACGGCTCATGCCGATTGAATTTTCAATGATTTGACTGATCTGGTCCATCATTCACTCCACTGATTTTTACTGAAATTGTTGCAGCGTTAATCACTCTTTCGATTCATCATAACCATCACTTTCTGGATCAATTCTCCTTCAGAATGTCCGAATCGTAGAGTTTTTCGAAGGTCAGTTTGTGTTTTACCTCTTCGGAAGCCAGTTTTTGAAACAGTTTCTGAAGCGCCGGATCGTCCATCTCTTCCGCCAGCGTCCGGTAAAGATTATAAGAGAGCTCCTCCCGTTTCATTGCCGTAACAAGCAGGTCCTGATACTCACCCGTCGGCTCGTCCTGCGGTGAAATGAGATACTCACCGATATTCAGATCATCCACCGATTGAATAACGATGTCATCTATCTCCTGATTTTTCAAGTTCTCAATGGTCCGGATATGCTCCTGCTCCATCAGTTCAATGGAACGGATCGTCTCCATGAGATCGAAGGATTTCGCCCTTTTGATCAAATCGTTGTAAAATTTAACCGCCTCTTTCTCCCGCTCCATGGCAAATTCCAGGACGGTCTCAAACTGCTTTCTGTCCATTTATTATTCTCCAATTTTTTGCTTGCATAC
>DSAS01000140.1 GCA_011046365.1 Fidelibacterota bacterium
AACTTAATTCCTGATAAATACATACTCTATGCAAATTACCCCAACCCCTTCAATCCTGAAACAACAATCAAGTACGGTTTACCCGAAGAATCTTTCGTCACTATCTCGATTTTCGATATCAATGGCCGACAAGTTGAAACCCTGGTAAATCAAACCCAGGCTGCAGGGTATTATACCATCAGTTGGCAGGCATCAAAATTTGTCTCCGGCATCTATTTCTACCGGATTGTCGTTAAAAATCCCGCCAAAGGCGGGGCCGGTGATTTTCAGCAGGTGCGAAAATGCATATTATTGAAATAGTTATAAAGAAAAGCAGGACAAAATACTATGATCATAACCAAATTGATCGCCCCTTGTGGCATGAATTGCGCCCTCTGCATGGCTTTCCAGCGCGAGAAAAATCATTGCAGCGGATGCAATCTCGACAATGAAAACAAGCCCAAAAGCTGTGTCAGGTGTATCATCGTCAATTGCGAATTACGAAAACAGACGGCATCGGGATTCTGCTATGAATGCTCCAAATTCCCCTGCCACCGGATGAAGCAGCTGGACAAGCGCTACCGCACAAAATACCGGATGAGCATGCTGGAAAATCTGGAATATATCCGTTTAAACGGGCTGAAAAGATTTATCGGATTTGAAAGCGAGCGCTGGCGCTGCCAAAACTGCGGTCAACTGGTCTCGGTTCACCGGACCTACTGTTTGCATTGTGGTGTTGATACCTCTGCGTATCCGGTATAATCTGATCATTACAATTATCAACTGGTCACAGCGCTCTGCGGAATGATCAGCTACTTCATTATCAGCCGTAACAACTCTTCCGCGGCGGCTTTCGGTCCTTCGGACTCAAAGCCTTTCACCCCCAATTGAGTCCGCAGCTGCCCGACAAAAATACCGGTTTCAAAAAAACGCCGGAAAAACCGCATGGCGATTTTGTCATGCAGCTCCTTGCGTTGCACCGGACCGAAGATATTGGCAAAATAGCTCTGCACCAGACCGGTGGTTGTGGTGGTGCCCTTGCTCATCACATTACCCTGACGGAACAGCTCAAACGCCGCTTCGGCGGTAGCAAAGCGTTCGATGATCGGATGGGCTACATCTACCGGCTCGTAGTTATTCGCATAAAAAACGTAGTCCACGGGGACACCTTTGGTGATATTATCCAGGGTGGTCACCGGCAGCACAATCCGGGCGTTGGTCTGTCCGGCGCTCATGATGATTGCCCGGTCCAGCTGCCCAAAGGCGTAGCCGGGATGCAGGTCGTCCAGTCGCAAAAAGGCGCCAATCTCCGTCCCGTAAGCGACGATTTCACCCGCTTTATCCAGACTGATGGAGCCCATATCGTCGGCAATGACAGTCAGGTCCTTGATCTGCTCGTCACCCAGCTGCCGAAACGCCTCCAGCGATTCCGACTTCCCCGCTCCGGAATCACCGATCAAAAGCACATTCGCCCGCCGGTCATTTTTTAACAAAATCTGAACCAGCGCACCATGGAAGGGCATATTACCCTGCCTCATAATACAGAGATTATGGAGCGTCAGGATCATCTTTTTCAGATAACCAAAATAGCCGAACTCCGGGTCCCGGGGCACGGCACCTACAAACAGACCGCTCTCTTTATCCTCGTAAAAAACGGTCGGCAGATCACCATACTGCTGCAGCGTCTCCCGCTCGACTCCGTAGAGATAAATCCCATCCGGTCGGCGCTCCAGGTCCTCATCGGAAGCCAGCTGAAAGAGATTGCTGAGCGCAAAACCGAGCTCGTAAAAATTTTCCTGAAAATAGACAAAAATCAGCAGCTTGCCTACTTTAGCCGGGAAACAGAGCCATTCCCGATCATCAAGTTTTGCAGTCGTAACCGGATTCTGCGCCACCTCCACAAAGGCGCCGCGACGCTTATTCATCGGCGGTTCCAGAATTAACGGCGGATAGAGCAGCACCTGCCGGATGATTGAAACATCTTTGAGAAAATCGTAGGTTTTGGAAAAAAAGGTGCGCTTCAGCGGAATCGCGATTGTCGCAATCTCAGCACCGGCATGTACCTGTCGGTATACACGTGGATGTTTGTGAGTGATATTCTCCTGGATATCACGATACGCCTGCAAAACCAGATGCATCAACTGCTCTACGGTATTATTAAAGGTGCGATAGGGACGCTTATCGTAACTCTCCCCAGCGGAATCACACAGAATGAACCGGTCAAAACTGCGCCAGTAATTGTACATTTGCTCTACGAATTCATTTAGCAGCTCGGTATCCCGGAAAAAACATTCCGAGCCCTTTACCACACCGGGCACCAGGGATGAGTCCAGCTTGGTCAGATAGTAAAGCGTTTTATACAGGCACAGCCGGTCGGCATCGCGAACAGTCTCCCTGCCAAAAATACCCAGCAGCGGCGACTGCTTATGCACCAGCCGGTTTAGAAAATTTTTCAAAATCTCTTTAAAAAGATCGCTCTCAAAGAGCTCCTCGATGGAATCGGCGACCCGGTCACGGACACCGATGATGATCTTTTTTCCTTCAATCTTCGATGGAAACTTGCTCATAATTTCATATCCGTTCCTTAGAATGTTCAGAGGTTAATTTAGTAGCAGCAAGAAATAATCCAATTTCTTTTCAAAATATTGATTATTTTATGGAAAATCGGGATCGGACTAAAATGACAGATAACAGTTTTCAAAAAGTTGGTAATTCGGAACAGCGCCTGTATGGTCCCCGCAAAATTCTCCTCTGCGGCTACTCGCAGGAAGACCGACTTCGGTTCCATGACATGCTCCGGGATTCGGGATTGAGCGATATTGAGCTGCTCGTTGCAGATGACACCACCCTCAATCAGACCGTCAGAGCGCTGTTTGAACAGCCGATCAGCCGGGCTCCTCAAAAAGGACCCGCCATGCCGCGGGCGGCAATCATGGGCGGCATTACGGAAAAGGAGCTGCATACCGTCCTGAACGCTTACCGCCAGACCGGCTTACCGGGTCAGTTCTGGGCGACGCTGACACCGGTCTCGGAAAACTGGCGACTGGGCGATCTGCTCTCGGAATTGCAAAAAGAGAACGAAGCACTCCGGAAACGACAACCGGCGAAGAACTAACACCGGCATTGTCCTCTCATTCTCAACCCGGACTCACTCAGCCTTCAGGATAATCCTCAGGAATCTCTCCGCATCGTGTTTGATTAAAATGACATCATCAGAGAGTATTTTGGGTTTTGCATTGATAATCAACCGGAGTTCCTGAATTGATTGGTCCCTATCGCCCATTTCATAATACAATTCCGCCAGCCAGAGATGGGGCAGCAGCATCTGCGGATACATCCGGGTAACTGTCCTGAAGTTATCTTCGGCTTTTTGATATTCCCCGGATATTCGGTAGGCATGCCCCAGCGTCAGGTAGATATTCTTATCGTTAAAGGATTTCAACGAACTGGTCAATAACCCGATCGCTTGCTCCGCTGCGCCGGTATAGGAATAGGCTGCACCCAGGTGGAATTGCAGTTCTGCGTTTTCCGGAATATAATCCAGAGCTCTCTGATAGTAGTTGATTCCCTGTTCCCACTTTCCCTGATGCACACTGTCCTGGCCTTTTTTCCAGAACACATAACCGGCGAGTCTATTCACAACAAAATAGCCGTTCAAAGTCAGCAATGCAATTACGGCAACAGGTAAAAGCAAATTCCCTTTTAACGAGAAATTTACCAGCGGCTTATCCCGCCCCCTCATCTCCGCTGATATGACAGCCGCTCCGCAATAAAACAGAAGCGCTACCGGTAAAACATGCAGGACATTATCCACAAGCGCATGAATCCCGATTACCAGTACGGAGGCTATTATACATTTTTGCAAACAGAGGCGCTTCTCATCCGCCAGTCCGTCTTCCATAAGGGTACGGGCATAACCGAAAAAAAGCGCAAATACAGAGATAAAGATCAATAGTCCGACTATCCCGGTCTCAGACAGGACATGCACAAATTCACTGTGAGCATCCCGCAAACCCGCGGCTTTGTCACGGTAAATCATATTTTCCGGATCATCAAAAAACTTTGCCTGGTAGTTGAGATATTGATAAGCGTAATTGCCGTA
>DSAS01000153.1 GCA_011046365.1 Fidelibacterota bacterium
CTTGAAGGGCTGGAGCGGACGAATCAGGGATTCCACAAATTGGATTGAAAAACCGTTCGCCTGCGCATATTGCAGCGGGTCCCAGAGTGGCTCGATTGTTTTTCCGGATATCAGGAGAACCTGAAAACCTCGTTTTGTCAGCCCGGCAGCCAGCTGCTGGGTCAGTTCCGCCGATCCGCCGCGATCCAGCCGGGTGATGACGAGGGTGACCTTTTTATTATGGAGATCGGTATCAGCCAAGGTTTTCGATAACTTTTTGCACTTTGGTGATGATTCTGGCGTTGATTTGGGCATGGGGTGGAATCAGCAGCAAATGTTCGGCGAGATGGGTGGCGATGGGATAGGGGTCGGGACCCTCTGTATTTAATTCAGGAAAAATATGGTGCAGGGGATGATCGTAGAGCGTGGAGGTTTCAATGCCTTCAGAGGATAGTTGCCGGATGATTTGGGAGCGCTTTTCCAGATCATCTACGATGACGGGAAATTGATTGAAAGCCACCCTTGCGCCGATGGGAATGTTGGGAATATGGAAGCCGAATTGGTTTTGAAAAATTTCTATCAGGCGTTTGCCGTTTTCCACCCGTTTACGGTCCAATAAATCAATTCGCTTCCACAAATTAATGCCCAACTCAGCCTGCATCGGGGTATATTGAAAAGTATCGAAATGGGTATGCAGGGTTGTGTATTTGAATTTGGCGATGAACGGATTTAACACCGTATAAGGAAATGGTCGCACAGCCAGACTGAGACCGCAGAATCGCAAAAACATCAGCCACTTTGCTCTTTGCGACAGTGTTGGCAAGGCGGCGACATGTTTTCTGAACAGCTCCGTCAATCCGGTATCCTGCCAGGTGATGATGCCGCCCGCCAGGGTGGAGACGTTTTTCCCGCGATTCAGTGAGTAGAATCCAAAAGGCGCTATGGTGCCGATGTGCCGATTGTTGATAGTTGTACCGAGCGCCGAGGCGCCGTCCTCCAAAACGAAAATATCGGTCTTGGCGGTCATTGTGAGAAATGCTTCCACTTCGCAGGGCAGACCGAACATATGAACCGGCATGATCGCCAGTGTTTTTTCACTCAGTTTTTCTTGTACTTTTTCCACGGATAAGTTGAAAGTGTCCGGGTCAATATCCACCAGAACCGGTTTGAGCTGAGCGGCTTCAATCGGGAGCAGCAGCGAAGGCGCCGTATAGGCAGGGAGAATGACCTCATTCTGCTTTTTATTCCTGCGCAATTCTTTCAGAACATTGTAAATCACAAAATTAGCCGTGGTGCCGGAATTAACCAGTGCCAGGTGGTCCACCTGAAAATAGTGTTTCAATATTGTGGTGAATTCATCGAATACTTCTTCACCTTGGAATAGCCCCAGTTTGGCAAAAAAAAGATCGGAAAAGCGATAGGGCGTGCCGGCGGGGGGCATTTTGATAAGAGTCATAATTATTTCTCCAATATAGCCAGAAAACCTTTTGCGAAAAAAATGTTTTGCGAGCCAAGTGGTAACAAATTGATCAGCCTTGCCTGTAATCGGGTCGTGACCGGTTTGAAATGTTTCCATTTATAGGCAAAGGTTGCCACCGAACCGGTCAGGCGGTTCATTCTGTAGGTCAGGGTGATTGCCGGATTCCAGGCGTTGCGGTAGTCGAAAATGAAGGGGTGTCCCGGCTTGCACACGCGGTGCAGTTCTGCTATAAGTGCCTCGATGGTAGCGAGTGGTGCCAGATTTACCAGGGTGTTCAGGCAGAATACGGCGTCAAAGTTGTTGTCACCGAATGGCAATTGATAAGCGTCTCCCTGAACGAAACGTTGAGCCGGGAAGTGATTATCCGAAAAAACCAGTCGGGCATTATCAAGGGCGGCAAAATCACGGTCAAGACCAAAGGGAATTAACTGTTCGGGATAATTGGCAACGGTTTCCAGCAGGAAAATACCGTTCCCGCAGCCGACATCGAGGATTTTTCCGTGAATATCTTTCAGAATTTTATTCGTCCCTGCACGCACCATTCTGGAAATGGAGGTTTGGAAAGCTTCCGGTCGGAAAGAGCGCTCCAGATTGAGTTCCTTCATAGGTAAGGCTGAACCTTTTTACTGATGGTTTTCCAGTCAAAATACCGCTGGGCTCGCTGAAGACCATGACGACCGATCTCTAATCGCTGCGACTCGTCGGTTATTAATCGTTCGACGGTTGCAACGATGGCATTCAAATCTGTACCATCAATGATATACCCCGACTTGTCGTCCTCGACAGCGTCGTGTATTCCACCGAAATTGCCGGCAATAACCGGCTTGGCGCAGGCAGAGGCTTCCAGAAATACAATGCCAAAACCCTCGTAATCGCCTTTTAATCGTTCATTTGCACTGCTCTGACGATTGAGTAAAATAAACAGATCACTAAGGTTATAGTATTTGGGCAGGTCTTCATCCGCAACAAAACCAGCGAATATAACCTTATCGCTGACGCCCAACTCGTTGACCAGTTTGCGCAATGCCTCTTCTTCCCGACCTTTACCAACTATGAGGTAACTAATATTCCGGAATTTATTACGCAATCTCGCAATCGTTCGGATCACAAAATCGTGCCCTTTGCGCTCGTCGAGGCGGGCGACTGTCAGCAGCACGAATTTACCGGATAGGTTGTATTTTTCGATCAATGCCGGATCTTTGGGCATTGGAGTAAAGCGGGTGGTATCCACACCGGGCGTGATGACATCGAATTTTTCCGCCGGAATGCCGATATTAAGAAATTCCTGCATGGTGAAGCGGCTGTTAGGAATGATTTTGTCCGCATTTTCCAGAAATGAGCGAATGCTGTTCATCAACAGCGGTTTATCACCGAATCGGTATGTTTCCGAGCCGTAGACATAGATGACGTAGGGAACGCCAAAGAGTTTTTTTAGAGTCCAGCCGGTAATTCCCGAGGATAAAACCTGACCACAGTGGAGGATGTCAAATTTATACCGAAGATGCAGAATAATTGTCCAGAAGGTGTGCAGCAGACTTTTCAGGATTTTGGCTTTGGTAGTGTTGCCGGTGGGAATACAGCGGCGGATAATATTCAACGGTGAAGCGGCGTCGAAACTCTGCCAACCCTCGTCTTTGGGCGCCAGAATATAACATTTTTCCGGCGGAAAGTGTTTCCAGATTTCAACGAAATAGGTAGCAATGCCGCTGACGACTGGGGGGAAATCGCCGGGAATCAGCAGCGATTTTCGCTCAGACATCGTTTTCCTGTAAGGTGATATATCCGATTGCATAACCGGCTAAATATAAAACCAAACTGAGCAGATAAAAAATGTGCAGCGTCAAAAGAGTCTTCATTAATCGTCCGATATAGGAGAATATACGAATCGTTACAGACCGTTTTCCTGCAACCGCATCCCCGTGCCGGGTGGTCAGTTCAATCACGAATTCCGGATAAAATTTATTCACATACGCCGCCATTTTGCCGTTGCGGTAGAACTGCTTAATAAATTTTCCAAAGGTTTTAGGTGGCAAATGGTGAATAAAAACATCAGGCAGAACCACGACACGATAACCGGCTTTGCGGATTTCCTGACGTAGATAGGGGTCCAATCCGCGGGGAATCAGTTCGTTTTCGCCGCCGACTTCCAGGAAGACATCGCGAGGAATGATGCAACAGGGGTGTTCTGCCAGATCGCTGTCGGTGATTTCTTTTACCATTGGCGATGTCCGGCGGGGCAGCTCCCGCATGATGCGTTTGATAAACCAGGAAGCTTCGTCAGGAACGAGGTTGGCGACGCCGGCCATGCCGATATTGGGATGCTGCCCGATTTGGCTGACCATTTTCTCCAGCAGATCATTATGCCCCAGTTTGGTATCATCATCGAAAGTCACAATATATTTTCCTTCGGCTACCTGAGCCCCGCAATTGATTGCCCGTCCCTGCCGGGTATCGCCGATGATGACAATGATTTCGAAATCCCGGAAGGTTTGTTCTTCTAGTTGTTTTAATAAAGACGGTAGCAGACCGTCCCGGGTCTCATCGGCAGTTGGAATGATGATACTGA
>DSAS01000091.1 GCA_011046365.1 Fidelibacterota bacterium
CTGATCACTTTCAGATTGTGCTCAACCGGATTATAGGAAACCGGGAAAAAATCCAGCGCCACCGCCCGGATTCCGCCCAGATTGAACGGCGTATGCACATCCGTTGTCGCCGGTGTGTAATATTCTGCGGCTTGATAGATTGCTTCATCAATCGCCAATGGTTCCCGCCTCTGATCGGATTTGCGCCGGTACGGTTGTACCGGAACAATCGGATCGGGATAACCCGCTGCGGATAGATCGATCAGCTCCTCCGAATGGACAATGACATTGGTCTCAATGTGGCTGTTTTCCGGAACTTTGATCAACTTCCGGATAAAGGGCAGTTGCGGGGTGCCGACCGCATGATATATCAGCGCCCCGGGAATTTTCACTTCGGTAAATGTTTTTCCAGTGAGTTCCACGGCGGACATTGAAATATCGGCAATGGAATATTCAAGTATTACTTCCGCCGGACCCGATTCTCGAACCACCAGCTCATAAGGGCGTTTCTCGTTAATCGAAACCGCCCCGAAAAGCGGATAAACCGCGAGAATTAGGCAGATTATATGACGGCTACATTTTTGCATTATGAGAAATCAATTGACATCACAAATTTAGAGAAAAATTACCCGAAAACCTGTGATATAATGCGGGGATTACTTTTTTTTCTGAAAAATGGCGGTGCTCAGCGATACCTGCAACGAAAGCCCGACGAGCCGGGAATTTTCCGATGGAAATCCGAAATCCGTAATCGCCGGATAGCGGGGATCGTTTTCCGGTTCCATGGCGACAATCTTTTCAATCGGCTGCCCCTTGTCCAGATCGTGAAAATAGCCCAGTTCGATGCCGACTTTTTGACTGATCAGTAATCCCAGGAGCGCGCCGACCCGGATACTCTCGTTTCCGTTGATTCCTTTGGGAATATACATTGCCCGGAAACCGGAATAGAGGGCGTTGCCCGGCTTGATCGGAAAGGTGCGGACGCTATAATAGGTCATATCGAAACTGGAATTGGGCGTCAGCGAAAAGGCAAAATTGATAATGTCGTAAAAATCCCCCCGCTGAAAGACCGTATGAGAATAGTCAATCCCGGAACCGTAGATCGGCAAGCCGATGCGAATACCGTAATCACTGACATCGCTGATGCCCTTGCGATAGACAAAAACCGGCAATATGTTTTCATAGGAAAAGGTAATGGCGGTGCGCACTTCGTCTTCCTTCAGTGGAATCGGACTGATGGTCGGGTGCGCCGCACAACCCATCAGGATTACTAAACCGACTATGATAACAATGACCTTCTTCATTACTCGCTACTATTGTCTATTGAATTTAATCTTCTGATTTGCCATTACGGTATTAGATTACGCAATCACACGGAAATAGTAAAGTATTTATTTCAAGGATAAAGATACTGTACAAACCGCAGCAGCATGTCCCGATCTTCCTGATTCAGAACACCATCATCGTTCCAGTCCGCCGCATTGATTTGTTCGCTGCCGGGAACCGATCGCCCGTCAATAAAATTTTGAATCAGCAGAATATCGGCGATATCTATATTGCCATCGCCGTTGATATCGCCGGGAGTCGGATCGCCGATGACCAGATTAATCCGCGTCGCCGCGGCATCTGTCACTATCACTTGATCAAAGAGCACGGTTTCAGCGCCGGTACTGACGTTGAGTTGATAGACGCCCGGCAGACAGAGCCGGTAAAAGTCGCCGAAATCCCGGTCGGGAACCGCCCAGGAGTTATCCCGCTCGTGCCCGACAATACGGATCTGCATCCCGCTTAAATCCCGATCGGTGCGAATTTCACCGCGCATTCCGGACAGTGCCGCCGCCAGATAGTACAGTAAGGCGGCGCGGTTATATTCCCAGTACAGACTGATTTCCTCCGCTGTTGGCATTTTGACCTCGGAGATTTCAATCGTCACCTCCCGCCCGTGCCAATAATAGGTCATGTAATCCTGACGACCACCATGAATTTTGCACCATTCGTAACCGTTTGTGATCCCATTATTCCGGTCGGTTAAATACCCAGTCGGGCTATGGGCATGCACGGTATCAGCATATTGCCGACAGAGCCGGATCAGCCAGTCGTCGTCAGCATGGCGTCCTTCCCAGCAATCCCAGGGATAATTCAGCAGTTCGGCACCGCCGTGAAAATTAGCCGACAGTATAAAATTCTGATGCTCTGCCAACCCCATCATGGCAATTGTCTCCGGCTGCCAGGCATTTCCATCGGGGTGTTCGCCCTCTTCCGGATCAGGAAAATTGCGGTTCAGGTCAATGCCGTTGGCATTCGTGCGGGTAGCGCCGTAGACTGTCGAATCACCGTTGAAGTAGGTTCCGTCGGGATTCGCCAGCGGATTGATCCAGATTTCCAGATTATCCACCAGTTCGGTTACCTGTTTATCCAGCCCATAGTTCGTCAAAAGATGATCAATCAACCGCAGCATTAAAATGTAACCAGTGGTTTCATCACCATGCATTGTCGAGGTATACAGGACTTCCGGCTCGGCTGCTTCGCTTTGGACATTATTGGAGATCACGGCGCAGAAAATTCCGCGCCCCTGAACGGATTCACCAATACTGTCAACCCGGCAGAGCGCGGGATAATCCGCGGCAAACTGCATCATCATATTTCGATAAGCCGGATAGGTCGGATAACTGTCCCAATTTTTACTCTTGCCGACTGAACCGGACATTTTCACCCTTGTAATAAGCGAGGGCGGCGGTAAAATTTCATAACGTATATTTAATGTTTTAAATTGTTCAAATTCAGAACGATTCGCATACGCATAAACGGTATCGTCAACGATGTTATCGATTGAAACGATCCGCGTAATTTTACTGATGTCTGCGTGGAATTGAATCTGAAAGCGAAAATAAATCTCGGGACGCTGGGCGAAGATTTCCACCTCGTCAGCCGAAAAACCGAGGTTCAACGGCAAAATACAAATAAAAATCAGCAATAAGGCTCGGCGCATAATTCACAATCAAAAAGTCTCTCTTAAAATAGAAATTCCCATCCACAGATACAATATGAAAAAGGGGCGGATAGGTCCGCCCCTTTTATTGTCATCCCAGCGGGATTAGCGCATCAGAATCATCTTGCGGGTTTGATGAAAATCCCCGGCTTTCAGCGTATAGATATAAACGCCGCTGCCAACTGCATGTCCGCGACTATCTTTGCCGTTCCAGACCACCTTCTGGTAGCCAGCCGGAAACTCATCCTGAACCAGCTGCTGCACCAGTTGACCGGTCAGATTGAAGATCGTCAGAGTAACCTTACTGGTTTTCGGTAGCGCAAATTCAATCGTTGTTGCCGGATTGAAGGGATTCGGATAGTTCGGTTTCAGAGCGAATTCGGTAGGAATCTCAGCCTGCTTGTCAATTGCCACGATCGCATTCACCGTAACCGGTTCCGATTTTGCCGATTCGTTCAGCCCGAAATCCGTCGCCGTGACGACATAGATGTTCGTCACCGTGAGAGAGACACTTTCGTCAACATAAGATGGAGCGGTTGAGTAACCGATGGCGCTGAAATCCGCCGTGCCGGTCTTACGGTAAACCGTATAGTACTTGACCTTTTCACTGGTGACCGCTTCCCATTCCAACGTGATGGATTCGCTGCCCGGCAGAGCGCCCAGACTGGTCGGAACCTCCGGCGGCAGATTGTCAACAGAATATCCCGCTAACAGGTTGGAATTCCAGTAATTCCAGCTGTCCCAGCCGATGGCGGTCACCACAAAGCCGGTCCAGTGAATGTCATTACCGACGGCGTCGTAGAGCGTCGGAACAACAACGTTGTAGATCTCCATTTCGGGACGAACCGGAACAGTGGTGACAAAGTCCCAACGATAATCCATCTCGGGAGTCGGCTGATCACCATTGAACGGCTGGATTGCACGCCAG
>DSAS01000138.1 GCA_011046365.1 Fidelibacterota bacterium
AAACGCCCCGGAAAATCATACTGCTGGTGAAAGCCGGTAAACCGGTGGATGATTTTATTGAAAAGTTGCTGCCGCATCTGGAAAAAGGCGATATCATTATTGATGGCGGCAACAGTCACTTCCCCGATACGATTCGGCGGACAAAATATGTGGAGAGCAAGGGCTTGTTGTATATCGGGACCGGTGTTTCCGGTGGTGAAGAGGGTGCCTTAAACGGACCTTCCATTATGCCGGGCGGGTCGCCGGCTGCCTGGTCGCATGTGAAGCCGGTTTTCCAGAAAATCGCAGCGAAAGTAGCCGACGGATCGCCCTGTTGCGAATGGGTCGGTGACAACGGCGCCGGACATTTCGTAAAAATGGTACATAACGGGATTGAATATGGCGATATGCAGATGATCAGCGAAGCTTACTGGATCATGAAAAATGCCCTCGGATTGACCTATGACGAGATGAAGGCGATTTTCGAGGAATGGAATCAGGGCGAACTGAACAGCTATCTGATTGAGATCACGGCTGCTATTATGGGTAAAGCGGACCCGGAAACCGGCAAACCGATGCTGGAGGTTATTATGGACCGTGCCGGTCAGAAGGGTACCGGGCGCTGGACCAGTCTGGAGGCATTGAATCTGGGTGTCCCGGTACCGACGGTGGTGGAGGCTGTCCTGGCACGGGCGATGAGCGCCATTAAGGAAGAGCGGATTGCCGCTGCGAAGGTATTGAGCGGACCGCGGGTGAAATTTAGTGCTGAAAAGACCACATTTGTCGGGAAGATTCGGCGGGCGCTGTACGCCTCGAAAATCTGCTCCTATGCGCAAGGGTATCAGCTGATGAGAGCGGCGGCTGAGGAGTACAAATGGGCTCTGAAGTACGGTGAGATCGCTCTGATGTGGCGGGGCGGCTGCATAATCCGGGCGCAGTTCCTGGGGCGCATCAAGGAGGCTTATGATAAAAATCCTACCTTGCAGAATCTGCTGCTGGATGATTATTTCAAAGCCGCTATTGATGAAAACCAGGCTGCCTGGCGGGAGGTCATTGCCCGGGCGGTGACGCTGGGCATTCCGGTACCGGCATTCAGCAGTGCGCTGGCATATTTTGACGGTTACCGTAGCGAACGGCTTCCGGCGAATCTGCTGCAAGCGCAGCGCGACTATTTTGGTGCCCATACCTATGAGCGGGTTGACAAGCCACGGGGCGAATTTTTTCACACCGACTGGACCGGTCATGGTGGCAAGACCGCCTCAACAACCTATAACGTTTAAAACTATAGGAGGTACAATGTCCGGAATACTGGATAAATTTAAACTGGACGGCAAGGTGGCGATCGTCACCGGTGCCAGCCGTGGACTGGGACAGGGAATTGCTGTCGGTCTGGCGGAAGCAGGAGCTGATCTGGCGCTGGTAGATGTTCTGGAAATGGGGAACACCAAGGAAGCCATCGAAAAAACCGGCAGGAAAGCTATTCCGATTCACGCCGATCTGTCTTCCATTGGCTGCGTCAAATTGATCGTAGAAAAGACAGTGGCAGAGTATGGTAGGATTGATGTTCTGGTGAATAACGCTGGGATTATCCGGCGGGCACCGCTGGTGGAATTTTCCGAGAAGGATTGGGATGATGTCATTAACATTAATCAGAAAACCCTGTTCTTCCTGAGTCAGGCGGTTGCTAAAGTAATGATCGAAAAGGGCAACGGTGGAAAAATTATCAATACCGCCTCGATGCTTTCTTTTCAGGGCGGCATCCGGGTACCCTCTTATACCGCTTCAAAAAGCGCTGTCATGGGACTGACCCGCCTGATGGCGAACGAGCTGGCGCCCTATGGAATCAATGTGAATGCTATTGCACCCGGTTATATGGCGACGGACAATACGGCGCCGCTGCGGACTGATGCAACACGCAGCCGGGAAATTCTCAGCCGCATTCCGGCGGGACGCTGGGGTAAGCCGGAAGACCTGCAGGGTGTGGCGGTTTTTCTGGCATCAGCCGCCTCGGACTACATGCAGGGTTACACCATAGCAGTTGACGGAGGCTGGTTAGCGAGGTAACGAATGTTGAATAGACAGGAAATGCGTTCTATCATTACTAACGCCTTCGATGACTGGAAAATTTACGGCAGGCGGGTGCTTTTTATTATTCCCGATAATTCCCGCACCGCCCCTATTGATCGGATATTCAGGATTATTTACGAGCGATTACAGGAACGGGCAACAACGATTGACTTCCTGATCGCACTGGGAACCCATCCACCAATGACGGAGGAGCAGATTTACAAACGGGTTGACATAACCCGGGAAGAACGATACCGGGATTTTTCCAAAGTCCGTTTCTTTAACCATCACTGGAAAAATCCGCAGCAGCTGATGACGCTCGGGACACTTACTGCAAAGGAGGTTGAAACGCTCTCCGAAGGAAGGCTATCCCAGTCTGTGCCGGTTACAATCAACCGGCTGATTCAGCATTACGAAATGCTGGTTGTAATCGGTCCCGTATTTCCTCACGAAGTGGTCGGTTTCTCCGGCGGGAATAAATACTTTTTCCCGGGTATTTCCGGTCCCGAAATCATTGATCTGTTTCACTGGCTCGGAGCTTTAATTACCAATCAGAAAATCATCGGTATCAAGCATACACCGGTGCGAGCGGTGGTGGATGCCGCCGCCCGTTTAATTACGGCAGAGCGCCGCTGTTTTGCACTGGTTGTGAATCAGGACGGTCTCAGCGGACTGTTTGCCGGAACGCCCGAGGAAGCCTGGTCCCAGGCGGCGGATTTATCGGCTCGTGAAAATATTATTTACGTTGATCGTCCGTTTCATACGGTTCTGTCCCGGGCGCCAGAGATGTACGAAGACCTCTGGACCGGCGGGAAATGCATGTACAAACTGGAACCGGTGGTGGCTGACGGCGGTGAATTGATCATCTATGCGCCGCATATTCGCGAAGTATCGGTCACGCACGGTGAAATTATCCGGCAGGTAGGCTATCATGTCCGGGATTATTTCACCGGGCAGTGGGCAAAGTACCGCCGCTTTCCCGGCGGTATCCTGGCGCATTCTACTCATGTCAAGGGCGCGGGTGAGTACGTAGATGGTGTAGAGAAACCGCGGATTAAGGTAACCCTTGCCACGGGGATTCCGGAGGAAGTCTGTCGTGCCATCAATCTCGGTTACCGCGATCCGCAATCAATCCGGATAGCGGATTTTCAAAATCGAGAAAATGACGGGATTTTGTATGTGCCAAAAGCGGGGGAGACGCTGTATCGAGTGAAAAGATGAATATCATTAAAAAATAAACCGGAGATAACAATGAGTATAACACTTCGCAAAGAGTTTAAATGGTCACTGATCGTGCCGACCAGTATGGGCGTGAGGATCACGCCGGTAGACCAGCAACCGGTTCAATCGGGCAATATGTTTATGATGCAGGCGACGAGTGCCGAATCTAACGTTGCGAGTATTTCATCCTATCTGGGCTTACCAGTAAAGGTTTTGACCGCATTTGTGGCGGGGAGCCCGATTGCCAAATTTATCAAGAGTAATCTGCGAAGCCGGCTGATGGAGTTCGCAGGACCGGATGTGCCGCAGGGCGGACCCTGGGGATTCCGTCACCAATTCAATATCGCCGACAGCGGCTGCGGTTCCCGCGGACCCCGTGTACACAACGACCGCGCCGGGGAAGTCGGCAGAACGCTGAATGCGAAAAATTACGACTTGGACCGGCTTTTTGCAAAGGAGGGTGCCCGGATCATTCATCTGTCCGGATTGATTGCTGCTCTGTCGCCGGAAACCGGGCAATTCTGTCTCGAATTGGCGAGGATGGCGCAAAAACATGACTGTCGGATCAGTTTTGATCTGAATTACCGCGCTTCGTT
>DSAS01000123.1 GCA_011046365.1 Fidelibacterota bacterium
ATATCCAGAAGCGCCTGGGTCGGATGTTCATGCGTCCCGTCACCGGCATTGATCACCACGGCATCCACAAATTGCGACAGCAGCTTCACCGATCCGGGCGTCGGGTGGCGCATAACCACCACATCCATTTTCATGGCAAAGAGGTTCTGAATCGTATCCCGCAGGCTTTCGCCCTTCGCCAGACTGCTGCTGGCTGCGGAAAAATTCACCGTATCTGCCGACAGCCGCTTTTCTGCCAGCTCAAAGGAGATACGCGTCCGGGTGGAATTCTCGAAAAAGAGATTCACCACCGTGACACCTTTCAGCGTCGGCACCTTTTTGATCGGTCGCTCCAGCACCTCGCGAAAGGAGAACGCATTGTCCAGAATGGCTTCAATATCCTCCCGGACAACGCCTTCCAGCCCCAGCAGATGTTTGATTCTAAGATTCATTCCGCAACCTCCACCAGTAAAATTTCATCCCGACCGTCCACCTCCCGCATTTGCACCCGTACCTCTTCGTTCTTTGCCGTCGGCACGCTCTTCCCGATGTAGTCGGCTTTAATCGGCAGCTCCCGGTGACCCCGGTCAATCAGCACCGCCAGCTGAATCGCCGACGGACGTCCAAAATCCATCAGGGCGTCCATCGCCGCCCGAATTGTCCTCCCCGTATAGATAACGTCATCCACCAGAATCAAAATTTTGTCATCTACACTAAAGGGAATATCGGTAATCTCCATCGCCGGCAACGCCTTCGTCCTACGGAAATCATCACGGTACATCACCGTATCCAAAACACCAACCGGTACCGTGGTATTCTCAACCTCTTCGATCTTTTTCGCAATCCGCCGCGCCACAAACTCGCCCCGGGTGCGAATTCCAATGACGGCGATATTCTCGGTCCCTTTGCACCGCTCAATGATTTCGTGTGCCAGGCGGGTGATAGTACGTTTCAGGGCGGTCTCATCCATCAACTGTGATCGCGTCTTAAAATTCATTTTCTGCTCCAAAATAAAAAATCCACCGGCTGTATGGCGGATATCTTCTTTTTCTTATGCCCTTTCCAACTCACGGGTTAGGATTAAAAGGCTCCCTTGTTAATAGTTACGCTAATTTAGGGGATGCAAGCCAGAATATCCAGAATTTTTCTATAAAGTGTTACATAGCATAACATCGTTTACACTCACCCATGGGTGAGTCGGTTTTTTAATGCCTGGTAAATCGCACCACATCGTTGACATCCAATCTACCGGAACATCATCAGAAAATCGCTGTCCCAAGCGCCTATCTGAATATATACTAAGTGTCCATGAATTTCATTCGTGGCTATTCCTGTTGAATCCCTGCGGGATTCTTCACCAGTCAACAACAACAATATCGCGCAACGGAAAAAGAACCCCGAAGGGGTTTAACATAAATAACTCCGGATGAAATCCGGAGGTCAAATACAAACGCCAAAGTGACAACTCCGATAGGAGTTGAATGTGAATAACGCCGGATACAATTGGGGGAGGTAGATGGCGACCCATCTGATGAAGAACGTCAACGCCGTAGCCTGGATATGCATTGACGCTTTACAGATGGGACGATGGAGAAAACTTAATTCAAGTTTCTCAGATATATACCCGGGGCAGACTACAATTGAGTGACTTAGAGATACCAACTGCGATCACTCCCTTTAAATACATTAACATGGTTTGTTTCCTGTGTTCAATTGCATCCATTCTGCAATCTCCTGTTTATGATTGAAAAATGGACATTTTTCGCGAATCTGTAAACGATATGGTGCTATTTTTCGAGCATTAAAGTGTAAACGATCTCTTACTATCCATCAAATATCGCTTAAACATTGTCTGTGCTGCCATGAATCCATAAATTTAATTTGCGATTTTTATCAATAAACAACGATGCCGACTATTCAATCAGCCGAAATATTGCAGCGCAGCCGGGAATTAAAAGCCCTCCTGAATCCCTGTGAAATCTGTCCCCGTCAATGCCGCATCAAGCGATTGGAGGGACAGTCCGGTTACTGCCGGATGACCGACACCGCTATTGTCTCCAGTATACTCCCGCATCATGGTGAAGAACCGCCGATCTCCGGCAGTCACGGCTCGGGAACGGTCTTCCTGTCCGGCTGCAACGCCGGCTGCATTTTCTGTCAGAATTACCAAATCAGCCAACTTCGTCTGGGGCAGAGAATCTCCGCTGAAAAGCTTGCCCTGGAATTTCTCAAACTTCAGCAAGCCGACTGTCATAACATCAACTGGGTAACGCCGACGCCCCACCTGCCGTTTTTAATCGAAGCCCTGGCAATCGCTGTTGACAGAGGATTAACGATCCCGATTGTTTACAATACCAACGGCTACGACCGCCTGGAAATTTTACAGCTGCTGGATGGAATTGTTGATATCTACCTGCCAGATGTGAAGTACAGCGCCGATGTCTGGGCGGAAGAGTTTTCAGAATTACCGTACTATTCGGAAATCAGCACTATTGCCGTTCGCGAAATGTATCGCCAGGTAGGAATTTTGCAACTGGATAATCGGCAGATCGCCCGGCATGGTCTGCTGGTCCGGCATCTGGTATTGCCGGAAGGCACCGCCGGCAGTCGCAGGGTTTTCGAAAAAATCGCCGCCATTGATCCGCAAATCCCCGTCAGCATTATGGCTCAGTATCACCCCTGCTACCGGGCGATCAACCACCCTGTTCTCGGAAGACGGATCACCGCCACCGAGTATCGCCATGTTTTAAATGAGTTTGACGAGGTTGGACTGGAAACCACCTATCTTCAGGACATTGACGGTCTTGAGAGAGGAGACCCCTATCTCCCGGATTTCCGTAAGCCGAAACGGAATATTTTCGATCTGTAAGGCGGCGCAAATTTTAGTAGAACAATTATTTACCGGAAAGGGAATACAGGTCGGTGATGTCAATGTTCTTCAGGTCATCATCATCCACTGTAATTCGATCCGGTTCCAGATCGTTGGTGTTCCGGTTGACGCCGTAAAAGCCCAGTCGGTCCGTGTCGGTGTCAAATTCCAGATTATTATTTTCATCATCAATAGCCACGACGTAATATTTACCGGGATCAACTTTTAGAATCGTATAGTTGCCGCGACTGTTGGTAATGCTCCCGTTCGACAGATTGAGACCATCGCTGATTTCGGCGCTTTCAATCAGCAGTACAATCGCCCCTTCAACGGCAGATCCATTATCAGTCACTTTACCGGAAACATCAACAATCGCCTCGTCGGCGGCATCCAGTAAATTGCAGCCCATCCAGAGAAGAATGAAACAGAGTAAAATAGGAATCATTTTCTGCATGGTATCTCTCCTGAATAATTCTAATTAATCAAATACGTAAATCTATCCACCGACCTGCTTGACGGTCCAGCCGCGTTCCTTCAGAATCTGACCCAGCTGTTCCCGCTGGTCACCCTGGATTTCAATGGTCCCGTCTTTTACGGTTCCGCCGGAGCCGCATTGAATTTTCAGCTCCTTGGCAAGTAATTTCAGCTCGATGTCGTTCAGCGGAAGTCCGGTAATCAGTGTGACACCTTTGCCCTTACGCCCCCTGGTTTCCCGGCTGATCCGAACGATACCATCTCCCGGCACAACCGGACGTTTCGACCCGCAGCGGCAGGCGTCTACCGGCTGACCGCAATCAGGGCAGATGCGACCTCTGCCCGTGGAATACACCAGGCTCATTCGATTTACCTGTCTGGGTTACGACTGCGGGAGATTCTCAACAACCTCCTCTTTGCGCTTCTTATTGCGCACCGATACGCCCTTCCAAAACCAGCCGATGGCAATCCCGATAAT
>DSAS01000118.1 GCA_011046365.1 Fidelibacterota bacterium
AACGAAATTTATTACGGCTATTTACAGGTGGAAACATGGATGAAATTCTAAGCAATCTCACAGGAAAAAACAATACGAAAATAAACCGGTTTTATTCACAAGGAAAAATTCCTTTGTGTCTGTTCGGCAAAATGTGTACACTTCAGCAAAACAGGAGGTCAAAGATGATCAGTCAGGGGGTTATTGTCTCGCTTTTGGGCTACTTCATCGGCGCCATTCCGACGGGTGTCATCATCGTGAAAAGCACCCGTGGAATTTTACTGACCGAATACGGCAGTGGTCATACGGGCGGCACAAATGTCAAACGCGCCGCCATAGTCGGGCACAATTGGTCAGTATACATCCGGATGAAAGGTGGAATCGGGTTGTCCACCCTGTACGGCTCACTGCTTTTTTTTCAACCCTTGACGGTTACCGCGGCGATCCTCATCCTCATCGCCGTTCGCCAGCTGGCGGTAAAAATACTGCATCTGCACCGTAATCGCGTCGCCATCTTTTGCATGCTCCTGTTACCCCTCATTCTCTGGGGACTTGCTTTACGTCCGGGGAGCATTCTGCTCGGTGCCATCGGCGGTTTGGCGGTTATTTTCAAGACAATCCCGGACTGGAACAGGGTCTATGAAACGCCGCCCGCCTGAATATTATGTAACCACTTTCCCGACCGGGCATCTGAACAGTACAATATCAGCGCTAATTGAGGAGATTTTATGCAGTTATCATCTGCGGTAAAAATATCTGTCTGCATCCTGCTGAGCCTGCTCCTTGCGGGACTGATCGGATGTACAACCGAGCGCCATATCAGAGCTTCCCAGTCGCCGGACCTGATTCGCAGCAATCTAGGTCAATCCGGGCTGGAGCTGATCCTCGAATTTCACCGGGGGAAGTATCACAATCACCCTACGTTTGCCATCTGGATTGAGGATATGGAGGGGCGTTTTATCGAGACGCTCTTTGTTACCCGATATGCCGCTACCGGAATATTCGGGCATGGCGAACTGGAAAAGGGTAAGTGGAAAGCCGAACCGGGTCCCGCCGTACGACCGGCAACCCTGCCGTACTGGTTTCACAAGCGCGGTGAAAAGGCGGCACCGTTCCCGATATCCCAACTCCGGAAAAGCCCGCCCCCGATGCGATCAGCGGCGCAACGCCGGTTGCGGATTTTATCCTGAAAACCAACACCGCAACGGCAGTCCCGTCAAAATTCCGGCTACTGATGGAAATTAACCAGACCTGGGATTCCAATCATTACTGGACCAACAATAAATATCCCGACGATCTCGAATATTTTACCTCCCTGCAGCCGGCGCTGGTGTATGCCGTCACCATTGATCTGGACAGCGGCATCTCAGAATACTTTCTGAATCCCATCGGGCACAGTCACTACTCCGGCAAGAACGGCTTACTCTATACCGATCTAACTACCTTTACCACCGCTCTCCAAATCGCGAAAAAAATTATCGTCCGTGTATCGCCGAGGTAATTGTATGAAAATTTTGAAAACCATAATCCTGTTCTCCTTTATTTCGGTTAATCTCCTCGCCCAGGATGGTGTCATCCGCGGACGGGTATACGATCAGCAAAACAACAAACCGCTACCTTTTGTGAATGTGATCGTCATGGGACAGGAGATCAGCGCCGCCAGCGACCTGGACGGCAACTTCCTGATCGTCGGTCTGGAACCCGGATTTTACACCTTGTTGGCTTCCTTTATCGGTTATAAAATCGCCTATTAGGCGGAAATCCAAGTGAACAACGTCAAGTCCGCATTCATAGAGATTCCCATGGAGCAGCAGGCTATCGAATTCGAGCAGGTGACCGTGCGTCCGTCGGAATTCAAAAAGAAGGAAGAAGCGCCCCTCTCAGTCCAGAAAATCCGCCTGTCTGACATCGAAAAGGCGCCTGGTGCCAACCGCGACATCTCCAAGGTGATACAATCTTTCCCGGGCGTCGGCTCCACAGTTTCCTTCCGCAACGATATTATCGTGCGGGGCGGCGGTCCCGGTGAGAGCCGTTTTTACCTGGACGGCATCGAAATTCCGAATCTCAATCACTTTGCAACCCAGGGTGCCTCGGGCGGTCCCGTGGGCATCATCAATCCTGATTTCATCGAGTCGGTGGACTTCTACTCCGTGGCTTTTCCCGCCAATCGCGGAAATGCCCTCAGCGGCGTGTTCGATTTCAAACAGAAATCGGGCAACCGGGAGCAGACCAATTACCGGGCGGTGGTGGACGCTTCGGAACTGGCTCTGACCCTGGACGGTCCATTAGGCGACAGGAGCAGCTACCTGTTTTCAGTGCGCCGCTCCTATCTGCAATTCCTCTTTGACGCTATCGGTCTGCCCTTCCTGCCGACGTTCAACGATTATCAGTTTAAATCGGAGACAGTCTTCGATCAGAAAAACCGGCTGGTTATCCTCAGTCTCGGCGCACTGGACCAAAACCGCCTGAACCTGGGCATCGCCAATCCCACCGAAGATCAGCAATACATCCTGAACTATTTGCCCGAAAGTGACCAATGGAATTACATGATCGGCGCCGCCTACACCCACTTCAGGGGCAAGAGTTTTCAGACCTTTGTCCTCAGCCGCAATATGCTCCACAACGAGTCCTTCAAATATCTGAATAACGACGACAGCGACGCCGCCAATAAAATCCAGGACTATGTTTATCAGGAAATCGAAAACAAGTTCCGCTTCGAAAATACCTGGCGCGACCGGGGTTTCAAGGTCACTTTCGGCGGTGGCTTGGAGTATGTCAAATACAACAACTCCACCTATCAGGAACTCTATTTGAACAACAATCTGTTCATCAAGGATTACGAATCGGATTTACAGTTTTTCAAATGGGGACTTTTCGGACAGATCAGCAAACCGGTTCTGAAAGACCGGCTGACCCTCTCTTTCGGCTTGCGTACCGATGCCAATAATTTATCCCACAGCATGGCAAAGCTGCCGGAGCAGCTGTCGCCGCGCTTTGCGGCATCCTATATTCTCACCAAGAATCTGAACCTAAACATCAGCCTCGGGCGCTTTTATCAATTGCCGGCTTACACGACGCTGGGCTACCGCGACGTCTCCGGTGACTTCATTAATAAATCCAATAATTTGACCTATATCGCCGCCGATCATCTGATTGGCGGTATCGAAATTATCACCGGGGTGGATTCACGGATTGCGGTCGAAGCCTTTTATAAACGTTATTCCAATTATCCTTTTTCGGTCTCCGATTCCATCAGTCTTGCCAGCCGGGGCGGCGATTTTGGCACCATCGGCGACGAGGAGGTTGTCTCCACCGGAAAGGGACGCGCCTACGGACTGGAAATCTCCGGGCTCTACCACTTTCTCGGCGACCTGACCGGCATTTACGCCTATACCTTTGTCCGCAGCGAATTTCAGAATGCCGCCGGTGAGTATATTCCCAGCTCCTGGGACAGCCGACACATTCTGACCATCACCATGACCAAACCGTTCCAGGACAACTGGCAAGTCGGGACAAAATGGCGGTTTGTAGGCGGCTTACCCTATACACCTTACGATCTTGAAAAGACGGCGCTGGTGCAAGCCTGGAACACCCAGGGGCGCCCCTTTCAGGATTATGCCAGGTTCAATGCCAGTCGCCTAAATAATTTCCTGCAGCTGGATGTCCGGGTGGATAAAACCTATAACTTCTCCCGCTGGTCACTGCTGGTTTAC
>DSAS01000086.1 GCA_011046365.1 Fidelibacterota bacterium
TTAAAAACCCAAAAGGTTTTTATTTCAATCAGTATCGCTCAAGTTAGGTTAATGTAATTAGAGCATCCGCCATTTGATTTTCTCCATCTAATTCCACCGATCCTGATATTGAATAAAGCGGCATCATAGAAGTGAACCTGATGGCATCTGCATAGACATAATCACCACTGTCGCTTTCAAAATAGTCTGTTACACAAACATAGGTCTTTGTTGATAAATTAAATTCGCCCAATGGTTGCCAGCCTGGATTATAGTAGCCATCAACGTATACAGTCGTATCACTATCTACCGTATTTACAGTCCAATGGGTATCTTTTCCATATTTATAATTTCGAAAATATGTTTCAATCTGGTACATCCCCGGATATTCAATATCAACCGTCCATTTAACCCAGGCAGACCCATCACCCTTTCGTGTATATAATGCGCTACCAGCATGGCAATCATCATAGTTTACTGATTTCCATGTACCAACTACCTGAACAGAATCATTGTTATCTTCATAGATGAAGACCAACTGACCAACAGCAAATTAGTACATTAGAAATACAATCAATAAAGGAATGAAGGTTGCTTTCATTTTTTATTTCTCCTTATGGTAAATATTTTCAATTAATTGCTTTAATTCACAATGGATTTTTCCGTTCGTTGCCACAATTCTGGACGCATTTTGGATACTGAATGGTTGACCATAAACATCTTCAACCTTTCCGCCGGCTTCCATGATAAGTAAAGCCCCGGCGGCGACATCCCACGGATTCAGAGAGAATTCCCAAAATCCATCAAACCGTCCTGCCGCCACGTAACAGAGGTCCAGCGCCGCCGAACCACCCCGCCGGACACCCTGGGATTTTTTATAGACTGCCCGGAATATCTTCATATTAGCATCAAATATCGCATCGGTTTCATAAGGAAAACCGGTAGCCGTAAGCGATTTTATCAGGGATGGCGTCGCGGAAACCCGGATAGCCTCTTTGTTTAAATAAGCGCCATGCCCTTTTATGGCAGAAAAGAGCTCTTGACGGCACGGATCGTAGACAACGCCCATATATACTTCATTCTGGTATTCCACGGCGATGGAGACCGAAAATATGGGCACACCGTGCACAAAATTAGTCGTGCCGTCCAGCGGGTCAATAATCCAGCGATAAGGGGAATCGCTAACCAGCTCCGGCGATTCCTCTGCTAAAATCCGGTGATCGGGAAATACGTCCCGGATGATCGAAATAATCATCTCTTCCGCCTTGTGGTCAACCTGTGTCACGAGATTGGTTTTGCCTTTATAGTCTACAGTAACCGCCTGATTAAACCGATTGTAGACATATTTTCCGGCGCATTGCGCAGCGAACAGGCAGGTGTTAAATAGTGTATCCGTGGAATTTTCGGGCGTTATCACGATCTTTACTCATATTGACGAATTAACGACATCCGAAAGTGGTTGATTTTAAATTAAAATGCAACAAATAAATAAATCATTAGATTTTTGAATTTAGTATCCGAAAACCTATATTTGGGAGCGATCGGGATTTGTAACATTTTCAAACATGAGGTGAGTGATTGGCACAGCAAATTCTACACAATCTCGAACTTTTTTTTACAGCAGTGGGAAATTTTATCTGGGGCTGGCCGTTGATTATTGCCCTGGTGGGCACCGGAATTTGGTTGACCTGTTTACTGAAGGGGATTCAATTTAGAAAACTGTGGCATGCTCTCTATCTGGCGCTGATTGTGCGTAAGGAGCAGGATAGTGAAGGCGATATCTCGCATTTTCAGGCACTGATGACCGCCCTTTCGGCAACGGTGGGAACGGGAAATATTGCCGGTGTCGCCACTGCTATCGCTGCCGGAGGTCCGGGTGCTCTGTTCTGGATGTGGATCACCGGACTGGTAGGAATGGCTACAAAATATGCCGAAGCTGTTTTGGCAGTTAAATATCGTATTCAGGATAAATATGGTTCCATGAGTGGGGGACCCATGTACTATATTAGCCGGGGATTGGGCTGGAAATGGCTGGGAGTGGCTTTTGCGCTCTTCGCTTCGATTGCCGCTTTTGGGATCGGCAACATGGTCCAATCAAATTCAGTTGCCGATGCAGTGCGGGCAACTTTTCATGTCCCGCATTATATTACCGGGATCGTACTGATGGTGGCTACCGGGATTGTAACAGTTGGTGGCATCAAAAGTATCGGTAAAGTCACCGGAGTATTGGTGCCGGTTATGATTGTCGCCTATGTGCTTGGCGCTTTGGTAATTTTGATCTTAAAAATCCAATATATTCCGGCGGCGCTTGGGCTGATTATTGAAAAAGCCTTTACTCCCACAGCTAAAATCGGCGGTTTTCTTGGTTCTTCCGTAATGCTGACCATGCGGATGGGCATCGCCCGGGGAGTATTCTCCAACGAATCAGGACTGGGTAGTGCGCCGATTGCGGCGGCGGCTGCGATGACAAAAAATCCTGTTACTCAGGCGCTGGTCTCCATGACCCAGACATTCATTGACACAATCGTCGTCTGTACCATGACGGGGCTAGTTTTGATCTTAACCGGCGTCTGGAATACCGGCGATACGGGAGCCTCGCTGACATCAATTGCTTTTCAGAAAGGACTGCCCGGATATTGGGGCAACCTCATCGTTACAATGGGTCTAGTGCTGTTTGCCTATTCCACACTGCTCGGATGGAGTTATTACGGAGAGAAATCCATCGAGTATCTACTGGGCGAAAGAGCGGTAATTCCCTATCGCTGGGTATTTGTGGTTTTTGTGGGAATCGGGGCTGTCCTGAAACTGAATCTCGTCTGGGCAATGGCGGACGTATTCAACGGACTGATGGCACTGCCGAATCTGATTGCTCTGATTGCGCTGTCACCCGTCATTGCCGGCGAAACAAAAAAGTATTTTGACCGGAAAAATCAACAATTATTCTGAATTTCTATGTTATCCCGAGATCAGTATAATGATGAACACTGGATAGTTTTCGCGATCAAAGAGGCTGAAAAGGCTTTTGAAGAGGGGGAAATCCCCGTAGGGGCGGTCATTATTAAGGGCAATCAGATTATTGGGAGAGGACACAATATGCGGGAAGGTTTGAAAGACCCGACCGCCCACGCCGAAATCATCGCAATCACCTCGGCTGCCGCTACACTGAATTCCTGGCGTCTTGACGATTGTACACTTTATGTAACACTTGAACCCTGTGCCATGTGCGCCGGAGCGATTTTGAACGCGCGGATACCGCGACTGGTTTTTGGCGCTTATGATAAACAGGCCGGCATGTGCGGTTCCGTTGATAACCTGTGTGATCTGAATTTGTCAAATCATAAAGCCATTGTAAAGGGCGGGGTGGATGCTGATAAATGTCAGGCTATTCTGGATGCCTTCTTTGTAAAAATGCGCAGCAACAAATCAAAACTTGATAATTGACATAATAGGATTAAATTATCACGCTTTTTAACGGAGAGGTGGCAGAGTCTGGTTGATCGCGCCGCACTCGAAATGCGGTTTAGCTTCGGCTAACGGGGGTTCGAATCCCTCCCTCTCCGCAAAGAATATATGAAAACTTGTATAGGAAGGTGGTTCGCCCCGCCTATGGCGGGATTTGTCCCGCTGGAAGCGGGAAATCCCTCCCTCTCCGCAAAGAATATATGAA
>DSAS01000008.1 GCA_011046365.1 Fidelibacterota bacterium
ACGAAATAAGCGCAGAAACATACTCATCGGCATATTATTAGGTGCTACAATCCTGTTTGCCGTCGGCAATACGGATATTTACAAAGAAATCTCCAATTCCGTGCGTCTCTATAACGAGGTTTACCGGCAACTCTTTACGAATTATGTTGATCCGATCAAAACCAGGGAATTTACCGAAAACAGTATCCGGCAGATGGTCAAGGAGCTGGACCCCTATACGGTTTTCCTGACTGAGGATGAGAAGGAGCCACTGGAGACTTTAACGAAGGGTAAATACGGCGGCGTCGGCTTACGGATCAGTATGCGCAAGGATACCCTAACCGTGATTGCGCCGATGGATGGTAGTCCCGCCAGCCGGGCGAATATTTTGCCGGGGGATCAGATTCTGAAGGTGGATTCGGTTTCGACTGTCGGGGTGGAATTGGATAAATCGGCGAAAATGATCCGCGGTAAAATCGGTTCGACTGTTATACTGACGATTCGGCGACCCGGCATTTCCGGGATTAACGAGTATACCTTAACCCGTGAAAATATCAACGTCACCGATGTCAGTTATTCCGGAATGCTGGAGGATCATATTGCCTATATCCGCCTGTCCGGCTTCTCAAAAGGGGCATCCCAGGAGGTCCGTGATGCCATCCGAGCGCTGCAGAAAGAGGACCGGCGGATGAAGGGGCTGATTCTGGACCTGCGCGGTAATCCGGGCGGGCTGCTGACAGAGGCGTTGGCGGTTTCTGAACTGTTTACTAACGTCGGGGACACACTATTACTCACCAAGGGACGGACGTCCATGGCTAATAAGGTTTTTATCGCCAGTGAAAAACCCGCTCTGCCTGAAGATGTCAAACTAGCGGTTCTGATTAATCAGGGTAGTGCCTCAGCCAGCGAGATTGTTGCCGGAGTTATGCAAGACCTCGACCGGGGCATCGTGCTGGGTGCACCCAGTTTCGGGAAAGGGTTGGTACAGACCGTCTTTCGTCTCGACCGCGATCATTCGATGAAAATCACAACGGCGAAATACTATATTCCCAGCGGGCGGTTGATCCAGAAACCGGATTACCTGAATAATCCGGAACTGGTGGAACAAAATATTCCCGGCGATACGATTTTCTTCAGCCGGAATCGCCGGGTACTCAAAGGCGGTGGCGGCATTGCACCAGATATCGTGATAAAAGGCGAACCGCTGACCGATTTCAGCCGGGAACTCTGGCGCCAGAATATGTTTTATTCCTATGCAATTCATTATAAATCGGTGCACGGTGAGATCCCGACACCGGTCGTTGTGGACGAGAAAATCGTTGAAGATTTTCGTAAATACCTGGAATCCGGTGAATTTACTTACAATCATAAATATGAAAAGCGTCTCAAAGACCTGGAAAAAGAGCTGCTAAAAGATGAATATTTTGAAAATATCCGGAATCCTTTTCAATCCATTTATGCCATTTATGATTCGCTTAAAGCGGGTGAATTTGACCAGAATCTGGATCAGATCCGGCGTGGTCTGGCAAGCGAACTGTCAACTCTCGCCGGCGGTTTGTCCGAGCGGATAAAAAATGATCTGAATTCTGATCTGGTAGTGGAAAAGGCGGTGGAATTACTGTTAGATAAGACGGTCTACCAAATGACCCTGGGATATGCCCATTAATCATTAATCAAACAGGAGTGGTGTTCGATGCGTAGGAAATTGTCAGGTTTATTATTTGCAATTCTGATTACGATTGGTCCATCGCTGATCGCCGATACCTCGGCGGTATTTATGCGGATCAATGCGATTTCCGAAGGTATTCAAGAACAGTATTGTCCGGATCCGCGAACATCGGTCTGGACGGTTAAAACCCAATGGATCAACGACCGGTACGTGCTGACCGGCGAGACGGATAATGGAGACGCAAGAAGCGAATTTTACAGACAAATTGACGAGAATTTTTCTGACCTCAACAACGAGAAGAATATAAAACTCTTGCCTGACGACGTAATGAACGGGATTATCTTTGCCGTACCGAAAAACTCCATTGTCACTCTGCGCAGACGACCTTCGGTGAAGGAGGAAATGGTAACTCAGAGTTTGCGGGGCTTACCGCTGGATATCTTGAAAAAGGAGCGGGGCTTTTATCTGGTGCGGACCGATGACGGCTACCTGGGCTGGGTCGGGACGGACCGGGTTCAGGAGGGCGACCTGGAATTCAAAAATGAGTGGCAGACTGCGCCGCAGGTGGTCTATGTGGACATAGAAGGAGTTGTCTACTCCGAACCGAGTAAAAAATCGCAACCGGTCAGCGATGTGATAATGGGCAACAGATTTCGGCTGCTGGAGCAAAAACGGCGCTGGACAAAGGTCGGTTATCCGGACCAGCGGGAAGGTTATCTGCCGACGAAGTCGCTGGAAAAACTGGCAAACTATCTGAATCGTCCGCTAGACTTTAAGGAACTGGTTAAAACGGCAAAATTGCTGATGGGACGACCCTATATGTGGGGAGCGGCGTCGCCGAAGCAGCTGGACTGCAGCGGCTTTACTCAGACAGTCTACCGCCAGCACGGCTATGTCTTGCAGCGTGACGCCAGTATGCAGGTGTATGAGGGGGTAGCAGTGGACACAACCAATTTTCCGGAACAGCTGCAAACCGGCGATCTGATTTTCTTCGGACCTAATCCGCAGCGCATTACCCACGTCGCCCTGTATATCGGGAATTATGAATTCATGCACTCGTCGGGGCGCGTCCGGCTGGATAGTTTTAATCCTGCCGATCCACATTACAACAACTATCGCCGGACTCATATCCGGGCGGTGCGGCGAATACGGAAATGAATTCAGAATAAAATGTCTTAAAGGGAGATGGCAGTCTCCCTTTTTTATTGGTTTATAGATTCTTCACTGCGTTCAGAATGACAAACAGGGAAAACGCCGCCAAGGGGGTTCAACCCCGGTGTTGGATTGGTACTTTTTTCCCTGTCGAATAAAGTACCCAAAAAAGACCTCGACTGGCAGAATCGGCGGGAGATTCAAGGCTATTCCACAAAAAGGGGTTTCAATCCCGAAAAACTTGATTTTGGCGTGAAATTGGTGTAGTATCATGACAAGCAATATGAGGTGGAAAAATGGAAAAGGAATCAGCTAAAATACTGTTCTGGTTACCGCGGGTACTGATCATGCTCTTTGCTGTCTTTATCAGCCTGTTTGCGCTGGATGTGTTTTCCGAGGGGCAATCCGTATTCAGAATGATCTTTGCCTTTCTGATCAACCTGATCCCCACCTGGATCATCATATTTACCATTATTGTTTCCTGGAAGCTAGAATGGATTGCCGGGCTGGTTTTTACTATTCTTGGCGCAGCCTATATCATCATAGCCTGGGGAAAAGTTGATATTATGGCTTACCTAATTATTTCTGGACCGCTCTTTATTATCGGGATTTTATACTGGTTGAATTGGATTAAGCGTGATGAACTGCGACCGGAGGGCATTGATAAGGCTAGAAATAATCATCACAATCGTGAGGATATGAC
>DSAS01000076.1 GCA_011046365.1 Fidelibacterota bacterium
CATCAACAGTGTAATCCCGAACCGCCTGCAAACCGGGCGACAGGCAGATGCTGGAAGTCATGGCGATGCCCGACTGATCCCGGCAAATCCATTCCGGATGTTTAGCCGCCGGTGCTCCTGAATCAGTACTCGCCGTCTGAAAGACATTAAACCAAGCATGCACCTCCATGCCCCGCTTATGCGCCTCCTCGATGACGTAAGCAAGGGGATCATAACCCGGGTCCGAGCCACCGGCGTAATATCCCCAGGGTTCATAGGAAGAATTAAAATAAGCCGTTCCACTCTGACGAACCTGCCAGATCACGGCATTCATATTGGCAGCCTGATGATTGTCCAGGATTTGGCGCACGCGGGCTTTATTGGTCTCGGCTGAAGACGAGCCACTGATGTGTTCCCAGGTAATCACCCAGGTAGCCCGAAATTCTTCGTTGTTAGTCTGTGAAAAACCCAGATTAAACAACAACGCGACAATGCTGATGAGTATAAAGGTCTGTTTCAAGAGTATCTCCTTTTATTGTTCAGAGATAATTTATTGATAATTCGGCAACCTTACAATCATCTTTTTGCCCGGCTGAAGCGGATGAAAATTTTTGCTGCTAAAATCGCTATTGAGAATAATCGTCTTTGCCTCTTACAAAAAAAATCCGGAAATTCATTACAGTTTTCTGATAGGGTTAATCCTGTGATTCTCAGACGCTGGTCATGATTAAAAAAGGGTGATTTCTTCACAGTGTTTAAAAAATTCCTACTGTTCATACTATTTATCGGAATCATTGCCGCCGGTGTCTATATCCTCAGAAAGAATCCTGAGGATCAGCTCAAAAAAATCGTCTATCCCTCGGAATTCCGGGTGATGACCTACAACATCCATCACGGGGTGGGCAATGACGGACTTTACAGTCTGTCACGGATTGTCCGCATCATCCGCGACTATGCGCCCCATATCGTCTGTCTGAATGGAGTTGACTGCAAAACAGAACGTACGTATCGCGACGATCAAGCCCGTATTCTGGCGGCGGAGTTGGGCATGGAATATACTTTTGCCAGAAACGTCTCGCTGCAGGGCGGCTGGTATGGTAATGTCATTCTGTCGAAATATCCGATCTATTTCGCAGAGAATAAGATTTTTTCCGCAGCTGAAAACCTTGAGCCGCGTTCCGTTCTCCATGCCATTCTGTCGGTGCATGAAAAAAAACTGCATGTCTATTGTACTCATCTGAGTGTGGATTCCGTAAACAGTGCCGGCGAAATGAAAGAACTGATTAATCACGTTCTGGATTGGGGGCTTGATGAACCTTTAATCATCGCCGGTGATTTGAATGTGACGCCGGATTCGAAAACAATTAATGATTTGACCTATTATTTTAATGATCTTGGTTCATTGTCAAAGGTCGAATCCATGACCTATCCTGCCGGAGAACCAGTCAAGCGAATTGATTATATATTAATGAATGATAAACTGAAACCGCTGTCAATCCAGACTGTATCGAATGATATCAGCCGGGTTGCCAGTGACCATCTGCCGGTTTTTGCCAGATTTCAATTTAAATAAACCATAATTATCAATAATAAGGAGAAGAGCGGCATGATTGATTTCTTAAAAGAGTTGGGAATCAAAGAGATTAACTACGGTGCGACGCTGGGCAACAGCGCCGGCTGGATTAAAACAAAAGGCAAAGAGCTGATCAGCTATTCCCCGATTGACGGCAAGCCGATTGCGAAAGTGATTCAGGCGACAGCGGAGGATTATGAAACGATTGTTCGTGAAGCCCAAAAAGCCTTTGAAACCTGGCGCATGCTGCCGGCGCCCCGCCGCGGGCAGATTGTACGCGAAATCGGCGACATATTGCGTCAATATAAAGAGCCTCTGGGAAAACTGGTAACGCTGGAAATGGGGAAAATCAAAGCCGAAGGCATGGGCGAAGTGCAGGAGATGATTGATATTGCTGATTTTGCCGTCGGTCAGAGCCGCATGCTGTATGGCTTCACCATGCACAGCGAACGCCCGAAACACCGCATGTACGACCAGTATCATCCTTATGGAATTGTTGGAATTATCACGGCTTTTAATTTTCCCGTCGCCGTCTGGGCGTGGAACTCTCTGATCGCCGCCATCTGTGGTGATGTCAATATCTGGAAACCCAGCTCCAAAGCTCCGCTGTGTGCCATTGCCGTGCAGAATATTATTGCGCCGGTGGTGGATAAATACGATTTGGAAGGTGTCTTTAATCTGGTGATCGGTAAAGGGTCGGAAGTCGGCGAACTGCTGATCAATGATAAACGGGTGCCGCTGATCAGCATGACCGGCAGCACTGCAATGGGCAAGCGGATAGGCGAGGTGGTCGGCAAGCGACTGGGGCGCACAATCCTGGAGCTCGGCGGTAATAATGCCATTATCGTGACCGAAGATGCCGATCTGGATATGGCGGTGCGGGCAACCCTTTTCGGCGCTGTCGGGACAGCGGGGCAGCGCTGTACCTCCACCCGCCGCATCATCATTCATAAATCGGTGAAAGATAAATTTGTCAATAGTCTGGTAAAAGCCTATTCCCAGGTTCGCATCGGAAATCCGCTGGAGGATGGTATCTTAATGGGACCGGTGATTGATCGCACTGCCGTCGAACTGATGATGGCGGCTATTGACCGCGCCAAGAAAGCCGGCGCCAAACTCCTGTACGGAGGCGGCGAATATCAGGTTGAAGGATTGAATAGCGGTTTTTACGTGCAGCCGACTATCATGGAAGCGCACAACGACTATGATATCGTTCAGGAAGAGACCTTTGCACCGATTCTTTATATCATTGAATATGACGATTTTGACGAAGCGATTCGGATCCATAACGACGTGCCTCAGGGACTGAGTTCGGCGATTTTTACCTCATCAATGTATTATCAGGAGCAATTTCTATCCCACGCCGGTTCCGATTGTGGAATTGCTAATGTGAATATCGGGACATCCGGTGCGGAAATCGGGGGTGCTTTCGGCGGCGAAAAGGAGACCGGCGGCGGTCGTGAATCGGGCTCCGATGCCTGGAAAGCCTATATGCGCCGCCAGACCAATACGATCAACTGGGGTAAGGAATTGCCTTTGGCGCAGGGTATTAAGTTCGATATTGAATGAAACGAAAGCGGGATCACGGCTCATCAAACCGTTTTTGAGGAGTCTGGACAAAGGACAGGAACTTTACCTGTCCTTTGTTTTATTAATCTGCTAAATTCTGTCCATGAATAATAAGGGTGTTCTATATATTGTTGCAACGCCGATCGGGAATCTCGATGATATCACCATGCGCGCTGTAACGGTTCTAAAAACCGTGGATATTGTTGCCTGTGAAGACACCCGCCACTCGGGAAAATTGTTAAATCATCTCGGCATTCAGACAAAAAAAATCAGTTATTACGATGAGGTTGAAGCCCAGCGTAGTGGTGTCCTGATGG
>DSAS01000117.1 GCA_011046365.1 Fidelibacterota bacterium
CCTGCAGGGCGATTATATCCGGCATGTGTCCGCGGTTGGCTGGTTCATCGTAATTTTGCTCACTACGGTGGGGCTGGGTATTGTCTGGCAACGGTTATCAATTTGGAAAGCGGCGCTTCTCTCACTTTGCGTCTTTGCAATTCCTGCCGTTGTTGCAATCATTCTGTTTCAAAGCCGGCACTGTTTTTTTCCGATGGTATCGTCCGATCTGGCGATTGTTCTTGCGGTAATGGCGGTACTGATCGTGAATTACCTGACCGAGGGGAGGGAGAAGGCGCAGGTGAAGCGGATTTTTAATCGCTATCTGCACCCGGCGGTGGTGGAGACGCTGACTCAGAATCCGGAGAATGTAGAGATGGGCGGCAGAGAGATTGAAGCCACGGTGCTGTTCACCGATCTTCAGGATTTTACCAGCACGTCGGAACTGTTCACACCGCAACAGATTGTGGAGTTGCTGAATGAGTATTTTGGGCTGGTAGAGACGATAATCTTTCAGCATGATGGCATGCTGGATAAATACACCGGCGACGGGATTATGGCGGTTTTCGGGGCGCCGATTGAGTCAGAAAACCACGCTCTCCACAGCGCCAGGGCGGTTATCGGTTTTCAAAAATTATCAAAAATGACAATTGAAAAGGCGGAAAAACCGGTCCAATTTACCACCCGGGTTGGTGTCAACAGCGGATGTCTGATCGTCGGCAATATCGGTTCGCCGAACCGTATGGATTATACCGCCATCGGCGATACGGTCAACCTGGCAGCCCGGCTGGAAGGGGTGAATAAGATTTACGGCACGCAAAACCTGATTTCCGAAACCACCTATGAACTGATTAAAACGCAGATGATCTGCCGGGAAATTGACCATATCCGGGTCAAAGGACGTGACGCAGCCCTCAGAATTTATACAATTATTGGCGAAATGGATATAGTTGACAACAAATTGAAAGAGGCGTTGTCTTTGCATGATGATGCATTGAAGTTATATCGGCAGCGGGATTATGAAAATGCCATTTTACGGTTTCAAGAGGTACTGCAACTGGTACCGTCAGACAGGGTGGCGCAGGTCTTTGTCTGTCGTTGCTCCAGCCTTCTGGATAATCCCGGATTGATTGATGCGGAGGGAATTTTCAATATTACGGTGAAATAAAATAGGGATGGAACTATGCGAAAAATCACGATTTTTCTACTCGTATTTACATTAATGGCAATGTCGCAGCAGGAGACCCGGATTCGTCAGGAAAACACCCATTTCCGCACGGGACCGGGCAGCTATTATCCGATGATCGGCATTTTGATTAAGGAGGCGGTGGTGACGATTTTGGAAGAAACCGCCGGCTGGGTAAAAATCAGAGCCCGGGATCAGGAGGGTTGGATTTCGAAAAATGCCCTGTCGGCGGATGAACGCAAATCTTCCGGTATTCAGGAAGGCATTTACTTTCAATCCTCAAAGCCGGTGCTGATATCCAAAGCATCCGTCAGTGGGGCGGTAAAAGGCTTTGCACAGACCTATCTTGAGGGCAAGCAGGTACGTTCCGATTTTCTCAACCAGTACGATATACAGTATTTTCAGCCGGAGGAGTACCGCCGGTTCAGAGCCGAAACCTACCGGAACCGCGATTCCGAAAAGCTCAGCCGGCGCTATCGCCGGATTAAGATCGAAAACCGGAATCCGGAAATCAATTCCTACCTGGAAAAAATGGGTTTTGCCGTGGCGGCGCAGATCGCCGCCGCCGGACTGGATACCGATCTGCTGCGGTTAAAATATCTGAACATGGTTGGCAGTCTCATCGTCGAGAACACACCGCTCTATTACTATCCGTTTAAATTCTATATCCTGTCCGATCGGCGTCCGGTGGCTTATGCGGCGCCCAATGGCATGATCTTTATCTCTCAAGGTCTGCTGAATGTTATTCGCAATGAAGCGGAACTGGCGGGCGTGCTGGGTCATGAAATCGCTCACGTGGTGCAGCAACACGGCTATACGGAGGTGATGAAGCGCGCAACCCGGATCATCGCCGAAGACGCCTTTGCGGAGCTGGAGGCGGAAAGTCCGGCAAAGTTCAGCGACACTGAGCTGGATCAAATGGCGTTACGGATGTTTGAGGCGGCGACGTCTCGACGCCAGATGGAATACGAACTGGAAGCCGACATGCTGGGCACTATCTACGCCTACCGCGCGGGATACGATCCGGCGGCGCTGGCGGCGGTTCTGGGGCGGATCGAGACCCTGACATCCCGGGATTTCTGGCATCCGGAATCCAACTGGCAGTATGACGCCATCGCAGGGCGGGTGGCTGCCGTAAATCGTTTCGTGAACGCCTATTTATCGAAAAAGCCCGAATGGAATGTCACCTACAGCCGGCGATTCATGGAGATGCTGCGATAGGATACAATAATATTGAATATGGGTTATGTCGGGCAATTCAACCGTAATTCCATCTGTTAATGAATGAGGGATAACCACCGAGCTGTCCTACAACTGCATACGGCTGTGCTGCTTTTTGGATTTACCGGTCTGTTCGGCAAGCTGATCAGTGAATCACCCGTGGTGATTGTTTTCGGTCGGACGATCATCGCTGCCAGTGTGCTGATATTCATTATCAAAGCCCGGGGTAATGCTCTCAAGCCGGTAAGTGTCCGTGATTGGGTCGGTTTTGGCGGGATGGGCGTTTTACTGGCGCTGCACTGGCTGAGTTTTTTCCAGTCCATCCGGGTCTCGACGGTGGCAATCGGTATGTTGACCTATGCCGGTTTTCCCGTGTTTGTGACTTTATTGGAGCCGCTGCTGTTTCGGACCCGGCTTGCTGTAAAAGATTTGGTGTATCTGTTTTTCGTCGTCGCTGGTCTGCTGGTGATTGTGCCCGAATTTTCTCTGGCAAACCGAATGACGGCTGGGGTATTCTGGGGCGTTTTGTCGGGATTGAGTTTTGCGGTACTGACGTTACTGAATAAAATCTACAGCCGGCGTTATTCGCCGCTGAATATTGCCTTTTGGCAGGACGGTATCGCGGCTTTGCTACTGTTGCCCGTCGTTCTGATTGTGCCCCGCAGTTTGTCCGTAACGGATGTTGGCTATGTGCTTCTTCTCGGTATTTTCTGTACGGCGCTGGCGCATACGCTGTTTATTCATAGTATGCGACATGTGCGGGCGTTTACCGCCGGGATCGCGGCAGGCATGGAACCCGTCTATGGGGTTATTCTGGCGATGCTGATTCTGGGGGAAATCCCGGCGCTGCGAACGGTTATCGGCGGATTGATCATTCTGATTGTCGTTGCTTTTATTAGTTCTGTCCCGTTCCGGACGGGACGCCCGGAGCAGGAAATATAAATAGCCCCGGGCTTTAGCCCGGTGGTTGGAGTGTTCCCCTAAAAAACGGGGTTTCAACCCCGCTGTTATCCCGGGTTAAAAC
>DSAS01000052.1 GCA_011046365.1 Fidelibacterota bacterium
ACGGCGTCATCATCGCCATCGAAAATCCGGACGGTATCTATAACACCGCCACCCTGGATAAAATTAAAAATCTGACCCGCGAACTGGGTAAAATGGCTGAAATCAACAAGAATGATGTGATCTCCCTCTATACCAGTGACAATATCATTGGAACCGAAGATGGAATGGATGTCAAATCCTTTTACAAGCAAAGCCCAAGGACGCCGGAAAAACTCGCCGAACTGCGCAAAAACGTCCGTAATAATGAAATGGTATTCGGTCGAATCGTTTCAGATGACGAAACGGTCTCAGTCATTGTTGCCAGTATTGATGATGATGTTTTTTCCCAGCAATTCTATCGGAATATTCTGAAACTCGCGAAATCCTTCGAAGGACCGGAAAAACTCTATGTAGCGGGAACCCCGATTGTCGAAGGTACAATGGCTTACCTCGGTCCGCAAGATATGAAAAAAATGGTACCGATTGTAATTGTTATCATCACTCTGGTTCTGTTGATTGTTCTGCGCAGTGTCAGGAATACCATATTTACGCTACTGGTCGTCCTGTTCAGTACAATCTGGACTTTCGGACTGATGGCGGCTGTTGGCATTCCCATTTATGCAGTTTCCACTATGATTCCGGTTATGCTGATCGCCATCGGTGTCGCTTACGGCATCCATCTCTACAGCCATTTGGAGCTTCATTTACGGGAAAATCCAAATGACGACAAACAAATAGCCATCACTAATATGCTGAAAAGCATGTGGAAACCAGTGATGATGACTTCCGTAACAACGGCAGTGGGATTTTTATCACTGTTGACATCAGAGGTGTATCCGATCAAATATTTTGGTATTTTCACGGCTTTCGGTGTTATGCTGGCTATGGTTTTTTCATTGGTTTTAATCCCGTCGGGAATTATGGTGTTTGGCATGCCTCGGCACAAATCAGCGAAGGTCTTAAAACAATCCTCAAAATCACCCGCCTCATTTCGGCTGGCAGATGCTATCGTCCGTTATAAAATTCTAACACCCCTTTTGACTGCAATCATCATTGTAACCGCACTGTACGGCATTGGTCGAATCTGGATCAATTCCAGCTTCCTGGAAAAATTTGAAAAAGATAGTGATATTGTTCTGACTGATCAATTCATCAACGAACATTTTGGCGGCACCAGCACTCTCAATGTGATCATCGAATCCGACAAACCCAACAGGTGGAAGCAGCCGGACGTTCTGAGAGCCATCAGTCGTTTGCAAAGCGATGTGGAAACTCTGAGTATGGTGGGCAATTCCTTCTCATTGGCGGATTATCTGCAACGCATGAATAAAGTCATGCATGCCGATAACGATGACTATAATATCATTCCCGATTCAAAAGAACTGATTGCCCAGTACCTGCTGCTGTATGAAATGTCTGGCGATCCCGAAAATCTCTGGAAAGTTGTGGATTACCATTATTCAAAGGCAAACCTGACATTCCAGATTAAAAGCGACAATTCCAAGGTTATTAAAAATGTAATTGCCAGGATTGAAAATCATCGTCCGGATTTTGAGTCACTGAATTTGAAACTGAACTACGCCGGTTCCGGTTATAAAGCCCTGGTGTTTACGGACCTTATCCTGGAAGGTCAAATCAAAAGTCTGGTGATATCACTTTTTATTATCATCATTCTACTGTCCGTCATGTTTAGAAAAGTCTGGGTTGGTCTGATAGGTTCAATTCCCATCATTCTGACAGCTTTGATCAGTTTCGGTGTCATGGGTTTACTGAACATTCCACTCAGCACAACGACAGCTTTACTGTCGAGCATTGCCATGGGCATCGGCATTGATTACGCCGTGCATTTCATCGAACGCTACCGAATCTATGCCGCTGAGACCAGCGACAAGGCCACTACTATACGGCTGACCATGCAGCATAGCGGCAGAGCGATAGCTTATAACGCCCTTGTCGTCATCGCCGGATTCCTCGTTCTCCTCTTCTCGGTATTTCCCCCCAACAGGCAATTGGGCGCGCTAGTCTCTCTGAACATGTTTACCAGTTTTCTCGGTACTCTGACGATCATGCTGCTACTATTAGCCAAATCAAATCTTTATTTTAAATCCGGAAAGGAATCAAAATGAAAACGAATATTATTTCACTATTTATTATTGCGCTGCTATCTGTTTCAATCCTCTTAGCCCAGGGAACTCCCGACGCTTTGCAGATAATTGAAAATGTCTATCGGCGCGCCGCCCCCGAAGATCAGCAGGCAGAGCTACAGATGACACTAATCAACTCCCGCGGTGAAGAACGCACCCGCCAAATCCAGCAATATCTGAAAGCTTACAATGACATGGATAAGAAAATCATGTTTTTCAAATTTCCCGCCGATGTCCGCAACACCGCTTTCATGAACTGGAGTTATGATGATGAATCCAAGGACGATGATCAGTGGATTTACCTTCCGGCGCTTCAGAAAGTCAAACGCATTTCCAGTGACAGTAAAAGCGATTACTTCATGGGCTCGGATTTCACCTACGACGATCTCGGAGAGCGTCATCCCGGCGAAGATACCCATCGCATCATCGCTGAGGAAACCATCAACGGCGAGGAGTGCTACGTTGTCGAAAGCATTCCGGTAGATGAAGACTACATGTATTCCCGCACCGTCACCTGGATTATCAAGGACAAATGGATCGGTCTGAAGAAGGAATTTTACGACAAAGATGAGGAACTCCTGAAAATTCTGACCGTTAAGGAATATCAAAATATATCCGGCTACTGGATCGTTCTGAATACCGAAATGCACAACGTACAAAAAGACCACTTGACCCGCATCAAACTCAGTAATCTCGTAATAGATAGCGGAATTTCGGATACCCAGTTTACCGAACGAATGATGCGCAGGGGACTTTAAGATGAAAAAAATGCTTAAAACGGCAGCGATTTGGGCTGTTATCACGAGTATGGTCGTCACTAGCGCTGCTGAATCGGTTTATCTGAGCGGTTATGCCCGCAATTACACCGGTATGTTGCTGCATGATAAAAATGAATATTCGATTCTGCAGAATACGTTCAATCTGAAGTTTGAGCACAGCCGTAGTCAGGTAGCCTTTGTCACCAACCTCTATGTTTATCAATATTCCGGTACGGAGCTGGAAATTGGCCTGCGGGAGCTGTATCTTGACCTGCTTTTCGATAAGATGGATTTACGAATTGGTCAGCAGCAAATCATTTGGGGCAAAGCCGACGGAATGTTCATTACCGATATCGTCTCGCCGAAAAATCTCAGTGAATTTCTACTACCCGATTTCGATGAAATCCGGATCGGCGTCACTTCCCTG
>DSAS01000071.1 GCA_011046365.1 Fidelibacterota bacterium
GAACCCAGGCGCATATTCGACGACGGACAGTGCGCCACGCCGATCCGGGCAGTGCCCGCCTGACGGATTTCTTCGTCGTTCAGGTAAATGCAGTGGGCGAACCAGGCATTCTCCCGAATCCAGTCCAGATCCTGCATGAACTGAAAGGGGCGGCTGTTGAATTTCCCAAGGCAGTAATTTTCCTCATCGAGAGTTTCCGCCAGATGGGTGTGAATTTGCAGTCCGTATTTCTTAGCCAGCCGCACAGTCTCACGCATGGACTTTTGGGTCACCGAAAAGGGTGAGCAGGGCGCCAAAGCAATTCGCGTCATGGCACCAAAAGACGGATCGTGGTATTCATCTACAAGCCGCTCAATATCGGCGTAGATTGCCTCTTCCGACTGAATAATATCGTCAGGCGGCAAGCCGCCCTCCTTTTTGCCGAGCGACATGGACCCACGAGTAGGCTGAAAACGCATGCCCAACTCCCTGGCAGCTTCAATTTCACGATCAATCAGAGTGGGTTCGGCTTTTTGCGGAAAAAGATAGAGATGATCGCTGGTAGTGGTGCAGCCGGATTTCAGCAACTCCGCAAGCGCCGTCTTGGCGCTGATATAAAACGCCTCGCCGCTGATGCCGCGCCAGATTTCGTAATTGACGGTCAGCCATTCAAAAAGCCCGGATTTTTGTGTTGCACAAATATTCCGCGTCAGCGCCTGGAAAAAGTGGTGATGGGTATTCACCAGACCGGGCAGAACCACCATGCGGGAGGCATCAATGAGCTCATCGGCAGTGCCGTGAAATGTTTCCGGTCCGACAGAGACAATTTTATTATCCTCAATGTAAATATGCCCGTCGGAAAAAGCGTCCAGCAAATTGTCGTCGTGAACATCTGTTTTCATGCGGCAACAGAGCAGGGGATTTTTTATCAAAATTGACATAAAAAGACCTTATTTGTCAGGATTTTGCAAAGTCATCACAGCTGCGCGAGTCGGGGGTGATTATCAACGGCTACCTTCTTTCATAACGGTCAAATATTCACTGAATTTCCGTAAATGTCAAGCAATCCTGAGCGCTTTCAAACACAAAATCCGGCTTGTACCCGAACCGGCTTTTTCATATATTCCTTTAGCGAATACTCTGAAAGGAGCCCGAACTTTGGAAACACCTTTACTGATCAGCGCTCTGATTGTTTACGGAATCTCCCTGCTACTGTATCACCGGCAGAACTCCCGTTCGGCTTATCTGGTACTGCTGGCGGCGCTGGTTCTTCATTTCGGCGGGCTGGTGGCGCGCTCGGTAATCGCCCGGCATCCGCCCTTTACCAATATGTACGAAACCTTTGTCCTGCTCCCGTTTCTGGTGGCACTGCGGACAGCGTTTTGGAAAGGGTCCTTCAGCGACCGCTTTCGCAAAATCCTCATCGGGACCATAATGGTCATTCTCATCATCGCCCTCTTATTGCCCCAGTCAATGAAAATTCCCAAGCCGCTGATGCCGGCGCTGAACAGCATCTGGATGTATATTCATGTTCCGGCTTACTTCTTTGGCTATATGGCGATGATCATCGCCGCCGGATATGCAATGCTGATTCTATTGAAAAAGGAGGCTGTGGTACCGGAAAACATTGTCCGGCGGATGGACAATGAGGTCAAGATCGCATTTTTCTTTCTGACCGTCGGCTTGATTACCGGCGGCATTTGGGCGTATGCCAGCTGGGGAAATTACTGGGCTTGGGACCCCAAGGAGACCTGGGCGCTGATTAATATTCTGGTGCTGGCTTTCTATTTTCACCTGAATGTCGCCACCAAACAAAAAAAAGCGGTGGTTGTCATAATTGCACTACTCTCCATCGCCTTTACCTACTGGGGGGTCAGTTTCATCCTGTCTGGGTTACATAGCTATGCGTAAAATCCATATCACAGATCCGTTTTTACTAACACAATCTGTTTGAGTTGGAAATAAATAATTTTGGCTATGTTCTACTAATGACCTGATTTAACGCAATGTTTTTAAACTCAAACCAGGCCTGATTACAGCTCAGAGCCAGTGTTAGAAACTTAACACTCTTATTCGTGCTGGTCTTTAACCGTTCCAAGATCAAAAACCAGTCCGATAGTTTTGCAAGTATTTGGTCGATACACCGTTGAAATGATCCATCCATTGTCGTAATCGTTTGACATCATTATTCACGTGCTGGACATGATAGACCTTATTTTTCACATATTGCCCTTTACTGACGTTGATTTTATGATGCTCAATCTTCTTGGATTTAGCGAAGGCACTGTAACTGCGATGACTGTCTGTGCATAGAACTGTCTTTTGGTCGACCTTACTGCCCACGACCCGATCAAGATCCTTTTTACTGATCCGTCCGGTTCCCGCTATCTGCATATCTTTGTGTTGGGCTCTATCAGAGGTAACAATGACCGCCACATGTTCGTCATTGATTCCTGCTTTCTTCGCTTTACTGCCCCGCTTATGGGCTTTTCTTTGAAGGTGCTTGTTGCCTTTCTCTGAATGCAGAAAGAAAATATCATCCGACTCACTGATCCCTTCAAACTTTTCCGGGGACAAAGATTTAAAGCCACTCAATATCTTATGACGCCAGTCAAAAGATGTCTGAAGACAAATATCGGTTTCCTGAGCGCATCTTCTCAATGAATACCCGGAGAGCATACACCGCAGATAGGTACGCCATTTATCTTTCTTCTTCAACCAGGCTATCGGTGTACCAGTCGTTTCACTGAAATACTTTGTACACTCCTTACAGTAATAGGTCCTGAGCCCTTTATGTTTGCCGTTGGCTCTTATGGAAGATGAAGAACAATGAGGACAGTGAATTCCATGCTTATGAACCTCTTCATAATGAATATCTGAATAATCCTGGCCTGTACTTTGATCCAACAGGTCCATTAATCTGGAAATAATCTGTTCCCGCTCCTGCTCATTGCACGACAGAAAATATTCTGTAAAGGCTTGAAATTTGTTCATGGTCTTCCTTTAAATTATCATGTCCCGAAGTTAACCAATAATACAGTATCTTCATAGAACATAGCCATAATTTTTAATGTTAAATTGAAATTAGGATATGAAATAAAATCTTGAATATGGAAGAAAAACCTTGTTGAAAAATGTAAAATCTCTAATGATCAAAAATGAAAAAAAGATATGGACCAGTTAATACTTTTGTCTTGGTTCAGCGGAAACATGACAAAATGCAATTTTAGTTAAGGTGTAATTTTGCATAGTTTTTGCGGTTTTCAACAGCCTGATTTAGTTTAAGATTTCTTTCATTCAAACGTGACTCAA
>DSAS01000058.1 GCA_011046365.1 Fidelibacterota bacterium
GAACCGGGTCAGCGATAGTTACATGCTCACTCAGCAGAGAAATTCTGTGAATACCCAGGATGGAATTGCCGCCTCGCAGATCAGCCGCAGCGGTGATTCCAATGCAGCCGAAGCAGCTAAACGTATCAGCGGTGTGACCATTATAGATGATAAATTCGTCTATGTACGCGGTTTGGGCGATCGCTATACAACTACAGAGATGAACAGTGCTCCGATCCCCAGCCCGGAGCCGGAAAAGAAAACAGTGCCTCTGAATCTTTTTCCGTCCTCAATTCTCGAAAGTGTCACTGCGTATAAAACATATACACCGGATATGCCGGGTGCCTTCGCTGGTGGTAATATTAATATAAAAACCAAAGCCTATCCCGATAACCGTATCCTTTCCGTTAGTGTTTCCGGATCAGCAAAGAACTATCCAAGGCGGAATCAGGCTTACATGGTGCCGACGTCTAATTCAGGTTCCGGATTTTGGGGATTTGATAAGCGCCGGCACGCCATGCCTTCCAGTATACCTGATGGCGTCAATCTGAATGTGTATAATATTCCCGGTTACAATACCCATCTGGAGCGGGCTGAACTGCTGGGTCAGGTTGGTCGGGATTTCAAGACCGATTATACGACCCGGAATGGACAAGCCTCAAAGCCGATTTCACTGGGGTTGAGTCTCGGAAACCGCTATACCATTACCGATTATCTTGAATGGGGATATTTTGCGAACACCTCATTTTCCAATGATTATTCCTACAAGGTCAGTAATGACATTTTATACGGTTCCGATAACAGCGGTTTATTCAGAGATATTGATGTAACGAACCGTAAGTCTGGTTACAATACAAATATAGCCGCAACCTTCAGCACCGGCTTCAAATTTCTGAACAGCCAGAAAGTTGCCCTCCATTATGTCTTTACTCATAACTCGGAAAGTTATGTGAATCTCGGTCGGGGAATGGCAGATCAGTTTGATGATGGTATTTTCTATAAAGAATTTTATGCCGAACGCAGCATCAGCAATCTGACGCTCAGCGGTAACCATCAATTCAATTTTTATGCGAAACATAAGTTTGACTGGTCCTATAACAGGGGGCGGTCCGAACTCTATCAACCTGACTTCAAGGGCAATAATTATCGTGTGAAAAATCAGATCATTGATGGTGATACGGTTGAGTATTATCAGATGGACACCTATGGCTGGAGTGCCGGCACCCGTGATTTTACCGAAGGCGATGACAACAACGAAAACATTGACCTCAACTATATGCTGACTGTTAAGGACCGCTTTGAGAGTGAATACAAATTGAAAGTCGGTAGCCGTTTTCAGAATAAGAATCGTGATTTTACCCGGCGGGTATTTTACAACAAGTATGCCTATCAGTGGTTTGTCGGCGAAATCCCCAGCGATCTGACCGTCTATTATGATATTGATGAACTGGGGAGCGCTCTGGTTGACTCCAATTATTTTTCCGTTAATGAAGACGGATCAGTGAATCCGGGTTTGATTATAGCTGAAAATACCCAACCCAATGATGGATATCGGGCAGTGGAAAATCTGGATGCGTTCTATTTTATGGTGGATATACCCCTCGGATTGGGTCTTTATAGTCCCTTGAATATTGTTCGCTTTATCGCCGGAGTCCGGCGGGAAGATTATGCGCAGAATATGACGCCCTACAGTCCCGCAAACGGTGAAAAATATTACAGTAATATTTTAGGGGATACGGTTGATATCGCCTACCATAAAGTGGATTATCTGCCGTCATACAACCTGTTTGTCCAGTTACCGAATAACTTCAATATCCGTTTGTCACACTCCCGGACTGTCGCCCGGGTAGAGTTCCGCGAGTTGGCACCGTTTGAGTTTCAGGCGCTTTACGGTGGTGAAATTGTAGTCGGGTATCCCTGGTTGAAGACCACCAATATCCATAATTATGACCTGCGGGCTGAGTGGTTCCATTCCGCCGGTGAAGTGCTTGCGGTCAGTCTGTTTAAGAAAGACTTTTACAACCCGATTGAAAGAGCCATGTTTGATTTGTCGGACAAACGCTACCGGACGTATCAGAATACAAACAAGGCTCAAAGCTGGGGAATTGAATTCGATTCCCGAACCGGTCTGGATTTCATTCCTACGAGCTATGGTAAGAGCAGCTTGCTGTTCAACTTTACCTGGACCCAGTCGGAGGTTACTCCCGATGATTCGATTACAATCTTTACCGGTCAAGCGATTCCGAATCAGGGCAACCTGACCAAACGCCCGCTGCAGGGGCAGTCGGATTTTATTGTCAATGCGAGTATCACCTATACGAATTTAAAAGGATTCAATGCTGCCCTGAGTTATAATGCTTTCAGTAAACGGCTGGTATCATTGGGTATCAGCCCGTTGCCCGATGAGTATGAATTACCGTTTCATTCGTTGAATTTTATGGCGTCGCAATCGTACGCAAAACTGAAATTAAGTTTCAAAATGAAAAATATCCTGAATTCGAGAGTGGTCTTTGCACAGGAAGACCCGGCTTCAGGAAAGTATCTCGAAACAACTGAATATCACCCCGGTCGCAGTTTCAGTATCGGGTTGAGTTACGACATCTTTTAACGTGTAATTAAATTTTAAAGGAGGATTTCCATGAAAAAAACTTTGCTGGGATTAATCGGAACAATGTCGCTCGTATTTGCCCAGACGCAGATCAGCGGTGACATTACAACGGATACAACCTGGACAGCGGATACCGATTATCTGCTGGTTGGTCAGACCTTTGTGAAGTCAGGTGTGACGCTCACCATTGAACCGGGAACGGTCATCAAGTCTGAGGCGGATGATGGAACCGGCTTAGCTCCGGCTCTGATAATTGAGCGCGGCGCCAGGATCATCGCGGACGGTACTCACGATGCGCCGATCACGTTTACCTCGAACTTACCGGAAGACCAGCTGCCGCAGCGGGGTACCTGGGGTGGTCTGATTCTGCTTGGAAATGCACCTACAAATAAGGGTGAATCCTTTGTTGAAGGTCTGGTTGGTGTCCCTTACGGTGGTAACGATCCCCATGATGACAGCGGTATCTTGCGCTATGTCCGGGTCTGGTACGGCGGTCGTTCGATCGGACAGGACAATGAGATCAACGGGATTACC
>DSAS01000174.1 GCA_011046365.1 Fidelibacterota bacterium
CTTATAAAGTACCCCCAATTTTTTCCTAAAATCTAACATTTCCACTTACTAATTGTATTATGTCCTTATTTATTAATTACTTAACAGCAAATTATATTAATTTTTGGGGGAAGTCCTGCCATATTTTTGAATACCGGGAACAATTTTATTTTTTTGCTGTTTCAAGTACCAATAATAATGACTATATTTTGATTCAGTATATTAACACAACGAAAAGGATAATCCGATGGTAAAGGTGAAAAAAAAGCGAAAAACACGGAACCCGTTTATCAAAGAATCCTATCTGACGAGTACGAATTTCATCATTTTTGGAGCCGGAATTTTAACGATCATAATCGGTTATTTTGTCATGGGCAGTGGAGATACTTACTCCTTTCGCTCGCTGACACTGGCGCCGATTATTTTGTTGATCGGTTATCTGGTCCTAATCCCCGTTGCTATTTTATACAAGAAAAAACATCCTGCCGAGAAATCTCCGGAAAAATAATCGCAAACAACAATCTAAAAAACGTTCCGGCTGGAATGCCCGGAACGTTTTTGAAAATTGAGTCTAACTATTTTTCGGATTCGGTAATCGTCGGCGGTTCCTTCACCGACTTTTTTTCAGACTCTTGAGAATTGCTTTTTCTATTCGGTGGATTCTCCTTGCGGCTAGTATTTTTATGCACATAATCGGTGATATAGAATCCGGAACCCTTGAAAATCAGACCGGTACCGCCGCTGATCTTGCGCATAATCGTTTCCAAGCCACATTTCGGGCAGACTCTGATCGGTTCTGAACTAATGCTCTGAAAATATTCAAATCCGTAACCACAGTTTTCACAAATATACTCGTAAGTCGGCATCGTACTATTCCGATTTAATTCAGATTACATAAAATCGCTGCAACATTGACGATATCATCAACACTGCAACCCCGGGAGAGATCGTTCATCGGCTTCTTCAGACCTTGAATAATCGGTCCGACGGCGGCATACCCCGCAATGCGCTGAGTAAGTTTATATCCGATATTTCCAGACTGAAGGTCGGGAAATATCAACACGTTCGCCTTGCCGGCGACGGGACTGTCAGGCGCCTTTTTCGCTCCCACTTTTGGGACAATCGCGGCGTCCAGCTGCAGCTCACCATCAATCAACAGATCGGGTCTTTTCTGCCGGACTAGCTCTGTCGCCCGAATCACCTTATCCACTAAGGGGTGTTTTGCGCTACCTTTGGTGGAAAAGGAGAGCATCGCAATCCTGGGCTCTTCCCTGATTACGTTACGGTGGGTTTCGGCAGTGGCAATGGCAATGTCCGCCAGCTGTTCAGCGGTTGGCTCCGGCAGGACGGCACAATCGGCAAAACTCCAGATCTTTGTTTCATCGGGTGTGATCATAAAGAAATCGCTGGAAACCGTGGGTGTATCCGGATTCGTTCCGATGATATGCAGGGCGGCTCGCAGCACATCACCGGTAGTTGTATCGGCACCGGAGACACAACCGTCGGCACGCCCCTTCTCCACCAGCATGGCTGCAAAAAAGGTCGGATTCGTGATTATCTTCCTCGCCTGATCAAAGGTGACGCCCTTATGTTTACGTTTTTCATAGTAGCGTTTGGCAAAATCGGGTAAATCCGCCGCTGTCTCCGGATTGATGATTTCAATCTCGTCCAGAGATATTTTCAAAGCACTGGCATGCTTTTCAATGGCGGTTTCATCACCAATCAGGATTATCGCCGCAATTTTTTCAGCGGTAAGAATTGCGGCGGCTTTCAGAACCCGTTCGTCGTGGGCTTCGGGAAGGACAATGCGCCTGTTTTTCCGGCTGGCTTGTGCCCGGATATTATCCAGTAGTTTCATGATTTACTCCTGAGTTTTCTGATTAATTCGTTCTTAACATACTCCGGTACAAATTCGCTGACATCACCGCCGAATCGTACGATTTCCCGGACTGTACTGGAACTCAGATAGGTATAATCTTCGTGCGGCATAAAGAATACCGTATCAATATTGTCATTCATGTGGCGATTCATGAGCGCCATCTGAAATTCATAATCAAAGTCGGAAATTGCCCGTAAACCCCGAATAATCACCGAGGCACTCACCTGCCGCGCATACTCAACCGCCAAGCCATCAAACTGGTCAATTTTTACATTGGAATATTGGGAAGTGCACCGTTTTACCATTTCAATCCGCTCATCTATAGTGAACAGCGGATTTTTGTGCAGGTTGTGAGCGACGGCAATATAGACCTCTCCGAACACGGAAGCAGCGCGCTGCAGGATATCCAGATGCCCATTCGTGACCGGATCAAAGGTGCCGGGATAGATTGCAATTTTCATTTATACCCTCATGATCGTTAAACTGGTTTCTCCGATCAGGCGTTGTGATTGAACGTAGTTTTGAATATTCTCGGGAATGACCAGATGTTTACCCGCCTCGAGCGCAATTGTTGCCGCTTTGAATTTTCCAATCAGTAAATTCAGCAATTCATTGAAATATTGATAATTATAGGGCGGATCAGCTAGGATTAGGTCAGTTTCCGGCGGTTTTTTCAGAAAACGCCGTACATCGTTTTTGACAATCCGGACTACGTCTTCCAACCCAAGACGGCTGATATTCTCTTCAATCAGTCGAATCTGCTGTGAATTATTTTCAACCATGATACATGATTCGGCACCCCGGGAAATGGCTTCGAGTCCCAAATTTCCACTGCCGGCAAAAAGATCAATGACCCGCTGATTGTCCAGATTACCTAGAATGGAAAAAAGAGACTCCTTGACCCGATCACTAGTCGGTCTCAATAATGGATTTTGGTTGGTTTTGATTAAATGACCCTTAAAACAACCGGAAATAATTCGAACCATGCTACATATTGCCGGGATAAATGACGGAGCTCAGATGATAATCCAGAATACCATTACTGACAGACACGGCGGCATCGCTTTTCAACGACACTAATGCAACCTCCAGATTGTGGCGCTGAATCGCTAACTCCTGCAACAGGGCAATGATATCAACTATTTTGCCATTTCCAACTATTTCGGCACTCCGGACTGACGATACATCGCGGCTTGATATCTTCAGCGGATTCATCCGGGC
>DSAS01000173.1 GCA_011046365.1 Fidelibacterota bacterium
AACTACCGTTACCACCTGTTGCCCTAAGATATTATAAATGAGTAATTTCGTTGGTCCTGTTTGAGCGATTGAAAAACGGAAGGTTGTTGTCGGATTAAAGGGATTGGGATAGTTCTGTTCCAGATTGAATTTGACCGGCACTGACGCCAATTCCACGACACTACTGGGATAAACAGTCAGGAAAAACCTGCTTGTATCGGCTAACTCTCCAATACCATAATCTTTTACAATAATAGTGACGAGCGAGGTTCCCGAATACTCATCAAGAGTCCTTACGTATACTGTAGAACCGGAAGTATGCCCTCTAATATAGAAATAGACACCGGAAGTGTCCGACTGACAGATTATTTCATGAATATCAGCAGGATCAGGATCGGTCCAGGTTGGATAAATCTTGACATAATTGCCGGCAATTACCGAGGTATCTGGTAACTCCTCAAGTACCGGTGGGGTATTGGGCGGCGCCTGTCCGGATGTTCGCTTAACGAGGCGCAAATTATCAATAAATATTCTTCCGCTCCAGGCAGAATTTTCTGTTTTCGTCAGTTGAAAACTATCCATTCGGAGATTGCCGTCGAGCGTTCCGTCACCTAACCACTCGCCATTAATACCCGCTCCCAGGTCCCACTCTACCAGGCGCCATCCGACCCAATCAATTTCTATCCAGGGACTGACTTCATGGTTTTCGGCTAATTCAGCGGGATATTTATCATCAACTGCAAACCGAAAGAGGGTTCCGCTGCCGTCACCATAGATATAGCACTGCAGGATGGATGATGTATCAAAGATGATTTCCCGGGTCGTACCGCCGGCTAAATATTCTCTAAGTAAATAGTTTGTAATTGTTGTATCTGAATCCCACTGGTATTTAATATACGCGGACCGTTTAGCATCCGCATTAAATTCTGATGCCGGAAGATAATTATCGGCGGATATTCCGAAGGCGCAATTACCTGCCACTACGCCCTGCGTACTACCCGAATATGTCGGTGATTCCCAGCCTGAGTTGGTGGTAAAATTGTCAATAATGTTTTTAGACGAGTAGTAATAATCAGGGGTAACGAAGTCAATATAAAAATTTTCAGACATCGGATTCCCCAGCGTGTCGGTAATTCCGGTGCTAAGGGTGACCAGATTTACCGCATTTGATACCAACTGTGAAAACGACCGCAGATTTAAAATCGTTTTTCCCTCTTTTGTCGTCAGAACCGGTTCGATTGTTACGGAATACCCATCCGATATCATTGAAATTGTGGTGGGATTGACGGAATTTGGGTCCAACAGCTCATCAAATTCCACTGCTATACAATCATCCAGATCAAACTGGGAAATATCCTGATTCGGGTAACTCTTTAAAACAATCGGTCCGCTGAGATCAACCTCATATGTGGTAAAGGAAATTGAATACTGATCGCCGGGAGTACCGTCACCGTCCCCATCCAGAGAGACGCCGTTGATATCTGTTATCGTCGGTAGTAATGTCAGTGTATAATTGGTCGCAAATTCCATTGGTTCCGCCAAATGAAAGACGACGACTGTATTTTCTTTAGTCCAGGAAAAGCTCTTAATGTTGATTTGTGGCTCGCTGGTAATTTTTGATGCAAAACCAGTTGTGTCAATAGACTTGGAAAATTCTATGGTAATGGATACGTTAACCGGTACTGTGCCTTCGTCAACTGGAATTGAAGAGCAGATAACCGGAGGAAAAGATGGAATTGAATCGGTTACCAATACGTCTGTGATTGATGATTCACTCCAGTAGCGATCCAGGCTGGTAGCGGCATAGTGGTATTTACCATTGTAATTCTGAGTCCCCGGAAAACTGTCAATGAGAGTATAGGCGGTATTTCCGAAATGGATGTCAATTATTTCAGCACTGGCTGCATCAATTACTTCGTTCTCGGAACGGTAAAGAAGAAACCATTGATTTTCTGTTTCGCCGGGGTCAGGAGTAACCGTAATTTCATACTTTAGCGGATCTGATTTGGTCAGATTAATTGATGGTGGTGCTAATGTCGGATTTTGACGGTTGCTGCGGATTTTTGTTTTTGCTTTGAATACCGTTTCACCTGCCTCTTCCCAGTATTTCGCGCCGTTCCAGCTGCCATAGCTGAAGAATTGAAAACCGTCAACATAATCCACCGTCCGGCAGGCATTGATAATCTCTTTATGCCGGTACCAGATTTTATTTTCCAGCAGAATATATGAACCCGGTCCGACGGAAAACAGGCGTCCGGCGGCGATGCCCGGCTGGATATAATAGTCCCAGGATTCGGGATCATTGGCTGCCAGCATGTCCAGAAAGCCGGCTCCCGTCGTCCAGTGATAGTGCATCGGTGTCAGCTGCTCGATATAGCCTTCATTAAACCAGAGCGCAGCGTCCTGATATACCGTTCCATACCCCTGCCATCCCGACCAGCGGTATTTGCCCAGTGCGGCAACGGATAAGCGGACCCAGGGTTTAACGGTCTGAATCGAATCATGCAGGGTTCGGACGAATTCAGTCACCGACCAGCGCCACCATTCTTCCCAGCTGGAAAACCCCGCGGGAACACCGCCGCCATAGGGGTGCTCGACGTCATAGAGATAACGTCCGCTCTTATTCATTTCCAAATCTCTAATCTGTTCCTCAGTGATAATGCCATCCAGCATACGGTTTGGATCAGAGGAAGCGGCATACTGTTTGGAACTTTTCGAATTGCTGTACTCATTCCAGCGGACATAATCCAGATGCAGCCCGTCTACGTCGTAATTATTGACAACCTCCATCGCCACATCAACAGTGTAATCCCGAACTGCCTGCAAGCCGGGCGACAGGCAGATACTGGAAGTCATGGCGATGCCTGACTGATCCCGGCAAATCCATTCCGGATGTTCCGCCGCCGGTGCTCCTGAATCAGTACTCGCCGTCTGAAAGACATTAAACCAGGCATGCACCTCCATGCCCCGCTTATGCGCCTCTTCGATGACGTACGCCAGGGGATCATAACCCGGGTCCGAGCCACCGGCGTAATATCCCCAAGGTTCATAGGAAGAATTAAAATAAGCCGTTCCACTCTGACGAAC
>DSAS01000103.1 GCA_011046365.1 Fidelibacterota bacterium
CCCAAAGGGTCAGTTCGGTTTCAAAATGCCGCTTAACAGTTTTATCCTTAAAGCGGCGGCGATGGCTCTCGAGAATATGGTTCTGCCGGGATTTTGCGTAGATACAGGAGAGCGGCTGCCCCTCGATCTGGGCGGCGGTTTTTTTGACCATTTTGCAATAGGCTTCATTAACCCGTATGATTCGACCGTCACTATCTGTCAGACGCAGTCCCAGGGGTGATTTTTCCCAGATAAGGCGGAACTGTTCCTCGCTGGTGCGGAGCGATTTTTCCATGTTGATCCGGTCGGTGATATCCAGGCTGTATTCCAGCACCAGCGGTGTGCCGTCCACGTCGGTAAAGGGAAAATCACAAATTAAACAGGTTTCACCGCTTTCCAGAGTCCATTCATATTCCCGGGATTTACCGGTTTTTAAGACTTTAAAGGTCGGGCAATCGGCGCAGGGTTGACTCTTGCCATGCAGCAATTCAAAACAGGCTTTGCTGAAATCTGCGCCGTACTTATCCCGGAAACGTTGATTGGCGAATCGGATTTTGTGATCAAGAGCCAGCAGATATACGCTGCCCGGCAGCATATCCAGAACCTGATAGAGTCGTTCCCGTTCTGTCAGTACATTCTCCGCACTCCGGCGGTGTTCGAGAACCAGGGTTATCAGTCCTGCCAGGGTTGCCATCAGCTGGATTTCGTAGTTACCGGGCTGATGGATATCCTGAAAGTAAAGAGCCAGTACTCCCAAAACCTGTTTTTCGCCGGAGGCAAGGATAGGTTGCGCCCAGCTGGCGCGGATACCCGCCTTGAGGGCGGCGCTGCGATTGCTGCGCCAGAGATTGCTTGTAGCAATGTCACTGACGAATACCGGTGCGGCTTTTTTTACCGCGGCGGAGCAGGAGCAGTGATTCCGATCGAGTTTGAGAATATTGATGCGCTGTTTCCATTTTTCCGGGAGGTGCGGACCGGAAGCCAGATGGATATGCCGGTTGTCCGGCAGGATCAGGAAAATAGCAGAAAGTGCGTCGGGCAGCAGACTGTCAATCTCACTGGTGATATGGTCAAACAGGTTTGCGGGGAATATTCCGCGCGTCACCTTTTCCAGAATTTCGCGGTGTAGCGTCCAGAGGCGGTCAATTTTTTTATGATCGGTAATATCCCGGCAGGTGTAGAGAGTCGTACCGTTACCGATTGCCACTGCTTTGATGGAAATCAGCAGGTCGTGTTCACGCCCGAATTTATCGCTGATCCGGTGCTCGATATTAATCAGTTCGCCCATGGAGTGAAGTTTTGACCGGTTAAAGATTTTGCGACCGAAGAGATTGATGACATTTTCCAGTGCAGCGATTTCATCTTTGGTGTAGCCGAAAATCGTCTCGGTGCCGGGACAGATGAAGGTGAAGATGCCCCGGTCGTCGGTAATGAAGACCGTTTCTGAAATGTTGGACAAAGTCAGGCGGTACAGGTAATCGCTGACTGCCACCGCCTCCTGAGCGTTTTTCTGATCGGTAATATCCCGGATTATGCTCCACATACCGCTGGGTCTGTCACGGCGGTCTTTTTCCAGAAATATGACGGCTTCCGCCGGAAGAACCGATCCGTCTTTGCGGCTGATTTCTTTGTAATAAATCCCGGAGCGACCGTGAACCAGGGCTTCCTCTTCGATGGCGTAATTTTCAAATTTGTGCCATTTGGAAAGGGTGATATCGGTCATTTTTTTTCCCACCAGCCTGGTCCGGGAATAGCCGGTCATTTCGGTGAAGGCGTGATTGACCGCCCGGATAACGCCGTTGAGGTCGGTGGCGACCCAGCCGTCGCGCATATTTTCAAAAAGACGCAGATATCTGTCTTCGGTCTTTCTTAATTTATTGTCAGACCGTGGCTGGGCAGTCAGTTCTTTGAAAAAGAGATAGACTTCATTGGTCTGACCGGTTTTTTGTGATGCCCGCAGAAGTGCCTCACCGGTTCGGGGAGTGCCCTGGCGGGTCTTCCATACCAGCTGAATCTTCTTTTCGCCGCTCTTTTCCAGTACCCGCCGAAACGCCTCGCGCAGGGCAGTGCGTTCCTTTTTGGATATAATAGTCAGTTTTTCGAGCGGAGTTTGGATCAGTTCCGACTGCTGATAGCCGGTGAGTTTTTCAAAACGCCGGTTGCAGTAGATTAAATTGCCGGTGTAATCAAAAATCAACACAGCGTCGGGAACAATCTCCAGAATTTCAAAACGACTGTTGTCGCCTGTGGGTTTGGCTTTATCTGTCTTTTTCGGATTCATTCGGGGATTCAAAATGAGGTGTTGGATACCGGGTTTATCATTGGTTCGGTGCTGCTTTTAAATTACGATATTCTTCAATGAATAGTAAGAGCAGCGCAACGATTATTTTTGAAAATTCCGCAGCTGCTCCAGAGATTCCCGGTAACCGATTTCCATCGCCTCTTTGCCGCGCCAGAATTCCCAGGGGCGCAGGCGCGATAGGTTCAGATGCAGCACCAGATCGGGTTTGCAGATTTGAATCTCCTTATTGGAAAGTTCGGTGAGCATAATCAGGATTGACTGGTAGCCGGCATAGGTCAGGCGGGGCAGGTGATTGAGGCGATTGGAAATCCGGATTTGGAGAGCCTCGGCGATTCTTTCAAAGAAATTGTCCGGCTCGGTTTCTTTGGTTTCAATTTTTTTCACGCTGATAGGGGTGAAGATACCGTCCAGTTTCAGTTGCGGTGTTTTCAGGACATTGACACCGATCAAGGTATCGTATTTACAATTCTTGAGGGCGCTGAGGGGTAAATTTTCCCGCAGTCCGCCGTCCACCAGCAGGGTTCCGTTGGCTTCCAGCGGTTTAAAGACACCGGGAACGGAAATGCTGGCGCGGACGGCGTCCACCAGACGACCCCGGTCAAGGTAGAGGGTGTTGCCGTTACGGAAATCCACCGCCACCGCGATAAAGGGCAGCTTCAAATCTTCAATCAGTGTATCCTTTCCGACAATGTCCTCCATAAAAGTGATGAA
>DSAS01000069.1 GCA_011046365.1 Fidelibacterota bacterium
CATGATAACAAGATATATATAATTAGTCGTTTCAATTCTTGCTTGCCCCGCAGAACAAAGTGAAGCGGGGTTCTATTGGATAACGGTCGAAAACCATCATTCCAGGTACTATATAATGACGGTGTGTTTTAAGTGAAGCGGGGTTCTATTGGATAACGGTCGAAAACCAAGACTATTCAATCGATAGTAGCGGCGCAAATGAAAGTGAAGCGGGGTTCTATTGGATAACGGTCGAAAACAGCCGAAAAACAGCCTTATTGACGATAATATTGAGAAATATCATCTGAAATCTACAGCTATTTTGCAATGTTTCAAGACTTTTTAGGGGCTTTTTTTATGGTTATTGGTCAGGAATTACATTGTTGAGATCACTGTAACGGGCTGATAACCCGTTACTTATGTCAAAGAGCGGCGTCAGACACAGATATTTTTGTAACAGCAGTCAGCACATCGCATCCGGTAAGAAGTACGTTTGGGAAGTTCCTCGTTTTGAATAATTGTCAGCATGGCTGTCACCGCCGCTACCGCATCCCGTTCTAGTGTTTTGGTTATTGCCACTGCGTGCATTTTAGATCCGCCCCGCAGATAGAAAATATACCCGGAATGCACCGGTTTGTTGTAATTTTCACGGATAAGCAGAGCATACAGAGCGGTCTGGATTTTGTGTGTGCTGAAAAGATAGGGTCTATATTCGCTGAATTTATAATCTGCTGGTGCCAGGCTGCCGTCTTTTAAATAAATGATTTCATCTACAACACCACGAACATGCAAAGCTTCGGAACTGAGATAAACATTCTGCTTTTTGTTCACCATAGATATTTTTTTACGAATATAATCACGGTTCTGCTCCAGGCGCTGCTGGTGAACTTCGCGCCCTTTTTGGACTTTATAACGCCTTTCCTCATACTGCGGAATCTTCAATACATTCAGGAAATAGGTGAAACGCGGGCAGTAGAGATATTCCATGACTTCGGAAGGAGTGACCAGAGTGGCGGAATGTTTTTTATCATCTATAAGTTGAATCATCATACCAGCACAACTTGAATTTTAGTATCATTGTGATAGCACCCCGATAAATCTGTGGGAAGGGATTTCCCAATCCACAGGAATAACCGCTTCAGCGGTTTATATAAACAGGCTTTTGACTTCATCGGTCACCAATTTTTTATCAAACGCCTGCCCCATCAGAATCACCTTTTTAAAATCCTCACTGCAGAGTGGAAAAATATATACCGAATCCTTTTCTTCGTCGAAAAGGTCGCTGATCTGCAATTTCAATTCATCCAGCTGATTCCGCTCAATGGTTCCCAGGAATACCGATTTCTGCACCCGGTAAAGTCCTTTTTCCTGCAGAATCTTGGCGATTTTGGTGCGTGGTTTGTTTTTAACAATGTCGTAGATAACCCAGACCAACTGTTCGGTGGCTTTCATAATTCTATTCCCAATTATAAACTGCTGAAGCAGTTTGGTAATCCGGCTCAGCCCATAAACATTCCCCGGAAAGGCGATATGCGTTTATTGAATATATATAACCCCTGCGAGGTCTTAAAACTTCGGAAAACCATCGTCCAGCAAACATCGGACGCCTTCGGCGTCTTGGGGTTCGACAACGATCATCCTTCTTTACTCCGCAGAAGTGATATGTTTGTTGAAAATTATCCCTGGAATATTCTCTCACCCTGCGAGGATGATATATTCCATTCGTGTAGTTACTCATCACTACTTCTTTCCGTACCATAAATCTTCATCAGTTCCTTGGCAAACTTATGCAGGTCATATTGCACAATATCCCGCCGTTTGATATTCCGTCCGGAATAACGAATCGCCTCATCGAGATACCGATTATACCGTTCAAGCAAGACCTTCTTCCCTTCTGCATTCAGCGTCATCCCGTTATTATAAGGATCAAAGAGTTTCCGGGTCACCTGTCTGGCTGAAAAAAGCCCAAACACCGTCTCCTCTGCATAAATCCGATACGCCTCGATAATGTCAAATACCAGCGACGTCTTGTTATAATTATCCGTATGAATAAAACCCACATAGGGATCAAGACCGGCAATCACACAGGCACGTTCGACAATGCCATACAGCACTCCGTAGGCGTAATTGAGCAAGCAATTAAATTCGTCCCTGGCGGGATTACGGGAACGTTCATAGAATTGGAATCGCTCGGGTAACAGACCGCCCAGGAGCTGCCAGTATTGCCGACCGGCATAACCTTCGATACCCAGGATTTTATTGCGCACTTCGGAAATATCTCCAAACAGGGCATTCAAGTCGTCTGCGGACTTCGCCAAAATCCCGATCATATTCGTAATTTCCGCCGACGCCCGGGTCCGACGCCCACGAAGATTCTTTAAAAATTCAATTTGGCTTTCAAAGCGTCGTAAGACCCACTGTAATCCCAGCTGTAACCCATCGGGACGCATGCTCAGTTCGATTTGCGAGCGGCGGATTCGGGCAGTGGAGCCGAGTTTGCTGTGCCAGAGTCGTCCGTAGGGATTACCGAATTTGTCGGCGAAGAGGATATCAATATTGTGCTCTACCGCCATTTCGATGGCATCGGAGGTCAGATGAACCCCGGTAGTGATCAGGATGGATTGGACTTTCCTGGGCGAGACCAGGCTTTTATTGCCGTCGGCGCAGATTTCAAACAAGTTGCCGACCCTGTGGATCGCAGCGCCGTAGGTATTAATGACTAATTGCATGGTTATTATTTCTCGTTGTATTCATGAACAATTACCACAATCACATGTCACCCCTGCGGGGTGTAGGTCGGGGGTATTTGATTTGTTCTACAGACATTCCACCCCTGCGGGGTGAAAACTCGGAATTTTCATTACAGGCAACAAACATTTCAACGCTCCCGGGCAAATTGTAATTATCCTCACCGAAGAAATAGACGCCGCAGGCGTCCAATGCCTGTTGAATAAATCCGAAGATGAGAATACCGATCCCGCAGAGATCGTATGTCGGTTGCTCAA
>DSAS01000095.1 GCA_011046365.1 Fidelibacterota bacterium
GAGAACCTGCCCGATCCCGATGTGCTGGCTGCAGAGATCGTTGACAATCTTGAAGCGGCATTGGAACAGTTTAAAGGAATTGTGGATGAGCTGGAAACGTAAAATTGAGAAAGTATTGATATGAAAGTTTTCTACAATCTGTTTTTGCTGGTATGTCTGGTATTTTTATTTTCATGTGCCATCAACCAAATCAACGAAGAGAAAACGGTGGTCACACTGAATACGGGTACTGAAGTCAACCCGATTGTAATTTCACTTATGAAAGGTCCGCAATGGGCACATAAGATCACCCCCGGTCCATTTATCATTCATATTTATCCGCAGGTTGTATTCTGGATGGAAGACGATGCAGGTAATCTGTTAAAAACTCTTTATATTACCGGTGCGGATGGAAAGTTTACAAAACATGCAACCAAGAAGAAAATGGATAGTGAGTTTTTCAGGAAGTGTTTTCCAATATGGTCTGATAAGATCATCCAAGCAAATCAAAAATTGCCCGGTAGTTCAAATCCCTACCCGGATGCTGTTACCAGTGCCACACCGCAGAGTAGTTTTGATGTAGCGACCCAGATTGGGAATATAAAAGTCCCATTTACAATTTATGCTGAAATCAATAAAACCGGCGACTATAATGATTATTACACTGAAGATCTGACTGACTGGGTCGGTCAACCATCTATCTTATACTCAGTTTCTGTAAACCAGATTAACAAGAATTAATCATACGAATTAACACCTGTCGGACATAGCAATATCCAACAAGGCGAACCGGTGCTGATGAGTGATTTTGAAAACATTGATTCAGCGCTTCAGATGGTTGATAAAATAAGAGTTACATTTTGATAAATATTCTCTGATTTAGGTCTGACACCCTGTCTGATTTTGGAGAATGTCACCTTCGTACTTCTTATAATATTCAGACTATTCCAGCGGCAACGATTTTACTATTCTTTTCTTGGTAATCGTTTTCTTCGTAAAAGTAATCAGCGCCTTCATCGTTTATATAAAAAATTACGACATCTGCAGTGAATGCTATAATCCGGGCGCTGTAGTAATTATCCCAATCCCCGGAATAAATTTCCTCTTCTGAATTTAAAAAATCCAGATAACCGGTCGGAGACAATATAATAACTGCCGCTAATATCAATGTAATAAATTGCTTAAGATGTTATTGGTTATTTTTTTTGCTCCGGCGGTAGGACTTGAACCTACAACCTAGTGGTTAACAGCCACCCGCTCTGCCGATTGAGCTACGCCGGAATAAATCTGAAAAAAGCGTGCTAATTTAAATGAAAAATCGCCCAGAGTCAATCAGTTTAAAAATTCCGTAAGGTTGTCCGTTGTGTCTTTAAGCCTTGACCAATGACCTTCCGAATGGCTGCAAAATTGATATTCCTTTACAGCGAGAGCAGATTTTCCAAACACCTTGTCATTATCTTTGATAAGCGTAATTCTGACTGTCTTTCGGCGGTTGTGGATCAGGTCATAAGTACTTCTATTTTCGGGCGACAATTATTTGCAGATCGTCGGCGAAGTCGTGACCGCCGGCATCGAAGCCCGGGTAGAATTCGACACTCTCAAATCCGGCAGCCAGCAACAGTTGCTGATATTCATTGTCGCTGTAGCCGCTATACTGCTGATGAAAATGTTCGATGACAGCGCTTTTCTGGATAACGTAGTAATCGGCGGTAGCCCTTTTTTGGTTTTCGTCATAATGATATTTATCGAGCAACAGGTAGGCTTCATCGGAGAACATGCCGCGGGGCAGCACTGTCCAGCTGGGTTCACGCTCACCGATATTCATGACGCCATCTACGGTTAGAGCTTCCAGAAAGAATAAACCGCCGAGGCGCAGGGAGTTGGATATTTTAGCAGATAATTCCAGGGCGGTTTGCGGGTTAAATCCATTAAAGTCGCCGAAGGTCAGCATTACCAGACCGAAATTTCCGCCGAGATCAGTTGCCAGATAATCTGCCTGGGTGAAGGTGCAGTTCAGCTTTTTTGCCCGGGCGATTTTTGGGCGTATTCAATCGCCGCCGGTGCTATATCCAATCCGGTGCAGCGGTTGCCTATTTCCCCCAAAATATGCGAATACAGTCCCGGTCCGCAACCCAGGTCAAGCACCGTTGTAGCATTCCCGCCGAGCAAATGATAATGGATAAAGCGAGTCAGTTTTTCGATTGCGGCGAGACGCCGACCGCCAATATCATGGTCGGGATTCAGCTGGTCCTTGAGTATCCGGCGGCTGAAACCGGGATCACTCCAGGGTATTTCCCGGGCGGGCAGAGCCTTTTCCGGATTTTCCAAAAACTCGCTGATTGTGAATACCTTTTTTTCCATTACAGTAATGTGCTGGCGATGTCTGCCAACTCGGAACGTTCGCCCTTTTCCAGGTTGATATGGGCATAGAGTTTCTGACCGTGCATGCGGTCAATCAGGTAGCTGAGACCGTTGGATTCGAGATTCAGATAGGGATGATCAATCAGGAAAATATCGCCGGTGAAGACCAGTTTGGTGCCGTCTCCGGCGCGGGTGATAATGGTTTTGACCTCATGAGGTGTCAGGTTCTGGGCTTCATCCACGATGAAGAAGATTTTGACCAGGCTGCGTCCACGGATGTAGGTGAGCGGCGCAATCACCAGTTTCTGCTGATCGAGCAGTTCCCTGATTTTTTGATGCTTGGCGCTGGATTCCGGAAACTGGTTGCGGATGACACCCAGATTGTCGAACAGCGGTTGCATGTAGGGATCGAGTTTCGACTGAATGTCGCCGGGCAGGAAACCGATATCCTTATTACTGAGCGGTACGACCGGGCGAGCCATGAAGATCTGGGTGTAGCTTTTGCGCCGTTCCAGGGCGGCTGCCAGCGCCATGAGTGTTTTACCGGTGCCGGCTTTGCCGGTGATCGTGACCAGCTTGATGTCGGGATTCATGAGAGCGTCCAGCACAAA
>DSAS01000158.1 GCA_011046365.1 Fidelibacterota bacterium
GATAAGTTTTCAATGATATCAATTGTTTACCTCCAAAGTACATAGCATATCGCCATGAAAATATAAAGCAAAAAACATAATTTTTATAATATTTTTAATCACTTATCGTTCCCGGATGGAAACTAATTACGGCAAATTAGAGCAACAACATTATTGCTGTCAATCGATACGCGGCATAGTAAACTAAATCATCCAACGGTTCTATCCTGCGGGAATCGCAAAACTATCTACCGAGAAGAAACTCAAGAAAGGAGAATTTATTACTGACCAGGCGGCCGGCTGATGTGGTGGAAACAGTGTCACGCCTCCAAACCAAATTGGGTTCAAACAGGAATCCATCCGGCAATACTGAAATCATTTCACTATTGACATTTATTCGAAAAAGCGTATATTTGCAATTTAAACGATTTACAGCATAAATAAATTTTAAGCGCAATTAAGTATATTTTTCTTATGTACGCTTTGGCGTATGGGATTTTACATGAAAGAGCGGATACCAAATCTCCATTTCCTGGGGCAAGCGATAAAAGCCGCCAGGAAAGAGAAGAAACTTACCCAGGGTGAGCTTGGCGAACATGTCAAGGTCAGGCAGTCAACGATTTCCGCCATTGAAAACGGGATCAGCGATGTCCAGATCGAGACCTTGTTCAAAATCTTCGCCGGGCTCGATCTGGATATGTTCGTTGTTTCAAAAGATCTGGGTGCCGCACCTTCTTTAGCTCCAGGGACCAGGCAATCGGATAATCAGGATCATTGGTAATGGGCCGTAAAAAAAAGAGTGCCGCACTTGATGTTATGATGAATGGAGAAATCGTAGGGAAGCTACTTCGACAATCGTCCGGCATGCTCGAATTTATTTACGATGATTCGTGGCTATCCTCGGAAAAGAGCCGTTCCATTTCACTGTCAATGCCGTCGGTTGCCAAACGTCACAGCGGTACGGTTGTAGAGAACTTTTTCGATAATTTGCTGCCGGATAACCTGGAAATAAAAAAAAGAATTCAAGCCCGGTTTGCGATTCCGGGAAACAGCAGCTTTGATTTGCTCTCTGAAATCGGACGCGACTGCATCGGCGCCCTCCAGCTGGTGCCCGAAGGCCACAAGATCGATGACATCCGCAACATCACGGCTGAACCTCTGACGGAAACCCAAATTGCCTCAATTTTAAAAAGCTACAAGACAGCCCCTCTCGGAATGGATCAGGCGCATGATTTCAGAATCTCACTTGCCGGAGCCCAGGAAAAAACCGCTTTACTGAAACTTAATAATCAGTGGTGCCGCCCGCTGGGAACCACTCCGACCACGCATATCATAAAACTGCCCATCGGCATTATCAAAAGCGCGGGCTTGGATTTAGACCTGTCCGACAGCGTCGAGAATGAGTGGCTTTGCCATCTTTTGCTACAGGAATTTAAGATTCCGGTCGCGGCCTGTGAAATACGAAACTTCGGCGGTGTCAAGGCCCTGGTCGTTGAACGTTTTGACCGACAATTGTCCCAAGATGGTTCGTGGATTATTCGACTGCCGCAGGAAGACATGTGCCAGGCGCTGGCGGTATCGCCGGGCATAAAGTACGAAAATCAGGGCGGCCCCGGAATAAGCGATATCATGAAATTACTCCAGGGGTCGATTGATCCCGGGAAAGACCGTTATCTCTTTATGAAGGTTGTTTTTCTCTATTGGCTGCTCGGAGCGATTGACGGGCACGGCAAAAATTTCAGCCTTTTTTTACGGCCCGGCAACAATTATGAATTATCACCGGTTTACGATGTAATTTCCGTATACCCGCTGGTCGCCACGGGACAACTTGACAAGCGTAACATTGCCATGGCAATGGCGGTTAAAGGGAAAGCGAAACATTATCACTGGGAAAATATCCAATTGCGTCATTGGAGAAACACCGCCAATGCGGAAGGTTTTTCCGATACGCTAATGCGGGAAATAGTCAAAGGAGTGCTTTTGAGCGCGGAAACCGCCGTCAGCAATGTCATGAAAAAAATTCCGGCGGATTTCCCCCCAAATATTTATCAACCAACCTTGAAAATGTTTTCGGAAAAATGCCAAGCCGTATTGAAATATCAATGGAAAAGTTTTATTTAGCCCCAGTTTATAATTTGTTTCCTCACGGCTGTTGCGCTGTTTAGGCACAGAAACAATAGAAGCATCTATGATCTGGCCTTTCATAGCCTTGAAACCATGATCACGCAGATAGCTATCGAATTTTGTGAACAGATTTTTAACAATCCCGGCCTTGCTGAAGTTTTCACGGAACAGCCAAATAGTCTTGGAATCAGGCACCTTCTCGCCTAGTTTCAACCCGAAAAAACGCATGAAAGAGAGCCTGTCAAGAATTTGTACTTCCAGAGAATCATCGGACAACTTGTAAAGCGATTGCAAAATCAAGATTTTGAACATCAGAATAACATCATACGGTTTCCGGCCAGCGTTGCTCTTGCGATCTTTTTCGTAAATAGTTTCGAGTTCCGGCCTAAAATGTTCTGATAAGAGTACTTATTTGCGGGCCGTGAAGGCCCCCATTTGGGTTGCGGGATTATTCCCGCATTAGACAAAACAAAAATTTCCAGCAAAGCCAATTCATTAGGAGTGCGGACATAACCGATAATAAAAGGGAGAGAAAATATCATGGATACCACGAAACAGCTGACCGCCGATATCGAAAAAATGGCCCTGACATTAGGCGCGTTTAAAGTCGGTTTCGTCACCACCGCCACCCTTGCGGGAGGACCGCCCTTCACCGATCTTAACTAGTTTCCATCCAGAAAGCCCGGTTTTAAGAGGGTGTAAAAAAGATTGTGTAAATGGCCATTCAGGGATACACCGTGACCCCACCCATTAAAAGGAGCTCATATGGCCATTGAAAAAGATCTACTTGACCGCCTGCTTGCTGACTATAAA
>DSAS01000094.1 GCA_011046365.1 Fidelibacterota bacterium
GCGCTACAAAAAGCGCTATGTCTTCGACGGCTCGATCAGTGGGCGATATACCAACGAATTCCTGTCCGACTATATGCGCCGGGAGTGGACCCTGAATGTCCGCCACAACCATAAACTCAGTCCTACGATGCGTTTCAACGCCAACGGCAGCTTTGTCAGCAGCGACGATCTGTACAAACGGATGAGCTACAATCAGAACGATCGCCTGAAACAGCAGCTGATCAGCAACGCCACACTGTCGAAAACCTGGCCGGGCAGACCCTATTCGCTGTCCATGTCGCTGAACCAGACCATCAATCTCCAGGCGCAGAACCTGATCGCCAGTCCGCCGGACCGGGAAGGACAGAAAATCAGTTATATCAGCCGCTCGCTGCCCAATGTCTCCTTCAGCCGCAGCTCCAAACCGATTATTCCGGTGAAGTCGGGAGCCGGCGCCTCAGGCGGAAGATGGTATAATAATATCTATTTCAGCCTGAGCTCGAAGTTGCGCAACAACCAGAATATCAGCTATCTTGCGGAAACCCTGAACGATTCTCTGCAATGGATCAAACAGGATGTCACCCGCAGCGCGATTACCCATAATATTTCCCTGAACAGTTCACAGAAAGTGTTGAGATTTTTTAACTTAAACCAGAATATGAGTATTGAAGAGGGCTGGGTCAGGGAATACGACATGCCGGTGCTGGATTCCGGCTGTTTTGTAATTGAAAATAACCGGGTAAAAACGGCGCCGGTTACCGGCTTCAGGGCACGGCATACCGGCAGTGCTTCCGTGAATGCCCAGACCAAACTGTATGGCATGTTTCCGTTGCGGATTGGCAGTCTGCAGGCGCTGCGGCATGTGGTGACGCCCCGGGTGGGACTTACTTACCGACCCGATTTTACCGGTGAGATTATGGGCTGGAGTCCAGGATATATCGAAACCGGTGTGGATTCAAGTGGAAACCTATGGTCCTATGATCCATTCAGCAGTACCTTGTTGGGCGGCACTCCGTCGGGAGAATCGCGCGCCATGACCTTCAGTCTCGGGAATATTTTTCAGGCGAAAACCAAACGGGGTAATGAAGAGAACAAAATTGATCTGTTTACGATGAATTTCAGTGCGAATCACAATTTCGCCGCCGATAGCCTGAACTGGTCACCCATCAGCACCTCAATCCGGACGCAATTATCCAAAAAGCTGGTGCTGAATATCAATACCAGCCATGATCTCTATGCTTATAAAAACCGCCGGGTGAATGAGTGGCATGACCAGTGGTGCGGTATTCCCATTCCGCGCCTGACCAACGTCAGTGCATCCACCGGGTTTTCATTTTCGGGACGCCGCTTTGGTAGCCTGAAAACGGCGGAGACCGGCGCCGATACCGGAGCGGTTGACCGCGACCTTTTGGATGTGGTTGTTGATGATGATGAGCAGTCGGGTCAGTTGACCGGGCGTGCCCCGGGGCGTGAATTGTGGAGTGCCAGCTTCAGTCTGCGTTACAGCCTCACCCGGACAAATCCGGCGATCAAGAATGAAAACTTTTTCATGTCCACCAATGTAAAATTGAACCTGAGTTCCAAATGGAAAATCGGCTGGAATGCCAGTGTAGACCTGATAGACCGGAAGATCGTGTCACAGCGTTTTCAGATCACCCGCGACCTCCATTGCTGGGAGCTGAGTTTCAGCTGGACGCCGAGCAAATACAGCTACGCCAGCCAGTATAATCTGATTATCAATGTCAAATCACCGACGCTGCGTGATTTGAAATACGAAGAGCGGGGCGGTCGCCGCAGCGGCTGGGGGTCCTGATTGCGAAAGTACCAGATCGGTCTGCCTGCTTGACCGGTGTCTCCGATCTAAAAATGCTATTAACGACAATCCGGCTCATTATTGACTAAAAAGGACAACATAACGCAAAATTTTGTGTCCAAGCGCAATTGATAGTTGTAAAAAAACATGTAATTTTCAATTTAAATTCCGGAATTATTGTGAAACGTTGCAGTCTAGACCAACATTTTAACAGGATCGTACGATGGCGCTGAGCATCATCTCCTTTATTGTTCCCATGATCGTCGCAATCGTGATCTCTCTGTTGGTACTGATGTACGCCATTCGTCACCGGGACACCGTCGGTTCCCGGGCATTTGTTGTGCTGATGAGCGCCGAAACCCTCTGGCAGATCGCCTATCTGTTTTGGCTGCTGTCGGTCAATCCCTCCGTGAAAGTTATCTTTGACAAGATCAGTTATATCGGGGTGGTGCTGGTGGCGCCGGGCTGGTTGTGGTTTGCGCTTTTTTATGCGGGAGAAAAGCAGTGGGTGACCCCGCGCTGGATATGCATCACCCTGATACTGCCTGTGTGTATGCTGCTGCTGGCTTGGACCAATGAATGTCACTGGCTGATCTGGCGGGAGTATGATTTTTACAACGCCGGTAATGTCGTCCTGCAGTATGTTCACTACGGACCTGCCTTTTGGGTGATTATCGCCTATTCTTATCTGCTGCTGCTAATCGGCTCTTACCTGATTATCAAAACCGCATTACGTACGACGCGGTATTATCGCTATCAATCGTTGTTCCTGCTAATCGGTGCGCTGTTGCCGTGGGTGGGCAATCTGCTCTATGTGTTTAAAGTAATTGACATTCCCGGTCTGGATTTTACCCCATTTATGCTGGGAGCATCGGGAGTTTGTGTCGGCATCGGACTCTTCTTTTTTCACCTGCTGAGCATTGTCCCCATTGCCCGCAAAACGCTGATTGATAAGACCGAAGATGGTCTGTTGATTCTGGATGGGAACAGTCGCGTGGTGGACCTGAATCCAGCCTGTCGTAAAATCCTGGGTATTCGGGAAAGCCAAGTTATCGGTGAACAGATTACTAAAATCTGGAAAAA
>DSAS01000165.1 GCA_011046365.1 Fidelibacterota bacterium
GGATAAAATCTTCAGCGCCGGCGACTGTGTTACCGGTCCGGCAACCGTGGTGGAGGCGGTGGCAGCTGCTCGCCGCGCCGCTCTCGGCATTGTAGCATATCTGAAAGGTGAAAAATATAAAGAGCCCTATACCATCAATGTCAGTCGCGGTCACTGGCAAGCGCTGCGCCAAGATGATCTGGCTTTCCTCAGAGATGTACGCCAGTCCAACCGCCAGCCGCTACACCTCATCTCCCTTGAAGAGCGAAAAACAACCTTTAAAGAGGTCTCCCAAACCTTCACCATTGATGAAGTCGCCGCCGAAGGTGAACGCTGTCTGGAGTGCTCATGTACCGCCAAACACGATTGTAAACTGAAAGAGTATTCCGAAATGTATGGTGCCCACCCCGAAAGCATCGGCGGCGAAAAATTGCGCTACAATTTCGATACCCGGCACCCGTCCATTATTCTGGACCGGAATAAATGCATCAAATGCGGCATCTGTATCAAGGTTTGTAAAGAGGTTGTCAATCTCTCGCTATTGGGTTTTAAACAACGGGGATTTCATACCTATCTCGACACGGCGTACGGTGAACCTCTACCCACCACCTGCGCCGAATGTGGTAAATGTATTGATGCCTGTCCCGTCGGCGCTCTCGACTGGAAAGAAAAAGCCTGATATATCTGTCACTTGCGCCTGGATTGTCCGCGTTTTGCCAGAATGAAGATTCCAAAACCGATTAAAACAAGCGGCAACAAATACCGCCACGAAAACCTCACGATTTCTCTGAAAATCTGATCGAGATACCACCAGTCCCGCAAGAGGAGGATGGCACCGAGAATTACCAGAAACAGCCCGATCACGACCTGCGGTTTGTGGTTTTTCTGATCCGGCGTCTGTTCAACCGAATTCTCAGTAAAAGCATTCGCCGTATTCTCTTCACCCTCTTCAGGAATAATAACCCAGGCAATGATATACGCCAGAAATCCGACCCCGCCCATGAAAAACAGAATCCCCCAGACCAGCCGGATAAAAACCGGGTCCAACTCCAGATAATCCCCGATTCCGCCGCAAACACCTCCAATAATGCGATTGGTACGACTACGATATAACCTTTTCATTCCATTCTCCAGATTTATGAATTGTTTTTCGCAATTGCTTTGACATCAGATCAACCCGCCGGATCGGTTCAGCAAGCCGGTAATTGAAACAGAGACTCAGCACGAGCCGAGCGGCATCCGCCACCGTGCACTTATGTCCCGGCGATACAAACAGCGGTCGGCAGTTTTGTTTACTGCGTATTACGGTTCCTACCCGTCGCTTATCAATATAAAGCGGCGAGGTATCACCCTTATTCAATCGGGGTTCCCGGTAATCGCCGATCAGTCTGGATTTTGCGCAACCGATACTCGGTTTGTCAAAAAGTAAACCAAGATGCGCCGCCAGCCCCAGCCCGCGGGGATGTGCAATGCCGACACCATCTACAAGCATCACATCAAAATCCAGATCGATGCGTTCAAACAGCGGTAAGAGCATCGGAATCTCCCGGAAACTCAGATAACCCGGTATATAGGGAGATGCCACCGCACCGGTCATTGTTTCAATTAACAGCTCTTTGAGCATCACCGGACTCTTTCGGTTGTCATACAGAATTTCAAAAATACCCAGCACCGCATAGCCCATGCGATCCCAGCGGGTATAGGAAACATCCACCGCCGCAACGGTTTTCGGTAATTTTTTAAGCGGCGTCAACTGTACCTGCTCTCTGAGTCGGTTCTGAATTTCCCGCGCTTCGGCAATCGAAATATCCCAGGCGTGTTCAAAAACCGGTTTCATCCCTGCCTGAAACCACCCTGTTGCAAGATCAGATTGATAAAATTCTGGAGCACTTTGGCGCTGGACTTGATCTGTTTGTTCCGTTTCAAAATAATATCGGGACGCGGAATGTTCAGCGGGTTGTGAAAATGTTCTCTTTTCAGAATCTCGTAATTTTTACGAATATAATACTCCATCACCGGCTTGGTATATTCGGGATGAAACTGCGTCGTATAGATAAATCCCTCGTAGCTGCAGGCTTGAAACTCGGTTTGCTCGTTCCAGGCAAGAGAAACCACTCCATCGGTGACGGAGCTGACAATATCATAATGGGAGGAATAAACCTCGATTTTGGCATGATTCAGCCCTTGAAACAGCGGATTCGCCAGACCCGCCAGGGTCAGATTGATTCGGGAAACACCGATTTCCGGTCCCAGCGGATTGCGGATCACCTCGCCGCCCAACAGCAGCTGCAGAATTTGATGACCAAAACAGATGCCCAATGTCATGATTTTATGATCAACAATCTCATCCAGCAGGCGCTCGACACCCTTTAGGTAAGGATAGGGTTCCGTTAATGTATCGTGTGCACCGGTCAGAATGATTCCCTGATATTTAGCGATTTCCTGTGGAATCACATGCTCGATTTTCAGGGACTTCCATTTCACCGGCTGTTGTGGCAGAGCCGCGACAATCCAGCGCTCGAAATTACCGCACTCGGCACTCAATTCCCGGTAGGTATTTCCCATTCTGATAATTAAAATTGCCGGCTTGCTTATCACGATTCGCTTTCAACCTCTTGTTCGTTGAAAAGATAGGCATAAGTCGCATACAATATCAACAATTATCAAGACTGTCCGGCGGTCTGCCGTCTGGGGATTATTTTTAGGTCGCTAAATCCGATTTAGAACTATGAAAACACCTCGTAAGTGTTTAAATTACATTATATTAAAAAGATATTTAAAATCACTTACGAGGTGCATAATGACAGACAGAATCTTATCATTCCAATTCAA
>DSAS01000021.1 GCA_011046365.1 Fidelibacterota bacterium
CCCGCCGCCCTTCCCGTCATTTCGACGAATCTAACTAGCCCTTATCCCCCTCAAAAAACCATTGGTATGAGGAGAAATCGGCTATACTCAGCCCGCCATCCTTCCCGTCATTTCGACGAATCTCGCCAATGCTCCCGCACCGTCAGTCCCATCCCGATATTCGGAACCGACTACGGTGCCTGATCAATACTTTCCCCGCTGGATCGTGCTACCGCATTTTACCTGAATTTTAATCCAGCAAATAATCAGAACTCATCCTAGAACCACACCATCCACTCAGGGAGTATCTATTTCGTCAGCAGGCACTTGCGCACCTGCTGAAAATTCCGCACTTCACCATCAGCAACATATCGAACCTGAATCCGGTAAAAATAGACACCTGAACTGTAACGTGAAGCGTCCCAGTTGACAGAATATATTCCCGGCGACTGCCGCCGATCTACCAGTTGCTCAATAACCCGCCCGCGCAGGTCATACACCGTCAAATTTACCTGCGCTTCGGTGGGCAGATCATATCGAATAGTCGTTATCGGATTAAAGGGATTGGGAATATTCCCGGAAAGATAAAATTGGCCTGCTTTCGGTTTCGGTTTATCCTGCGGATGATTTCCGGGTATACCAAACCGGCGTCCCCTCTTTCCAGCCATTACGTTTACATAATCACGCCCCACAATCCGGCGACCAGCCCTGAGGCTGCCTGTCAGAGTCAACAAAATGCTGTCGCTCTCACTGACCTGGATCAGACTGTCCAATATCTCATAAAGCCTGAATTTCAGCACCAAATCGGTAAAGCCGTCTCTACGACAGCGGGCATTCGGACGCCCCTTCAAATTCATCGCCACCGGCGCACCCACATCCCTGAATCTGACCTTCTCCGGTGCCATTCCTTCCAGCCGAATCGAATTAATCTGAATTTCATCTATTATGCCGTCCTGTGATCCGTACAGAATAATCTCTGTCAATCCGCGCGTATTCGGTGAAATGACATTGTTGTCATTCTCCGGCATAATGTCCAAAACCATCTCAATCGGCGGCAAAACCGTCTCGGCATAGCCGATTGACACCTGCCCGGTGAAGCTGTCTTCGCCAGCAAACCACATCCGGTAAGTTGTCTCAATCTGCAGTACGGCGGGCGTATAGCAGCGCGCATTGCGCCATACATTTCCATCATCAATATGAAACACCGGATTCTCCGAATGCGCCGTCCAGTTGATCCCGTCCGGTGAGGTCGCGTAACCGATTCCGGCATGACTGGAATTGACGCCGCCGCTGTACCACATGTGAAACCGATCCTGATCTTCGATTACCGACCAGGCGTATACATATTCGGAATCCCAGCTGCCCTCCGCTCCGCTCACTATCACCGGCTGATCACCGTACCTTCTCCACAAAATCCCATCTACCGAATAAGCCAGCGCCGTGGCTTCGGTCTCGCCGGCGATGCAGTTTTGCGGCGCTACATCGTAGTACATGACGTACCTGTGTCCCAGCGGATCACCGTCGTGCCAATCAGTATATCCGTCGGAATGATAAAGAACCGCCCCCGGACCGTAACTGCCGTACCACCATTCATAATTTCCGGTAATCAGCGGATATGCCTCATCCTGAACAATCGGTCTGTCGTTTTGCCAGGTAAATCCATCCATTGACTCGGCATAGCGGATCGACTGTTTGCTGTAAGGCCAAACCCCGGGATCGGCATACCACATTTTATAATAAACATCGCTCCCGAAACCTTCCGCATCGTAAAGCACTTTACAATGATAATGAACGTTGCCGACCACCAGTCCCGCATCATTCCAGTTAATACCATCGTCGGAAAAAGCGAGTCCCACCTGCCCGGATGCGCTGCCGTACCATATCTTGTACTTTGCCCGGATACCGTGATCCGAAAATTCATCCGCATCAAAACACACACTGGGGTAATAAGCTTTCGGTCCGCCGAGCGCCTGCCCGAATATCGGATTATCTGCCCACTCCGCCCAGGCGACAGAATCCTGCGCGCCGGCGTAAACCGTCAGCGACAACAGGATAAAAACAACAATGATAAATTGATTCCGCATTTGATTTCCCCTCCCTTTCTTTTTGAAAATCAAATAAATAAACAAATCGCTCCACATCCCCCGTTCCTTGGAGACTGGATTTTGCCCGGTTTCAAATAGCAATATCAGCATTACACTGATAATTGCCCCATTTATAATTGCAACTTTACAGATAAACGTCTATAAAGTCAAGTCTTTATTCAGAATTTTTGGTCATCCGGCTATCGCGCTCCGCCCGGATTCTAACCTCTATTTTTCACTTAGCAGCGAGTCGTCTTCACTAACTGTATTTTTGAATCTGCTCTCTCAATTCCTCGCTGAAATTCTCCAGATCGGCGTCTTTCAACATGCCGGATCGGTACATCAGAAATAGATGGGTATGCATCATAGACCGCGAATGAGGGTCCAAACAGGCTTCCAAAATTTTTCGTTCCTGCTCAATTTTATCCTGCGCATCCCAGAAGCGCTCGGTCTGGCTTTTGTCTTCCACCTCTAAAATCTGCACGATTTCCGCATTCTTCTCCTTCAAATAGCGCTCCCGGAGCTCCGGAACCATCCGGCTGTAGGCTTTCCAGTCTCTCTCCATAATTCCACCACCTCCCACTTTCTACTCTTTTTATAATTTCCAAAATAATACTATCGCCATCCTTTTTCAATTATTTTTTTTAATAAAACCTTCGGAAGGCTCATCAAAAAACCAGACACTTATCTCAAAACCCACCCGAGCCTTACGAAGG
>DSAS01000161.1 GCA_011046365.1 Fidelibacterota bacterium
GTCATGGAATAGTCAATCGCCTTTTGCAGCGGCGTAAAACTATCGAGAACCGAGTCGGGTCCGCCAAAGGCATCCGGTTGCTCATTTGCAATCGCCAGCGCAAGTTCGCTTAGCCATTTCGGATCGGCAATGCAATCGGAATCAATAAACAGAAAATATTCGCCTTCCGCCTGGCTCATACCGAAATTACGCGCCGGTCCGGGTCCCTCGTGATCCCGTTGAAAAAATCGTATTTGGAAGAGCGATGATCTGATCAGTCCACCGACGATCTCCGCGGTTCTGTCAGTGGACCCGTCATCCACCAGCAACACTTCGAAGTGCTCCTTAGGAAATGTCTGTTGGTTAAATGAATGCAGCAGGTCTACTATTTCGTCAGACCGGTTATAGCAGGGTATAATAATCGAAAACAGATAATTATACATTATTTCTCATATTTCTGGCGGATAATCATTTCACTGATCAGCCCCAGCGAAAAGAACTGCATTCCGAAAATGATCAGCAAAACACCCAGCAGCAGCATGGCGATATGGTTGCGGAAGGGATCGCCGAAGGCGTACTTCAAAATCAAGAGATAGACCTCCGCTGCGAATCCCAGCAGCACGAAAATCAGTCCCCACAGTCCGAAAAAGTGCATCGGGCGCTTTAAAAATTTCATGGTAAAAAGGATAGTCAGCAGGTCCAAGAAACCTTTGTAGAACCGGCTTGCGCCGTATTTCGTCTTACCGTATTTCCGGGGGAAATGTCGAACCTTCATCTCACCGCTTTTAAAGCCGTTGATCTTAGCCAGAACCGGAATGAAGCGGTGCATTTCACCATAGACGGTAATACTTTGAACGACTTCGGCTTTGTAGACTTTCAGACCGTTATTCATATCGTGCAGTTTGACGCCGGTCATCAGCCGGCTGAAAAAGTTGTAAATTTTTGATGTGTTTTTCTTGATAAAGCGGTCTTTGCGATTCTGCTTCCAGCCGGAAATCAGATCGTATTCGCCGGTTTTCAACATATCAGCCATTTGGGGAATCGCCTCGGGGTCGTCCTGCAGGTCGGCGTCAATGGTGGCGATGAATTCACCCTTGGCGGCACTGAAGCCCTCGTTCAGGGCGGCGGCTTTGCCCAGGTTGCGGTTGAAGCGGATCAGTGCTATTTCGGAGTTATTAGCAGCCAGGTCCTTTTCAACGGCGTACGAACCGTCGCGGCTGCCGTCGTCAACGAGAATGATTTCATAGTCGTAAGTGCTTTGCTTCAGGGCTGATTGAATCTTGTGGCACATTTCAGCCACTGACTCCACTTCGTTGTAAACGGGGACGATAACTGAGATTAAATTGGGCTGTCCGATATTTTCCACTTTAACTCCGTTTATCATTCATCTCAGGTTAATTTACGGAATTCGACCTGAAATTGGGAGTACTGAATTGTAATTTTTACCTCTTTTCCGAAATTCAGGTTCACCCTATGGGGAATCCAGTAGTAAATTCCGATGGGATTCCAATTATCATAGATAAAAACGGTCCGGTTGTCTGATTTCGGCGAGAGGCGGATGAGCCGCCGGTGGCGATCGTAAACAGGGTAATAGCCGCTCTTGTTCCGATCAATTTGTCCGATCAGTAATTCAGCGAGGCCATCCAGCGGTATGTGCGGTAGAGTATAGTTGCCGATCGTTTCGGGCAGTTCCGCGCCGGACAGATGGCGATTTTCCCGCTGCAGCCAGAGAGTGTATCGGCGATCCGTCAGGGTAAATTGAGCCAGCTGCCGTTTGAGCGGGTCTCTGACCTGAATAAACAGGGAGTCGCTGCCGGTGTAGCGCAACTGAGCGGAAAGGGTGACATCGCCGGCGGGTGCCTGGATATTGACACGGGCGCTGACAGAGAGGGTTGCGATAGCCTGCCGGAGCGGCGTTGCGGATTCGGGGCGCGGCGGAACTTGCGGGATTTCCTTTTGGGTAATATTTTGGAAAACCGCACAGCCCTGTCCGTGTGAGGCGAAATAAATAATGATGACCAGGAAAAGGAGCCGGTTAACGGGATAGTTTTTTCTGAAGACTTTCATTTTCGCTGTCAATTTCAAGGGCTTGGCGATAGTATTTTTGTGCTTCTTCCGGCTGATTAAGTTTCATCATGACATCGCCCATATGTTCCAGCACTTCGACATTATCCGGGTTTAAAGAGAGCGCTTTTTCGATATATGTTTTGGCGTCTCTATATTTTCCGTTGAGGTAAAGAAGCCAGCCTTTGGTGTCGAGGTAAGAGGCGTTTTCCGGCTCGATGGTCAGGGCTTTTTCCACCATCTGCATGGCTTCATCGAGCCGTTCACCACGCAGCGCCAGACTGTAGGCGTAGTTGTTTAACACAATGGCTTCCTCGGGATTTTGAGTAATGATATTGCTGTATAAGCTGTCGGACAATTGATACTGCTTTAATGCCTCCCAGGTATTTGCCAGCAGCAATTTTGCCTGGAGATTGTCGGGTTCAATGGCAAGAACCTGCTGCAGATAGCGGGCGGCTTCATCATTTTTGCCCCGGTTGCTCAGGACATTCGCCCGGACGATAGGAAAGTAGCTCTGGTCCGGAAATTTTACCATTGCCGTGTCTGTAATGGAAAGAAGCGAGTCAATTTCGTCATTCCGTGCAAAGAGCATGGCGAGGCTGATATAGGCTGCCGACCGGTCGGGATGAGTGCGGATGAGCTCTCTCAGATAGTCATGCGCCTGCCGGATTGAATCACTCCGGGCAAGCAGATCGCCGTAACGCTCGGCA
>DSAS01000100.1 GCA_011046365.1 Fidelibacterota bacterium
GCCAGTTGCTTTTCGATCCGGACAATATTTTGAATTTTATAAATAAACCAGCGGTCAATGTGGGTCAATTCATAAATTTTCGTTATGGAAAAACCCTTTTTAATGGCTTCGGCTATGGCAAAGATTCGCTCGTCTGTCGGCTCCTGAAGGGCATTTTCCAGATTACTGAAAGCAACCCGCTTATTCGCCACCAGCCCCTTGGCGCCGCTTTCCAGCATGCGCAGACCTTTTTGGAGCGCTTCCTCAAAATTCCGCCCGATCGCCATGATTTCGCCCACCGATTTCATGCCGGAGCCGATCTGTTTGGAAACCCGGCGAAACTTTTTTAAATCCCATTTCGGGATTTTGACCACGCAATAGTCCAACGCCGGTTCAAAAAAGGCGGATGTGATCTGCGTAATGGAATTTTTCAGTTCGTGCAGCCCGAATCCCAGTGCCAGTTTGGCGGCGATGAAGGCGATCGGGTAACCGGTGGCTTTCGATGCCAGCGCCGAGCTCCGTGAGAGCCGGGCATTGACTTCGATAACGCGATAATCATCGGATTCCGGATGATAGGCGTACTGGATATTGCATTCGCCGACGATGCCGAGGTGACGAATCGTTTTGATGGCAAGGGTGCGCATCTTATGGCAGTCGTGATTGGATAGTGTCTGGCTGGGCGCCACCACAATGCTTTCACCGGTATGAATACCCATGGGATCGAAATTTTCCATATTACAAATGGCGATACAATTGCTGTAGCGATCGCACATGACTTCGTATTCAATCTCTTTCCAGCCCAGGAGGTATTCTTCGATCAGCACCTGATTGGTGTAGGTCAGCGCCTTGCCGACTTTCTGTGACAATTCCTCTTCATCGTTACAGATTCCGGAGCCAAGTCCGCCAAGTGCGAAGGCGATTCTGACCATGACCGGATAGCCGATGTTGGCGGCGATATCAATCGCTTCGGTAACCGATTCCGCCGTGGCGCTGCGGGCGGTTTTGACACCGATTTCTTTGAGTTTATCAATAAACAGATGCCGGTCTTCGGTTTCCAGAATCGTCTCAATCGGGGTACCCAGCACACGCACATTGTATTTCTGGAAAACGCCTCTCCGGTTCAGTTCCAGCCCCGTATTCAGGGCGGTCTGTCCGCCAAAACTCAATAAAATCCCGTCGGGTTTGGTTTTGGCGATGATTCGCTCGACGAATTCGGCATTGACCGGTAAAAAATAGACCTCATCTGCCAGGTCTTCCGACGTCTGGATTGTGGCGATATTGGGATTGACCAGAATCGTATAAATGCCCTCCTCCTTCAGCGCCTTGATCGCCTGGCTGCCGGAGTAATCGAATTCCCCGGCTTCACCGATTTTGAGAGCAGCGCTGCCGAGAATGATGACTTTTTTAATTGATTGATCCATTCAAAAATCCAATGTTAATGATCAAGTTAATGACTTAACCACAGAGAACGCTGAGACAAATTATTATATTAACTCTGTGCTCTCTGTGCCTCTGTGGCGATTTTATCATAGCATTTCAATAAACTTATCAAATATGAAATCGGCATCCTCCGGACCGGAAGAGGCTTCCGGGTGAAACTGGGCACTCAGAAAACGTCCGGATTCGTGAATAATGCCCTCATTTGTTTTATCATTAAGATTGCGAAACCAGGGCGACCAATCGTTGGGAAGGGTCTCGTCATTCACCGCATAACCGTGATTTTGAGATGTGATAATGCCGTTATTTGTGTCCATTTCATAGACCGGCTGATTTTGTCCGTGGTGCCCGTATTTCAATTTATAAGTGTCGGCGCCCACTGCCAATGCCAGAATCTGGTTACCGAGACAGATGCCAAAAGTCGGAATATTATTGGCAAGGGCATATTTGGCGCTTTCCACCGGCTGTCGGCACTCTTTCGGATTGCCGGGTCCATTGGAGATCAGCAGACCGTCAAATTCATACCGGCTGATGTCCGCATCCCAGGGCAGCCGCAGCACTTCGACACCACGTCGGAGTAAATGCCGGATAATGCTGAGTTTGCAGCCGCAGTCCAGCAACGCCACCCGCTTTTTACCTTTGCCCATGGTTGTCACTTCAGCAGGGCTGACTTTTTGGACCACGTTTTCATGATTTGGATCGTAAAATTCAATATCCTGGTCCATAATTATTTTACCCAGCATACTCCCCTTTTCACGCAGGATTTGGGTCAGATGCCGGGTGTCAATGCCGCTCAGCGCGGGAACATTTGCGGCTTTGAGCCAATCGGAGAGGCTCTGTTCCGCCTGCCAGTGACTGTATTTGACAGAGTATTCCGAAACAATCAGACCAAAAATCTGTACCCGATGGGATTCAAAAAAGCCGTCTTCCACGGCGAAATGATTTTTCGGTACCCCGTAGTTACCGATCAAAGGGTAAGTAAAAACCAGGATTTGCCCGTAATAGGACGGATCGGTCAGGCTCTCGGGATAGCCAACCATACCGGTATTGAAAACCACCTCACCGGCTGCCGGAACGTCCGCACCGAAGGACTCTCCCACAAATTCAGTCCCGTCTGCCAGGACGAGTTTGGGTTGTATCTTTGCCATTTTTGGTCACCATTTCAATGATTGTTTGGATTATCGTAAATGTTGGA
>DSAS01000135.1 GCA_011046365.1 Fidelibacterota bacterium
CATCTCGGTATTTATCAGCCAAGCGGCAGTGATAAAATATCTTGGTGCCACTGCAAAAAAATGGCTGGCTTATGCCGTAGCATCGGTTTCCGGAACAATTTTAGCGGTTTGCTCCTGCACAATCCTGCCCCTTTTTTCCGGAATTTACCGGCGTGGCGCTGGCTTAGGACCGGCGATTGCCTTTTTATACAGCGGTCCGGCGATCAATATCCTGGCGATTATTCTGACGGCGAGAATATTGGGAGCAGAACTTGGAATCGCACGCGTAACCGGCGCGGTGCTTTTCAGTGTGGTAATCGGTTTTACGATGCACCTGATCTATCGCAAAGAGGAACAGGATAAGGCAAACGCGCAGCTGGCAATGCCGGACTCCGGAGAGCCCCGCCCCCTCTGGCAAACCGCGATTCACTTTTTCACCCTGGTTTTGATTCTTGTTTTTGTCAACTGGGGCAAAACCGACGCCGATTCGGGAGTCTGGTATTTTATTTATAACAATAAATGGCTGATTACCGGTATCTTCGGGATTGGTCTCATCTTTTCACTGATTTACATCGTTAGGATCAAAGCAATCCCGGTGCTTCTGGCTTCTCTTCCGGTGCTTGCCTTGGCAATCATTTTCCCATCAATCCCGGTGCTGGCTTTTATCGCTGCAGTCATCGGGTTAACTATCTTGCTTTCGATAAATGAAGGCGAACCGTCGGAATGGATGTCCGCCAGTTGGGGCTTTGCCAAGCAGATTCTGCCGTTGCTGGCAGTCGGCGTACTGGTTGCCGGATTTCTGCTGGGCGGTCCCAAAAACGGGCAGGGCATCATTCCCAATCGCTGTGTATCCGATTTAGTCGGCGGCAACTCCCTATTATCAAACTTTTTCGCATCCATCGCTGGTGCATTCATGTATTTTGCCACATTAACTGAGGTGCCGATCCTGCAGGGATTGCTCGCCAGTGGCATGGGTAAAGGTCCGGCTCTGGCGCTTTTGTTAGCCGGTCCGGCGCTCTCGCTACCCAATATGCTGGTCATTCGCAGCGTCATCGGCACACAGAAAACCGTTGTTTATGTAAGCCTCGTGGTTGTCATGGCTACTATTTCCGGTCTGATTTACGGAAGTATTTTATAGACAAGATTAACATAATGTAATTAAAAAATGCAGTATCAATTCAGTAAAAACGAACAAAATTCAAGGTTTGTATAAATGGGAAAAATATAGTTGCAGATTGATAACTCAATTAAAAAAAATTCTGTCAATCCTGTTATCCTGTCAAAAAAAGAATCATTTCAATCCTGTTATCATGTCAAATGAAAGGAGGTTTTAATGGAAATAAACGGACTAACCCAGAAAGTTATTAGCTGCGCTTTTTCAGTCTATAATAAAATGGGGTTCGGTTTCCTGGAGTCGGTTTATGAAAAATGCCTGGCGATCGAATTCAGAAAAGAAAAGATTCAAGCAGAGTTCCAAAAACCGATTTGCGTCTATTATGAGAATCAGAAAGTAGGTGATTTTATTGCCGACATTTTAGTTAAAAATACGATTATTGTCGAATTGAAATCCGTAACCAGACTCAATAAAATACATGAAGCCCAACTGGTCAATTATCTGACTGCCACCGGGATTGAAAACGGTCTTTTAATCAACTTCGGAGAGCAAAAAGTCGAAGTAAAACGCAAATTTAAAACTTATCGAAACACAAAAAACAAATAAAGAAATAACATCCTGTCAATCTTGTTATCATGTCAAAAAATAAAACATGTAAATCCTGTTATCATGTCAAAAAAAGGAATCACTATGAAAATCCTCATTCTCTGCACTGGTAACTCATGCCGCAGTCAGATGGCGGAGGCATTTCTTAAGAAAATTGATCCCGACCTCGACGTCTTCTCTGCCGGCACAGAACCCGCAGAAAGGGTCAATCCCTATGCGGTCAAGGTCATGGCAGAGATCGGTATTGATATTTCCCGAAACCAAACCAATCACGTTGATGAATATCTGAATGCCAATTTTGACTATGTTATCACCGTCTGTGACCATGCCAGAGAGACCTGTCCGGTGTTTTTTGGAAAAGTTAAGCATCGTCTGCATATCGGATTCGACGATCCGGCAGAAGCGACCGGTACGGAAGAAGAAATTCTGGCGGTATTTCGCAATGTCCGTGATAAAATCAAAAACCGTTTTAATGAATTTTATCGGACAGATATTAAACCGACAAAAAAGGAGTATAAAAATGTTGAAGGTAATCGTTCTGGGCAGTGGTTGCCCGAATTGTAAAAAGCTGGAACAGTTATGTTACGACGTCGCCGCTGAAAACAATCTGGACATGCACCTGGAGAAAATCACGGATTTCAACAAATTCGCCGATTACGGGATCATGTTCACACCCGGTCTGGTGATTAACGGAGAGGTCATGTCTAGCGGAAAAATCCCAACCAAGTCCACCCTGATGCACTGGATGATCGAAGGCAACAAAGAGTGAATTTTCTGAAATTGTATTAAGGAGTACTTTATTATGAAAAAATTGATCCTTCTGGCAATAGTCGCCGGAATATTCGCTCTGCGGAGTTGTGGAGAAAAAACCGACGCCGGAGACTCCATCCATAGAGCAGATGAAAAACC
>DSAS01000092.1 GCA_011046365.1 Fidelibacterota bacterium
AGGCATGGGAGTCGACAAGAAACGGAATGAAGGCCGGGGTTAACTGGCAGTTCACTGCTGAAGATGCCCGGATCAAACTGAACCGTCTTTATCCAACATTAGAGATGTGACAGGACACTAGCATAACGAAAAATCAAGCAGATAGGTGCGGGCAAAATTGGTGGAAATTTACTCCTGCAATCAATCGGCTTGAGGTTATGGTAGTCCCCTCATTCGTCCCCGAAGCGCGGGGTGGGTCGCTGCCGACTGCCAACTTTCCCATCACAGCAGGACCGCTTTTCCTGATTTCCGGAAAAATCCTCTTCGCGCCATCGTATTTGTTTAAATTTTCCTATGAAATCAGTAGGTATTACTTTCCCTGGCAACTGCCTCCTTTTCCGTTTTCATGAAATCATTTTTTATTAGTTGGAAAACCAATCAAAACTGACTCGCTTTGTCAGTTCTCTGAAAAAAAAATGGTCTTCTGACGCCGAGCAACCGCACCCCTTCACTTGATAAAAATAACGCGCAATAACAATATTTTGAATGTTAAAGATCAATGTCAAATAATTAATTTTACATAAATTTCCAACAGGCATTCATTTTGCGTTTTATAGGCAGGAATAAACACTCACAATTACTCCTGGAGGTAGAGATGAAGAAAATATTAGCAATCAGTGCCGTCTTGGTGTTGGGGGTCGCCGCCTCTGCCTTTGCACTTCCCATCGTTGACACGGACTATCGCGTCACGAAGGGAACGGAGAGCAATTTTCTGTCTGTCAACTTCACAATGGGAGAGTTGAACAGCTCGGGAGTCGATCTCCAGGTCTTCGGTTCTGAAATTGCCGATTTCAGCAATTCCACCTTTGCATCCACGGGATGGGCACCGAACTGGTATCAGAATCGGGCTCGTCTTCGGCACGGGTGGGGATGGGACAAAGGCTGTCCGACAACTCCCGATCCCGGCGGAAATCCAAGTCCTGTGCCCGAACCGGCAACTTTGCTGCTTTTTGGCGCCGGCTTGATTGGACTCGCCGGGCTGAGCCGACGAAAACTGAAAAACTGATATTTTCGAAATCTTTCCTCCGGAGATAAAAAACCCTGGCGTTATGCCAGGGTTTTTTTTATTCCCATCAAGCCTCAAACTGCGAATTTGTCCCGGTTCGCAATAGCAGATCTGGAGTGCTTTGTCCTTTCGGTCAGCCCTTCGGTCGAAATGACAGCAGGTCCCGGTTACCGCGTCATTTAGAACGGATGGGAGTATATCCCGATAAGCTTTGCCAACAGTAAAAAAACTGGCAGATTAGAGAAATAATTTACTCTTGCAGCATTGAATCAATAACCTGGCTCATTTTCCAGGCCGGGAACACTGAGAAATTGTTCATCGGGCAGGACCAGGCAGGTCAGCCGGCCGCCGTACACCGCCCCGGTATCGATTCCAATTTTTTCCTGGCGCACATACGGATCATGAAAGGCCGTATGGCCGAATATCACCCTTTTTCCGAAATCATAAGTGGAGGAAACAAACGCCTCTCCCGCCCAGAGACACCATTCAGGGGACTGCAGGGCGAGGTGCACACCAGGCTCCAGGCCCGCATGAACATAGATATGCGTGTCGTCTTCCCAGTGCAGAAGCAGATCATTGAAAAATGCCAGGTGTTCTTCGGGGAGCGCGGCACGAGGGTCGTTGTTTTTTTTCAGAGGGTCGATTCCGTAGCTTTCCAGCGTCCGGAGCCCTCCGTTGCGCAGGAATAGCTGCTGGTCGAATCCGTGCAGATAGCGAAGAAACATTGCTTCATGGTTGCCTTGGAGGGTAATGACCCGGTCAAATTCCTTCTTTAATCGAATAAGGCGGGATACCACCCTTTTCGAGTCAGGTCCCCTGTCAATATAATCTCCTAAAAATATGACCGTATTGTCCGGGCCCGTTATGTATTGCAACAGTTCATTAAGCGATCGGTAACAACCATGAATATCACCGACTACAAAAGTCTTTCCCATCGGATATCAGCCCAGCGGTGACGTTAAGCCCGGCTCCTCCATTCCTCATTTAAGGTCAGGGACTCCATTTTGACCGGCGGGAGGGAACTTCCCACCTGCGAGACAAACATTGTTACGAGTTTTGCCGCCACTTTTGAAGCAGTTTTTCCGCTTCCTCACGTTCAGGAAAATCATCGGTATGTTCAATAGAGTAAAGCAACTCCCGCAGGGCTTCCGTGTCCGCACCCTGGGCCTTCAGGGACAGAGCAAGGTGATAACGGATTGTCGGAATATGGGGCGCAGCGGCAAGTGCATTCCTGAACTGGACAGTTGCCAGATCATACGCTTTCCGCAAGTAAAAGACATATCCCAGCGTGTCATTGATAAAAGGATTTTTTGGCTGGCTCTCCCTGGCTGATTGGGCCAAGCGCAAGGCCTCGCCAAGATCCGGTTCTTTCTCCCGGATGATGGCCCAGGCAAGATTGTTGGCAGCGCCCCACCCCGCCGATGGCGGGGACGAATGAGGAGACTACCATAAACCTCAAGCCGATTGATTGCAGGAGTAAATTTCCACCAATTTTGCCCGCACCTATCTGCTTGATTTTTC
>DSAS01000033.1 GCA_011046365.1 Fidelibacterota bacterium
GCGCAAAATTATAACGAGGAGGGCTTGAAAAAGGGCGGTAAGGACAAATATCTGTGGCATATTCTGAAAACATTGCTGACGTACCACGAACACCCCATGACGGTCCTGAACAACGGCAAGACCGAGATGTCCAACTGCTTTATCAATACGGTCTCCATCGGACGCCGATTCGCCGCTGGTTATTTTCTGACCCCCCAGGCTTATGCGAATGACGGATTGCTGGATGTCTGCCTGATCCGGGAATTGAAATTTTTACAGCGCTTCAAAATCTTTACCATGGTGCCGAGCGGCAGTCATCTGCAACATCCGCAGGTCCACTATTTCAGAACCGACAGCCTGCACCTGGCTTTTGATCGGGAGGTTCCTCACCACATGGACGGAGAGCTATTCTTTGCCTCTGAGTTTCAAATCCGGATTCACCCGAAAAAGCTGAATATTATTTATAATTCTAAGGGAAAACACTATTTCCAGTAATGTTCACCGATGCATACTGATTGACTTTCAGCTGCTTTTTAAGTAAAATCTCTTCTGTTCGGGATTTTTGAGGAGTGGGTCTAATTTGGGTTTTATTGAGACCTTAAAGTCTGTTTTCAGTAAAGCAATTTTCAAAATATTTTTGGCGCTGACGTCAGTAACGATCATTGCAGCGATGCTGGTTTTATATTTTGAGAATCAATCGAATCCGGCAGAATACAGCGGTCTGTGGGATTCGGTCTGGTGGGCGTTGGTAACCATCTTTACGGTTGGCTACGGCGATATCCGTCCGATTACCTTCGGCGGGAGACTGGTGGGCATCTTTGTCATGATTTCGGGGGTTACTCTTGTGTCATTAATCACGGCTACAATTTCGTCCATCTTCGTAGCCCGCAAAATCAGGGAGGATCAGGGCTTGGAATCAATCAATTATGAAAATCATATCATTATCTGCGGTTGGAACAGCAACGCGGAGACCATTCTTGAAACGCTGTTTGCGCTGTCCAAAAGCCGTCCGCCACGGGTAATTCTGGTCAATGAATTGCCGGAGGAGGAGATCAACAGCATCCTGGATCGTTTTCGGAAGCAGAAGGTGAAATTTATCCGGGGCGATTACACCCGCAACGCACCGCTCGAGCGCGCTAATATCCGGGAAGCCAGTACGATCATTTTACTGCCCAACCTCTTTCAGTACGACTCGCTGGTTGCCGATGAGAAAACCCTCCTGGCGACGTTGAATATCAAATCCAGTTATCCCAAGAAAAAGGTCATCGCCTTTATTATGGTGGCTGAGAACGAGATTCATGTCAAGCGCGCCAAAGCCGATGAGGTCATTGTCAGCGATCAGTTTGTGGCTTATATCCTGGCGGGCGATGTCGCCGAGCCGGGGCTTTCCAACGTGGTGGGGAACCTGTTCAGCGTTAAAAGTGAACACCGGATTGCCACGATCAGTATCCCGGCACGCTTCCGGGGCAAGACCTTCAAAGAGCTGGCTGAATTTTTCAAAACGCAGCAAAAAATGCTGGTTCTGGGTCTCATAGCGGAGGTGGAGTCCATCGGCGTCACAGATTTTTTATCGTCGGATTCGAGCCATCTCGATGCCTTCATTGAGCGGAAATTGAAAGAAGCTGGTCGGACGCTGGGCGAGGAAAACAAGACCATTGTCAACCTGAATCCGGATGATGACTATGTCATTCAGGATAATGAAAGAGCGGTGGTGTTAAGCTGATGAGTATTATAAAAAAACATAAGAACAGCTGCGAATATAATCCGCAAATTCTGAAGCATTACGAAATTTTTGCCGATTTGACAGAAGAGCAGATTGATAAATTCTATAAAGTGATCATTCCCATCCAGTTCAATAAAGGGGATGTCATTATTCAGGAGGGCGAGCCCGGCAATTCGATCCTGATTTTATTGGATGGGAAAGTGGAAATCTCCCAGGCGCTGACCCTCAAAACCGATGCGTCCCAGGCGGATACCCGGGAAAAGAGTCTGATTTCCCTGTCCAGTGATTTGCGACCCTTTTTCGGTGAAATGAGCCTGTTCAGCGATGACGATAAACGCAGCGCCACGGTCAAGGCGATAACGACCTGCAGCATAGCCCGAATTGATAAAAATAATTTCTTCAGAATCTGCAATGACTACCCCGAAATCGGCAATAAAGTCATGCAAAATATTGCCAGAGTGCTGAGCAATCGCCTGAAACAGGCGAATCAAAATGTTCTGAAGTTGACCACGGCATTTAGTCTGATTATCGAATCATAGAAAGGCAATCTCTTGGCTGTTCAACTGGAAAAAGTCTACGATCCGCAGCATGTTGAAAATCGCTGGTATGAATACTGGCTGAAGAAAAATTACTTTCATGCCGACAACCGCTCATCGAAAAAACCCTACGTCATCGTCATTCCCCCGCCCAACGTGACCGGAATTTTGCACCTGGGTCACGTCCTGAACAATACGCTGCAGGACATTCTGATTCGCCACGCCCGGATGAATGGATATGAGACGCTCTGGTTGCCCGGCTCCGACCACGCCGGGATCGCCACTCAGAATGTTGTGGAAAAAAATTTACGCAAA
>DSAS01000081.1 GCA_011046365.1 Fidelibacterota bacterium
GCGAATTCCTTCGTCTTAACGAGAAATCCATTTCAAAGATCATTGAAGCGCTTCAGCCGGGCGGCTTGAATCCGTTTCTCTATTGCCCCGTGTCAAAGATGTAGTTTGATAAAATGTATCCCCCCGTGTAAATTGCAAGGGAAATCTTTTGTTAAATTCTCCTGTTCTCAGGTTCTCAGGAACTACTCCGTGGACGGAACACTTACATTGTTAATAATATTCATAGAGTCCGGTCTTGATCTTTTCGTAAAAATAAATATCCCTCCAGTGCTCAGCCAAGTCCTGTGCCGATAGGACATGGGGTTCCTCCGGCTCTTCGATGACCCGATACAAATCTCGTCGTGCCGGGATTTTTACGAAGGTATCGTAAAAAAGCCGCATTTCCACTGGATTAAGTTCAATATCCGCCAGCACCGGAGCCCGCTCGACAATGACGACTCTCCGCTCATTCAGGGCAATTTCCCGAAAACTCCGCCGGTAGGAGACCGACGGCAGCAGAAGTGAAACATGGTAATCGAGGTGCAGATTATCCAGCAGAGGAAAAATTACTTTCAGGACAGCCTGACTAAAATAAAGAGTGGATTTTGCCGGACTGTAATACCAGTTTTCCGGCGCAATGTTTGCCGCAGACAGCTGATCCGTCAGATACTGAATCCGGTCCGGCACAGCCATACTTCCCATGGTGCGAATCAGTCCCGCTTCGGTAATATCTTCATAACTCTGCTTGATTAAAGCCGCATGCCGACGGCGAGCCGCCCCGGTCTGGAAGCGGTGACGATAGATAAACGAGCAGTAATTAATGGGCAGCGCAATCCGCTTCTCCCGGGCGTGAAGCAGTAATCGCAGCGCCGTCAGTTCCGATTCCAGCACCGTAATCTTTGGTCCGTGGAGAAATGTATAACCACGTGCAATCAGTTGGGGCGCATTGTGGCGGGTAACCCGAATCTGGTGCAGGTTCAGGTAATTCACACCTATGTTTACCATTTGCGGCAGAAGGTTTTGCACAATTTCAACATCCTCGGGAATAGCCGGAATTTCAACGGTAATATGCGGAATTATTCCCGCTGCCCATGCTACCTTTGCCAAAGAATAGGCTGTTGCGCTGATATCAAAGCGGATTTCATCAAGACCGGCACCCGCCAAAATCTGCAACTTCTCCTTGTCTGCGCAAATACCGTTCGAATAGAGCCAGAGATACAGCTCCTTGCCGAAACGTTTTCGCAATACTTCGATAAAACGGACACTTTTTGCAAAATCCAGCAGCGGTTCGCCACCGCTGATACTGACGCCCCGGAATCCCAGAGCCTGAACATAATCGGCATAATCTTCCGGCTCCGGAAAATCCAGCGAACTGGTTCCCGGCAGAGCCTGTCCAGTCTGCCTGGCGGGACAATAAAAGCAGGCGGCGTTACAGCGGTTATTAACAAACAGACAGGACCAGTAACCATCCCCGCACAGGCGGCAACCCGGCGACATCCGGGTTGTATCGGCTTTTGTCCGCTGATAGTCCCAGCGAACATGAGGGCTCAGCCGCCCTAGCAGCTGCTCCCGCTCTGCCCCGTAATCACGACTCTCTGCTTCCGTGGGAAATCTGAAAGTCGGATACAGGTCACCGTATTCCGAACGATTCAGATCAATATACTTCTTTTTATCAATCTCTAAATTCATCCGTCAAATTATCCGTTTAATTCGAAATTTAATCATGGTTAAAAAGAGCTGAAACTGAAAATAACCGGCACCCTTGGATAATTAGACGATTTCACCGTATATTACAGGGCTTTTGGAAGGACCCGGATGAAATCAACGCAAGCAGCTATCAAACGATTGGCAGTACTCACCAGCGGTGGCGATGCACCCGGAATGAATGCAGCTATTCGGGCGGTAGTGCGGACGGCGGTCGAAGAGGGCATCAATGTCTTCGGTATTTACGGCGGTTTTGAAGGCTTGATCCAGGGCGAGGTGATGCCGCTCTCGCGCCGCTCGGTCAGCAATATCATTCAGAAGGGCGGCACTTTCCTGAAAACCTCACGCAGCGAATCCTTTCGGCATCAAGCCGGGCGCAAACGGGGCGCCGCCATTCTGCAGGAGTGGGACATCAATCACCTGGTAGTCATCGGCGGTGGCGGCAGCTTCCACGGCGCTCACGCCCTTTACGAAGAGCAATCAATCAACGTCATCGGTATTCCCGGTACCATTGACAACGATATTTACGGAACCGATCTGACAGTTGGTTATGACACCGCCGTTCATACCGCGCTGGATTCGATTGATAAAATCCGTGACACCGCCGCCTCCCATGACCGTATTTTTCTGGTGGAGGTGATGGGGCGCCACGCCGGCTTCATTGCGCTGGAGGTTGGCATCTGCGGCGGCGCTGAGGAGATTCTTGTCCCGGAATCCGATACTACGATGGACAATCTGGGAGAGATGATTAAAATCTGGTCCCGCACCGGTAAGACCAGCAGCCTGATCGTTGTCGCCGAAGGACACAAACTGGGTTCCGCCAACGAGATCGC